>NZ_JBYUVT010000016.1:0-129694 GCF_058135255.1 Flavobacterium sp. LK-23
ATGGAAAAAAGCCAATTGAAATGATAAATCCGTTACCGAAATAAGTAACTTTTACAATTTCGACGAAGGAGAAATCTTCGCGAGAAACTCTACAAAGATTGGCGATTTTGATTGCGGCGTTACTTGCTTGGTCTTCGACTTCGCTCAGACTGACAAAACTAGATGTAATTCTTTTTTGAATAGATTCATAAAAATTCCAAATTCCAATTACTTTATAGCTTGGAATTTGGAATTTTTATTTTGGAATTTAACTCGACTTACTAACTGCTTTTATAAAATAAGGCGAATCATTCCAGCGGATTTTTTTATAATTGAAATCTTTTTTTAACGATTCGGGAAGACAATTCCAGATTGCTTCATTCATTTTTTCTAGTAATAATTTCTTGGAGAAGGAATCGGAAACTACTAAACTTATTTCTCTTACGGGAACAGGTTCCTTGAAAGGCTTAAAAAGTCCGCCAGATTCGTTTAAGGTGGAAAGTTTAGGAATAATTGCAAATCCTAAATGGGCGCGAACTAGATTTTTTAAGGTTTCTATCGAATTAATATCGTACGTAAATTGCTCCTTAATTTTATCGGATGTTTTTAGTCCGCAGATGTCTAACAATTGTGCGTTGTAGCAATATTCGTGATGCAATAATAACAATTCGGTTTTGTCGCCAGGCTGCATTTCGTAAAATTCATCATTCGCCATAGGATGCGTCTGATTTAAATAGGCAACAAACGGTTCTTTAAAAACAACATGTTCAATTAAATTCGGGTTTCCTGTTGGCGTAGCCATAATGGCAACGTCAATTGCACCTGTTTCCAAATCGCGCATTAAATGCCCCGTATATCCTTCTTTAATAATAAAATGCACTTTTGGTGCCACTTCTTTCATGGCCTGAATAAACAGCGGAATCAGATAAGGCGATAAAGTAGAAATAATGCCAAGTTTCAGCTCTCCTTCCAGCAGATTTTTTTCATTGATCACAAAATCACGAATTTCATCGACTTCACGAAGTATCTTTTTGGCTTTATTAATAATTTCAATTCCTAAAACGGTTGGTGTCAACGGCACTTTATTTCGATCAAAAATCTTAATTCCGATTTCTTCTTCCAGATTTTTTAACTGAATGGTAAGTCCAGGCTGCGTTACCATACAAACTTCGGCAGCTCTTGCAAAATGCCGTTCTTCGTCTAAAGCGACTATATATTTTAACTGCTGAATGGTCATGTCTTCTAGTTTCTAAGATACTGAGATGCTAAGGTACTGAGTTGCTCTTTTTTATTGTTAGTTTTTTAAGAAAACTTTGCTTTTGTTTTTATTTAGCGATTCTTAAAATACCCTATTCTATTATTTTTTTGTCTTTTAGAGGTAGTCACTATTATTTCTCCCTGTCTATATTTACCATAATACCGCACTAAAAATACTGCGCATATACCAGCAGTAAATCCAACTACATTTTAGAAATCCCACTATTCTCCTCTATATCAAAATAAAGGATCGCAAAACTATTGCATCAAATTAACCTTAAAACAAACAGCATGAGCTTTCTAGCAAACTACAAATCAACGAAGAAGAATGTAACAGCATGAGCAAATTCTAATGCTCTTATCCCTAGAACTGACCGCCAAAGAATCGATTTTCGGCAATGCCAAGTTCTTTAAAAAATAGATTTCAATTTAACCAATCACTACCCTATTTAAATTTATAAAAAATGTCAAAATTCTCCGAACAGGTACATATTACCATAGAAGGCTTTACCCAAAATGTTATCTACTACAATCTTGAGCTCTCTCAAAAAATGGCAGACCACCATCATTTTTCTTTCTTTTGGCAATACACAGGAAAACCTATTATTGCCCCGCAGGATCAGGAAAAAGCCTTTAGCAACTATATTGGCAGCGAGGTCATTTTTACCTTTAAAGTAAAAGGCATCCGACTGATGTCTAAAGGAAGAATTACAAAATTAGGCTCTATCGATCTGCACGGAAGCCCCGCCGGACTGCATGTAACGGGAACAAGCCATACCATTGCTCTGGATGATATGCCAAAATCCAGAATCTTTCGCGAGAAAAGCCTTCAGCAGATTGGGCTCGAAATTTTTGCAGAAGAAAGTTCGGGAGAATTCTATCAGAGAGAAGCCATTGTACCTACTTATACCAAAGAATTCAGTTTTAAAATCCAGTATAACGAAACGAGCTTTGATTTCCTTAAACGCCTTTCTGCACGCTATGCCCAATGGTTTTATTTTGACGGAATGCGCATGCAGTTTGGCAAAATTAAAAACACCGACATAAAACTCATAAACGAATCGTCTCTGCATAACTTTAGCATCGAGGCCAATCTGGTTTCGCACAAAACTTCGTTCAGCAGCTATGACTACAATAGCGCTTCCCCCATAAAAAATGGTGCAGAAAAAACCTCAGAAGGAAGCCGAGATCGTTTTGCATCGCTTGCCGTCTTTAAACAGCCTTACATTGTAAGACCCGGACTCGAAAACGGCGCGTATACCAGCAACGCTCAAAATAAAGAAGAAATTGATAAAATGGTGAAAATGCAGACTGCAGGGCGCGATGCCAACAGCATATTCTACAGCGGCACCTCTTATCTGCCAATAGGTTTGGGACAGACTTTTTCTATTGAAAACAAAAATGTAGAGCACCATTTATTGGCAGTTGAAATTGTACACCGCTCTGAAGTAAACGGAAATTACACCTGCCAGTTCAAAGCAATTCCAGCCGATGTGGCAGCGCCACACTACACAGACGTAACGGCATTTGCTCCCGCCGAAAGCCAGCCCGCAATAGTAATTGACAATAATGACCCTGAAAAAATGGGACGCATAAAAGTGGAATTCTTCTGGAATGGCTGGTCAAGCAAAAGCGACTGGATGCGTGTGGTTCAGCCTTACTCTGGTTCTGGAAAAGGGCTTTATTTCAGACCCGAAATTGGCGAAGAAGTTCAGGTGAGTTTTGAAGGCGGCAATGCGGAACGCCCGTATGTTTCTGGCACCTATTACAACGGAAAAGAAATGCCCGATTTCTTTGATGACAAAAACCGAATTAAAGGCTGGAAACTCCCTTTTGGACAGCTTTTCAAATTTATTGAAAAAGTGTGCATCATACTCTCTGACCCGAGTGGGAATGAAATTCAGCTAGATGAAGAAGGCAAAAATATTAATATGACCTCTCCTGAAACAGTTACTATACGGGCTAAAAATATTGTTTTTGAGGCAAGTGAAAGTATAACTTATGTAGCTGGAACTAATATCTCTGAAACAGCTACACTAAATAAAACATCAAGTATTGGAGGAATTTTAGACACTAGTGTCGGATTGGATAAAATACTACATGTTGCTGGAGATAATCATATCAATATTGATGGCGACTCTAACTCAGAAGTAAAAAAAGATAGAAATATTGCTTCTGAAAACAGAATAGTTACACATAGTGAAATTGGACATGAGTTTCACTCTGATAAGGATATCAAAAACAACAGTAGTGAGAAAACAAGACAAAACTAACTAAGATGGCAATAAAAACAATCTGCGGTATTACCATAATGGGAAACATTGGCAATTACAGTTTTCACAACTCTAAAAACGGCGCTCATTTTTTCTTGAAAGACAGCAATGTCAGTTATAGTGATCCTTATGGAAACCACATGACCAATCATGCCTGTCATATCCGAATTAATTTTGAGCCTTTTAGATTAGAAAAAATGGGCGATGAAATTCGAAAATCAGATGGCAGTCTCATTATCATGATGCCAAAAGAACAAATAGAAGAAATTGCCAACAAAACCTTCTATGCTGATGGGCAGTTTCATGCTATAGATTTTTTAACCTATACCATAACCGAAGAAAAATAAACTATGTCAGAATATATTAGAGTAAAAGGAAATATAATAGAAAAAACTGGAGGAACTTCTAGAGTTTATGCCAAAGGAGGAATTGAACACAACTCAAACGGATTTATAGATTATTTTGCTAAAAATCACACCTATGGTGAACCAGAAAAATATGTACCAAAACAGCCTGAAAACTCAGTCAATGTATATGTAGGAATGTTTTTTGATGGCACTGGAAACAATCGTTTTAATTCTGACAGCATGTATTACTCTAAAATTAAAAGTAATACCGACAGAATAGACCCAAAAGATATTCCTGCAAACAAAGAAACAGAAATTACAATAGAAGATAAAGACAAAAAAAGCAAAAAAATAAAAGTAAAAATTACAGATCGTGACAGCTACTGGAATCCTTATTCTAATATTGCCAAACTTTTTGATTTATATAAGGAAAAAAAAACACCTAGTAAGGATGATAAAAATCAAATAGATGCTCATTCTGAATATGGAGAATATGCATTGTTAAAACAATATGTAGAAGGTATTGGTACAAAACAAGGAAAGCCAGATGATTTTTTAGGTTCGGGTTTGGCCAGAGATACTTGGGGTGTAATAAGCCGTGTACACGAGGGCATCGAAAAAGTGGTTCAAAACCAGTTTAGTGCAATACCCAAAGATAAAAAAATCAACAAAATTGTAATTGATGTATTTGGCTTTAGCAGAGGAGCTGCTGCTGCAAGGCATTTTTGCAACGAAGTGATGAAAAAAGCCACGTACAGAAATGAAATGATCAATGATCCTTATGATAAATACCCTTTGCCCTCTGGAAAAAAAATAATTGATAAACATGCCGGAGGACAATTGGGATTTGAGCTTAGTGCAAAAGGACATCTACCTGTGGGAGAAACCTACAAAATAGAAATACGCTTTTTAGGTATTTTTGATACCGTAATATCAGATATAGTTGTAAAAGAAAATATGGGGTACAAACTAGGACTTGGAGCACCACTCATACCTTATTTATCTATGGCTCCTTTGGCTCAAGAAGCATTGCCCGAAATAAAAACCAATATAGGAAGCATCAAAATAGGCAAAGTTTTTCATATAAAAGCATCTACAGAATGGCGGAAAAACTTTGCTTTTACCCCATCAGAACAAGGTTATACGCTAGGTATGATAGGCTCCCACTCCGATATTGGCGGAGGGTATGCAGAGTTAACACAATATGAACCTGTATTAAGTTATTTTGATTTACCGCTTGGCGATAAAGAAATCCTGAGTCAGATGCAGAAATTTAAGCAATTTTATACAGACAGATTTATCTGCACTAATGAGGAGCTGCAATTTGTAAATACCTATGATCATGTTACCGAAACCAGCATTTCACCAAATTCGATGGGGACAAGCATATCTAGTAGAGAACTAAAAGCACCGAATGATTTTCCAGATGAAGGAAAGACCATCTCAAATAATCCAATGTATCAGGTATATCAAACTAAAGATTCAGATCATTATGTTTTAAAAGATTCTAGATATATTTCAAACAAGTATTCGCTCGTACCCATGCAACTCATGTTAGAAAAGGCAATAGAAAATGACGTGCCATTCTTTAAAAGTTACGATGAAGCCTCTCCAAAGCCTCCATATAAATTTGAATACGAAATTCCCGAAACAGAATCATTTGATATATTGCGAAAGTATTTAGAAATTATGCGTGCCGCTTCAAAAGAAGAAAACAAAGACAAAAATTCAACCTACGAGATAGATTACGAGATCTACAAACACATACACCACAATTACGTTCATTTATCAGCGCATTATGGCGGTTTTGAAAATGATTTTTTAACAGTGCAAACAGGAGATCATCATCTTTTGGCAAATTATGTTTTTATCAATGAACCTGTTGAACCAATTATAAAAGAGGATAAAGTAATTTATAAAAGAGAAATATATGTACCCAAAAGTTAGATTTTTTATATACTGCTTTTTAATCATTAGTTTATTTGCAAGCTGTCAGTCTAAAGATACATTTGACTGGAATGCAGGTCTTTCTGGTCCAAAAAATTACCCATCAGGCGCACCGTTTGTAGAATATTTTTATCAAGGACAAAGTGTTGCGGGGGCGTCTTCTGGTACAGGAGCAGATCAAGGATGGGGCATTACTAGCGGCGGTTATGTTGGAGGTGACAAATACAAGCCCGTTCCTGATAGCATGGCGGTAAAATGGATCTGTTCAGTCGACAACTTAGTATATAGAGGAGGGTTTAAATTGCCTAGAGAAAAAATGCTCGAATTGTTTAAAAGAAAAGTGATAGATTCTTATGGTGTCCGAAATGATTACAGTGTAATTGTTGCAGGAATGGCACCTGGAGGCAATATAACTGTATGGATGCAGGGAGGAACTGGCAGTACAGAAATAGCGAAGTTTAAAATTTTAAAATGGGAAGAAGATAAAAACATAGATGATGACTACAAAAAAAAAGAGATAAAGTCATGGGGCAATTATCTTACCTATTGGAAAATTCATGGCATTCCCTATTCTGTTTGGGAAAAAGGAGAAAAAGAATATCCATATGATATTGGATTTTCAAGCGAAGAAGAATACAAGTTTGCATTAACATTTTATGCCAAGGATGGCAGTTTATTTCGAATTGACAATAAATCCAGTTTTTTGCCTTGGAAAGATCGATTTGTTTCCTATCCAAAAAACTCTGACTTTCTTTCTAGAAAGAAAAAACTTCCAATTCAAATTCATATCCAATGGTACTCCCAAGATGAATCAAGGTGGTTTAATGGTGATATTATTATGCCACAGAATCTAGAAAAAAAAATTAATCCTAAACAATTTGATAGAATGATTATATCTATAAAAAAAGATACCCTAGATAAAGTTATTGGTGATATTTATTTAATTAATAAATCAAAAAACGAAAAAATTATGTCTTTTCAGCTTGGTGTCTATAATGAACATCTTAAAAGATTAATGGCACCTGAATATTCTTTACCTAAAGATTTTGTATTTCCTAAATGGGAAGGCAGAGAACCTATTGTGTTTCCAGATTTAGATTATTGGCAGGAAAAATAAAAGAAATAAAAGAAACTAAAAAATTAAATATGATCACATTAAATAATAACAAGAAATCACTAAAGGCAAAAGTATTTTCAATTTTACTCTGTCACATTGTCCTTAACTTTGCATACTCACAAAAGGGTTATACCAATTTTGAAAATTTGAACAAAAAAGTAAATGTAAAAGAATTTTTTCTTGCAAATTTTGTGGATAAAGATTCTACCCAATATTTATTGCCCAATGAGAACAATATTTATAAAACGATAAATGCGAAAGAAGCATTTTCCAAATATTATGAAACACGATATGTTTCTATGAAAAACATATATGCTAACGAGTTAAACAATCAAATTAATTATACAGATGATGCGGAAAAAATAATTGGAAAAGTATTTTCTCTCAACAGATATACAGAAGATGACACATCATATTTCTATAAAAATTTAAGATTTAATCATTTTCAAATGATGTCAGATACTAATAACCTACTATTAGCTGTTATTTGCTATAATTCAAAAGAAAAAGAAACCAGTTATGAAAAATTGTTATCAGAACTTAAACTAAAATTTCATTTTAATGTAAAAGAAGACAACAGAAAAATAAGTACCATTTTTCAATTAAAAAACTATAAACTAATAATAAATAAAATAAAAACATCTTATTATAGTGAAAGTGAACCGATAGTACAAACATTAGATATGGAAACACCTCACAACATTGAAAAAACAATAAATCTAGAAGCAATAATGCAGTTCGATACGTTAAATAATGACCAACAAAAATGGATTAATAATTTGCAAGAATATTAAAAAATCTTCCTAGCGTTTCGCTCGAACTAATGACCAACTTCACTACAAAAAAATACCACTACTTCCTAGAGCAATCATTTTCCCCTGCCGGCGCGAGTGTCCCGCTCGTGAACACAAAGAATGACACAATTAAAGACAAATCTTGCAAATGCACGAGCGAGACGCTCGCGCTAGCAGGGGGAATATGGCCCCTATTTAAAAGATAATTATAAAATAGTTTAATTTCAAATCTCCAAAAAATGAAACAATTACAAATTAAACACCTCTTATATTTATTAATTTTTCTTTTCATATCGTGTAATCTAAAAAAAAAAGAAAATTATTGTTTAAAAAAAGCAGAATATTACCCACTATCAAAAATGCTAGTGCCTGAATCAGCAATTAAATTATATATCCAAGATAAAGACAGTGTATTGCAAAAAAGAGTAAACTTAGAAACAGCACAAAAAATACTCTTTTATTCTGTAAAAGAAAAGGACAGAAACCAGTTTCATTTAGTAACTCCACAAATTAAATCATTTCAAATAAAAAATGGCATTATTACAATCTCAGTTTTAACAGCATATTTTCGTCCAAATATTTATATTGATGGAGCAAGAAAAAAAAACAAATGGACTAATGAACAAATTAAAAAAGTGATTGAAAATGATATAGGAGTTATCTTCGATAAAGATACAATTCTTATTAAAAATTGTAAATGCAAGTCATAATTTAACTGAAGACTTTACAAGACTCTACTGTTGGCTTGAGCGTCCCGCTCATGAGTACAAAATTCATGCAACCGAATTAAATTAAGTGCCATGCGCAAGAGCGAAACACTCACGCCAACAAGAGGGACTACATCTAGTAAAAGACAAACCTAAACGCCAAATTATTGACGCCTAAAAAACGGATTATGAAAAAAATCATACTACTACTTAGTATTATTTTAACTACACAACCTACCTTTAGTGTGGAGCTATTTTTAGTCAAGTCTCATTTTCTTTTTAAAATTTAAATAATTATGAAGTATAATTTATATCTCCTTTTATTATCAATCATTCTTTCTTCATGCAACAATAAAATTAAAAAAAATGTGATTTTAAATTCACATGATTTATCAAGAGACACTTTATTTAGACCAAAAAATAATTTGTTAGAAAAAAAATGTTTGGATCAAATTAAGGGTTACAAAAACAGATATGGAATTATATTCTCAAATTATTATACAGACCAACCTATTCCTTTTGATTTTGACAACAATAAAACAATAGATACAATTGTTGTTTTAAAACCTTATTATGAAAGTAGTAATGACGATTGTTTTCCTAATAATTCAGAGTTTGATTTTCCGATACTATTTATAAGCAAAACGATAAATAAAAAGAGTGAAATTTTTAAAATTTATAAAAACGTTTTAAAATGCAATACCCCTATTTACTACGAAGAAATAAAAATTAATAAAAGTGGCTTTATTATATCTAAAGATCTCATAGGAAATAACGGTTTTTTTACCAAAACATATGTTTCATTTAAGTCTAATGAATTTTATGTAGATAGTCTAAATATTGAGTCTTGGGGTTGGAAACAATACAAAAAAACATTAAAATTTGCTGAGACAAGTTTTCCTCTTTCTAACTACAAAAGGACAAATATTGACTCTATAACAACCTTATTAGATAACAATAATCCATAAATAACCAATTTCAGTTTTAAAAATAGCCCAACAGGTGAATTATGAGAATTACCACGTTTTTTTTCTGTCTTTTTCTTAATACATTAATTGCACAAAAGAATACTCCTGACTTTATTCAAAAGGAAATAAAATCATGTAGAATAGCAATTAATGATTCTTTAAGTGTTTATAAAATTCACGAGAATCTGTTTAACAATGAAATTACTTTTTTTCTAAAAACTGAAAATGTAATTACCTCAGAATGCAATAAAAATTCGCTAACAAAAAAGCTAATTGAAAAACTAAATTTTTCACAAAATCCAATAATAGAGATAAATAATTATGACATTAAAAATATTGTTATCAAAGATTTTACAAATCTCATTCCTATTAAGATCGTCGCATTAAAAAGATTAAATTATACAAGTATAATAATCGAAATAAATAGTTTTTCATATTCGACAATAGGCAATGGATATATCTATATATGCTTCAAAATTGATCAGAAAGGAAAAGTAATTGAGAAAAAAATACTTGAATCAAAACTGTCTTTAAAAACAAATAAGTATAAGAAAATTTTCTAAGTCACAATTTTGTAAACAAATAAAAAAAATCCCGATAGCGCGGATTTATAATCCGTGCCCGCAAAGATCGGTTTGGTTCTCTATTTTAAATACAAAACAAAAGCTGTATGATTCTTTATAGCTTCTGTCTTGATAATTTGTGTTGTGTCTTATTGTTGCGGGCACGGTTGGAAAATGTGCGCTATCAGGAAAATAAATATTTAAGAATTATACTACTTTTTAAACTATTAAACCAACTTCTTTTTAAACTATTAAACCAACTTCTTTTTTAATATATTTGCGCTTCCTAAATTACAGAATTATGATACTTAAAAAACTTCTTGCCCATGTGGTATGGTGGCGGCATTGGAAACAACCGTAACGCTTCTGTAAGCGTAGGACACCTAAGCTACATGGGTTTTATATTTCCTAAATTACAGAGTTATGAGTACCAAAACCCTTTCAAAAGAAGCCGAAATCGGTCTAATGAATTTCTTCAACGACAGAATTGACCCACTCGATATGGCGAGAGCCATAAGACAGGTAAATCTAACCCTCGCATTGGGCGTTCTAAACGATCAAGAAAACATTCAGTTAAACGCTGCCAAACTTGGAGACAGCTTCTATTGGCTCAATGAACTAGCTGAAATTTTAGATCCTTATCTGGATTTGAAGTAAAGGTTTATTCTTTTTGAAAAAAAAATTAAAACCCTTGGTTTTTGAAAGAAAACTGAGGGTTTTGTTTTTTGTTGCATTTTGGAAAATACCGTGCAAAACTTGCTATTTGGAATTTAATAATTGGTATTCTTGCTGGATATATTTCAATGATTACGGTTTTCCTTATTCTTTTTAATTAAACATTCAATACTTTAGCAAATGAATTATTTTTACAGTAATTGTATGCATTTTTCATGACTTTTAATAAAGATTCTCGATTTAATAATCACATTAATGAAGTAAATAACTAAATAATATCCTTTTTAATACTAATGAATCAATATATCATTGCAAACGATTTTCTAAACTATTTAACAAACCTACAAATAGACCAAAATATTAAGGATTGGATTTGTAAGGGAAGAACAAATATTACTTATGGCAGTCCTAATGGTGGCTGGGATGGAATGAATGGCTTTTTATTTGTAAAAATAGATAACTCACATAGTTATGTAATTAGAAGTATACCAAAAGAAAAAAGTAGTTATATAGTTATTGAATCATTAAATATAAAAGGTCAGTTGTACAATATGGATTTATCTAATCCAAGAATATGTAAGGAGAGTCAAGGAAAAACTTATTTACTGGAATCCTATAGGATGACCGTTGGTAAAGGTAAAATGAAAGAGATTGATGTTGAGAACACTTTTAAGTCTTTTAAAATAAATAATAATGAAATTAGCATAATTGAAGACTCACGACCAGATTGGTCAAAAACCCTAAATGATATTCTAGAATGGGCAATTTTAAGAGAAAAAATTAAACTCGATTTGAAAAATAATATAAAACTAAATAACCGTTTTGATCAAATCATCAATGATTTCAAAACATATATTAGGACAGAAAAAACCAAAATTAAAGGTTTTACTTTTCAAAAAATATATCCTAAATATGTTTGGTTAACTGATTCAGAAAATAAAATTGGTAAGGATGGATTTTGCCATTATGAATTGATTACTAGAAACAAATATCCAAATAAAATATTCGTAGAAATTCATTTTGATGAAAAAAGAAAACAACAATTTAAAAAATTAATTTCTGATCATAAAAATGAAAAAACATTTTGGAACAATGAACATGAAGGAGGCGAATTAAGCTTGGCTTATCACGAAAGTTATGATTTTGAAGATGAAAATTTATTTACAAAATTAGATGAAGCATTGTTTTATTTAGAATCAAATTTTGGCGAATTAATTAGAAGTGAATTTAAAAGTCTATCCGCAATTTTATCAAATCAAAAAATGACAAATCAACCTTTAAATCAGATTTTGCATGGCCCTCCTGGGACAGGAAAAACTTATAATAGCATTAATAAAGCTCTAAAAATAATAAATGAACAAGAAGAGCAACAATTAAGCTGGGACGATAGAAAGGCCGTTAAAAATCTTTTCGATAAAAGAGTAGCCGAAGGTAGAATCGTATTTACTACTTTTCATCAAAGTATGAGTTATGAAGATTTTATTGAGGGAATAAAGCCTAAAACGGTATCAAGTCAAGTTCAATATGAAATTGAATATGGGATGTTTAAATCTTTAGTAAAAAAAGCATTAGTTGAATATATTAGAAAAGATTCTGGAAATAAAGAAACTAATGATTTTGATATCGTTTATAATGATTTTATACAAAGTATTAAGCCATTAGAAGGAAAACGTCAAGGTACTTTTAAAACCAAAACAGGCATAGAAATTATGCTTGTGGACGCGAATGATAATTCTATTTTGGTAAAATATTTATGGAGTGATAATTCCAAAAAAGATACCGAAGGACAACATGTATTTAGCGTTACTAAAGAAAAACTAAAAAAAGTATTGTTAGAAGGTATTGATCCATCTAAAATAAAAAGTTTAAAAGCTGATTTACATCCACTTATTGGTCACATTCATTGTGAGCTTTTTGCTGTTTACAAAAAATTCTATGATTTTGTAATAGATAATAAGGGTGAAATTGAAACAATACATTTTGATGAAGATGAACTTTCTTTTGAAGATGTAAAAGAACAATTTGATTTATTGTATAAAGAAGATATTAATGCCAAAATAGTAAAACCTTTTGTAATAATAATCGATGAGATAAACAGAGGGAATGTTTCTCAAATCTTTGGTGAATTAATAACGTTGATTGAAGAAGACAAACGTCTAGGAAAAAGCGAGAGTTTGGAAGTTACATTACCTTATAGCAAAGATAAGTTTGGAGTTCCTGCAAATCTTTTCATTATTGGAACTATGAATACGGCAGATAGAAGTGTTGAAGCTTTGGATGCTGCTTTAAGAAGACGTTTTTGTTTTGAAGAAATACCCCCAGTTTATCATTTAGAGGGATTGCAAAATGAAATTTTTGGTCATAAAGCTTGGGAAATACTTCAAACCATCAATTTAAGAATTGAAAAACTATTAGATAAAGATCATAAAATAGGTCACTCCTACTTACTTAATAAAGATGAAGATTCTATCATAAATTCTTTTTATAATAATATCATTCCTTTGCTTCAGGAATATTTTTTTGGAGATTACAGTAAAATTGGTCTAGTATTAGGAAAGGGCTTTGTATACTTGAAAGAATCGAATAAAGAATCAAATATCTTTGCCAAGTTTGACGATCATGAAAATAATTTTGAAGATCGAAATGTTTATGAAATTATTGATTATAGAAATGAGCTTGAAGAGTTTGATGAAAAAATAAAATTTGGTCAAGCTATTCAATATTTAATGAATAAATAATTTGAGTAAAACAAAAGAAAATATGGTTGTTTTTGAACATGAAATTCTTCGTTTTGATCGAGGTGAAAAAAAAATCACTAAAGAGCAATTCGAAGCTTTAGAACGTTATTATGGGAATGGTAAACCTTTCTATAAATTAGTTTATAATGGTGTTCAATTCAATGAACATGTTGGAGTTTTACAAGTTGGAAATACACTAATTGAAGTTTTACCAAAGACAGACAAAATTCCACATTCAGAAACAGAAGACAGCAAATGGCGTAATTTACTAATTGGAATGTTACGAGCTGTTGGAAGCTTTGATATAAAATCTACAAGCTCCAGTAATTTAAAAATAAAACCTAATACTATTTTAGATTTATATTTTGAACTATTTATCAAAGAAGTAGAATATTTGCTACATAATGGTTTAGTAAAAAGGTACAGAAAAAAAGAAAGTAATGTTACTGCATTAAAAGGTAGTTTGCAATTCAACAAACACATTCAGCAGAATCTTGTTCATCAGGAACGTTTTTATGTACGCCATTCGACTTATGATATTGAACACATCTTGCATTTCATTCTTTATAAAACCATAAAATTATTAAAACAGATTAACACCAATAATGATTTACGCAGTAGAATTGGTGTTTTACTTTTGCATTTTCCTGAAATGCCAGATACAAAGGTTTCAGATGCCACTTTTGAAAAATTAGCCTATAATCGAAAAAACCTGCATTATCAAAAAGCCATTGAAATTGCTAAATTATTATTATTAAAATACCACCCAGATGTGAGTAAAGGACGCAACCATGTTCTGGCTTTAATGTTTGATATGAATCTTTTATGGGAACAATTTATATATGCAAGCTTAAAGAAAAATACAACTGATTTCATTAAAATAAAAGCGCAATCGTCAAAGTTTTTTTGGAAACCAGAAAATGGCAAAAGAACTGCGATGAAACCAGATATTTATATTGAAACTAATGATGGAAATATTGTATTAGATACCAAATGGAAAAATCTAAATGGATATAATCCTTCTCCTGACGACTTAAGACAAATGTATGTCTATCATGAATATTATGATGCTAATAAAGTAGCTTTGATTTATCCAGGAGATAATAAAAATAGTAAAGCAGGAGTATATCTAAAAAAAGATGGCAAACATGATAGTAAAATATGTAGTGTTGTTTTGATTAATGTAGAAGATGAAGTACTAAAATGGCAAGAAGAAATTAGAAGAATTATTAAACAATTTGCCACTACAAAATAAAGTTATATAAAAGAAAGAGCTTGTAGAAAACAAGCTCTTTTTCATTCATTAAAAATTAAACAAAATCACCCCAAACTCATCCCCCCATCCATAATAACATCCGCCCCAGTCATAAACACCGCAGCATCACTACTCAAATGCGACACCATTTGAGCCACATCTTCTGCCCTTCCCATTTGTTTTAGCGGGACTTTTTCTACTACGACATCCATAATACCTTTTACGGTGGTTTCGTCTAAGCCTACTTTGTTCATGACTTCGGTTTGAGTTGGTCCTGGGCTAACCGAATTGACACGAATCTTTCTAGGCGCTAATTCTAAAGCCGCAGATCTCATAAACGAATTCAAAGCCGTTTTACTCGCCGAATAAACCGAAGATCCCGGACCTGGCATACTAGCAGTATTAGAAGAAAGAAATACCACCGAAGCACCATCTTTCAAAATCGGGATAAATTTGCTTAAAGTAAAAAAAGCACCTTTTAGATTCACATTCATAATGCTGTCGTACAATTCTTCTGTGGTTTGTTCAATTGTTCCTAAACCTGCAATTCCTGCATTGATAAACAAAATATCAACCGAACCGAAATCGGCTTTTACCTTTTCTGCCAGTTTTTCAATATCCGAAATATTCGATTGGTCTGCTGTAATGGCTGTAACACCTAGTTCTAAAGCTGCTTTTTCTATCGCCTCTTTTCTTCTTCCTGTAATAATTACTTCTGCACCCTGATCTTTTAATAATTGGGCTGTAGCATATCCTATTCCACTGTTTCCGCCAGTTATCACTGCCACTTTATTTTTTAAATTGTCCATTGTATATGTGTTTTAAATTAATGAGACAAAGGTAAATTCAAAATGGTATAACTTTGTAACCAGTATCACAGAGTATACCAGAAGTACATTTTAACATTAAAATAGTATTGAAAAATAAGTTTTAGTAAAAAGCCTTGTTTTTATGTTAAATATTGAATTCGTATTCTTTAGATTTTTGGTTAAAATTCTTCGATTTATTTAGATTTTTAAATCAATTCTCTTAATTTTTTTTTAAAACTTCATTAAACGCCTGTTAAATCTTAATCAGAATTCATTGAAAATTCTGCAGAAAAAGGTATATTTGAGTAATACAGAAATTTATTATCGTGCAAGAAAAAACAAAATCACATAGTTTTATATTTCCAAAAACTCCTACTGGAGTTGACGGATTAGATGAGATTACAGAAGGTGGATTTCCGAAAGGACGACCAACTTTAATCTGCGGTGGAGCGGGATGCGGTAAGACTTTATTGTCTATGCAGTTCCTTATAAAAGGAATTACAGAGTATAACGAACCAGGAGTTTTTATGTCTTTTGAAGAACCTTCAGACGACTTGACTCTAAATGTTAAATCATTAGGCTTTGACCTTGAAAAACTTAAAAAAGATAAAAAGCTTGTTGTAGATCATGTTCGCGTTGAAAGATCAGAAATTGAGGAAGCGGGCGAATACGATCTTGACGGCTTATTTATTCGTTTAGGACATGCTATTGATTCTATAAAAGCGACTCGTGTTGTATTGGATACCATCGAATCGCTGTTTGCTGGTCTGGACAATCAGGCCATTTTACGGGCAGAATTACGAAGATTATTCCATTGGCTTAAAACCAAAGGCGTAACTGCCGTTATTACAGGAGAACGCGGCGAGGCTACACTAACCCGCCAAGGTCTGGAAGAATACGTTTCGGATTGCGTAATTGTTCTCGATCATCGTGTAATTGAACAGGTTTCGACTAGAAGGCTTCGAATTGTAAAATACAGAGGTTCAACACATGGAACCAATGAGTATCCGTTCTTAATTGACGAAGACGGAATTTCAGTTCTTCCGATTACTTCTCTAAAATTGGATAACGAAGTTTCCTCAGATATTATCTCTACAGGTGTTCCGGGACTAAATGAAATGTTTCATGGCGGCGGTTTCTACAGAGGAAGTAATATTTTGGTTTCGGGAACGGCGGGAACGGCTAAAACGACAGTTGCCTGTTATTTTGCTAATGAACAATGCGAAAAGAACGAAAAAACGATTTACTTTGCTTTTGAAGAATCACCGCATCAATTGGTGCGCAACATGAAATCAATCGGAATTGATCTTGAAAAACACATCAAAAAAGGCATTTTGCAAATACATTCTTCCCGTCCGTCATTAAACGGTTTAGAACTACATTTGCTTACGCTTAGAAAGTTAATCAAAGAATTTGAGCCTACTACCATTATTATTGACCCGATCAGTAATCTTATTTCGGTAGGAAGTGAACACGAAGTGCGCTCTATGCTGGTGCGATTAATTGACATGCTGAAAGCCAATAATATTACGGCCATGTTTACGTCGTTAAACAAACAAACCGACACCGTTAGACCTGATCTGGCAGAAGAATCGGTTTCGTCATTGGTGGATACCTGGATTACGGTTCGCGATATGGAAGGTGTTGGCGAAAGAAACCGTGGTATTTTTATCATCAAAGCGCGCGGAATGGGGCATTCTAACCAAGTTAGAGAATTTGTCATAACGAGTAACGGAATCGAATTGCTAGATGTAGAATTAGGTCCGCAAGGAATTTTGACGGGAGCAGCAAGACAATCTTATCAATTCAAAAAAACCATCTCGGATATTAAGCTTCAAAACGAAATTAGCCGAAAAGACAGGGAGATTGAGCGTAAACGCAAAGTCCTTGAGGCGAATATTGAAGCATTGAGAACAGAATTTGAATCGGCTGAAGAAGAACTAAGCATCCTTAAAGCAACAGAAGAATTGCAGGAAAAACTGTCTTCTAAGAAAAAATAAATAAAATGAAAAAAGAAGTAGCCGAATGGCAATTATTGCTTTATATAGCAGGGCAAACGCCAAAATCGATCAAGGCGCTGGAAAACATAAAGAAGTATGCCGAGGAGCATTTAAAAGGAAAATACAGCATCGAGATTATCGATTTGCTGAAGAATCCGCAATTGGCAGAAGGCGATCAGATTTTGGCCGTACCTACTTTGGTGCGTAAATTTCCCGAGCCTATTCGTAAAATTATAGGTGACCTTTCTAATGAAGAAAGAGTGCTTGTAGGGCTGAACATCAAACCTATAAACTCTTAATCATGGAAGATTCATCTGATGGCACTAGTACAACCAAACATAAGTTTATGCTTTTTGTTTCAGGTATGTCTGTTAAATCAGGACATGCAATCGAAAATATACGCAAAATTTGCGATACCTATCTCACCAATAATTATGAATTAGAAATTGTTGATATCAGCCGTGATAAAGAACTGGCTGTGATTCATCAAATTGTAGCCATTCCTACCTTGATCAAAACACATCCAGAACCTAAAAGAATCATTTTAGGAGATTTATCAGATAAAGAAAAAGTATTATACATACTTAATATAAGCAAATAAATTGAAGGAAGATAAAAAAAATATTGCCGCTCTATTAGCCGAAATTGAGTCATTGAAAGAAGAACTTTATGAGTCAAACAGTATTGTTAATGCTATAAAACAAGGAGATGTTGATGCGCTTGTGGTAACCAGTAATGGAGTTCCCGAACTATATTCTCTAGAAACTGCCGATTACACGTATCGTCTTCTTATAGAAAAATTCGGTCAGGGTGCATTGAGTATTTCAAGAAATGGATTGATACTCTACTGCAATGAGCAATTTTCAAAATTAGTCGGTCTTCCTTCAGAAAAAATAACAGGAACGTACATTTATGAATATTTTACAAACCAAACGCAGTTTGTTTCTCTTATAGAAGCACTGAGATATGGAATTACTAAACATGAAATACTTCTAAAATCGGAGAATGAAAAGACTTTTCCAGCTTATATCGCTTTAACTGATTTGGAACCTTCTGTAGAAGCTATTGGTGTTGTGATTACCGATTTGACCGAAAAGAAAAAGCATGAAGAAGCTTTAATTCGCCATCAGAAAGAATTAGAAGAAAAAATAAACGAACTGAATAAAATCAATCGTAATCTCGAGGAATTTATTCATGTGATCTCCCACGATTTGAAAGAACCGTTGCGGAAAATTGTTATGAATACCAGCAGAATTGACGGAAGCTATTTTAAAGAAGCCGATACAAAAGCTATAAATGTGATGAAATTATCGGCTCTAAGATTAAATTCGCTTGTAGATGATTTAGTGCAGTATTCTTCGCATACCGCGCAGGAAGAACGAACAGAAATAGATTTAAGAACCATCATCTCGGAAGTTATTGAGGATTTTGAAATTATTATTGCTGATAAAAAAGCCGTTATCAAAACAGGAAAACTTCCCATTATTAAAGCTTCTCGCGTACAGATGAGACAGCTTTTCTCTAATCTTATTTCAAACGCCATTAAATATAGTAAAACAGATATTGCTCCTATAATAGAAATTTCACAGGAAGAAAATTTAGATAGTGAAATACCGAATCAAAATGCTAAATTTGTAAAGGTTCAGATAAAAGACAACGGTATTGGAATGGAAGAAAGCCATTTGCTTAAAATATTTGTCATTTTTCAGCGCCTGCATGCCAGAAACGAATACTCAGGAAATGGTATTGGCCTCGCGATCTGTAAAAAGATAATGGAAAACCATTCTGGAAATATTACCGTTGAAAGCACATTGAACAAAGGAACCATATTTAACCTTTACTTCCCGATTTTATAAAATGCCGGAAAAATATAATTTACATATCGTAATTGCTGAAGATGACATAGATGATGCAGATGTTATTACAGAAACTTTTACCAAAAATCCAAATTTTAGCAAAGTCAGTCTTGTTGCCAATGGCGAGGAACTGCTTAATTATCTAAAAAACGGTTCGAACGAAAATCCAGATGTTATTCTTACCGATATCAATATGCCCATTATTGACGGTATTGAAGCTTTGCAAGAAATTCTTAGCAATGATGAATTAAAAAAAATTCCGTGTTTTGTTTATTCCACAAGCATTAATCCTTCTTACAAAGAAAAATGCGATGATATGGGCGTAAAAGCCTACTTAATTAAACCGTACTCTTTTGAAGCTTTCGCTGAAATTCCGAAAACTATTTTGAGCATTATTGAAGCTTAAATTTCGTTTCATCTTTATTTTTTTCATTATTTTAGATTTATGGTATAACTTTGTAACCAGTAGATTTTCTAAACTAATGCTGTTTTGTTATGGAAAGAAATCAGAAAGAAGAAGTACAAGCGCTTCAGGACACTTTACATGTTTTGGGCGGAAAATGGCGTTTGCCCATCATTAATTCCATCTGTAACGGAAATAACCGTTTCAGGGAAATCGAACGCAGTATTCCGGGAATTACGACACGTATGCTTTCGCGAGAACTCAAAGAAATGGAAATCAATATGCTGATCAAAAGAACTGAAGACCGCGATGCCGAAATTCAGGTTAAATACGAATCGACGCCGTATTGCAAATCTTTTGGCCCTGTAATCGAAGAAATGATCAAATGGGGAAAATCGCATCGTAAAGAGATTATTCGAAATTCTTAATTATTTTAAACACATAGAAACATAGATTTTTTATTTGAGAAAGAATTTAAAAAGAAACTAGTTTCTAACACATAGTCTCAGTACGAAGCCAACTTTGTCAAAGTTTAAACCTATGTGAATTAATGTGAGTGAAACGCCTTTACCTAAAATCTAAAACTATGTTTCTATGTGTTTAGAAAGAAATCAACACGAAGCCAACTTTGTCAAAGTTCAAAACTTTGACAAAGTTTAAGCTATCAACAGAAAATCACATAGAAAGAATCAAAACACTTTCAAATAAACTTAAAAAGCGCTTAAAAATGCTTTTTTTTATCATTTTTAGCTATAAAAGTTCTATCTTACAAAAAAGGCAAAAGCCGATTCTGTTGGCCCTATCGGCAGTATAAACTTTAAAAACTACAAAAAATGAAACAACTATTACAGTGGACCATCATTATTCCAATCCTTTCGTGGGTTCTTTTATTTAGCGGACTGATCGCCGACAGCAGCTTATTTCAGATTGTTGCTAGTATATTGCTTATTCTGAGCGTAATGTCTGCCGTACATCACTCCGAAATCATTGCAGAACGCGTGGGAGAACCGTACGGAACCATAATTTTGGCTATTTCTATTACTGTAATTGAAGTTTCTATTATTGTTTCTTTAATGCTTTCTGAAGGTTCTGAAGCCGCTTCTTTGGCCAGAGACACCGTTTATGCCGCCACGATGCTGATTCTGAACGGAATTATTGGATTGTGTCTACTTATTGGAAGCATCAAACATTACGAACAGAATTTCTCTACTTCTTCGGTAACGATTGGTTTGGTTTCGCTTATTTCGATTATTGTATTTACGCTGGTTTTCCCCACTTTTACAGAAAGTGTTCACGGATCTTATTATTCGACGCCTCAATTGATCTTTGCTTCCATTGCCTGTCTGGTTATTTACGGTTCTTTTTTATTCGCACAAACCAAAGGATATCGCCAATATTTTCTAACCAATACCACGACTGAGGACGAATCTAAAACACATCCGATCGAAATTAATAATAAAACATTTTATACGAGTCTTGTTTTTCTATTAGTGAGTTTAGGAATTGTGGTCTTACTGGCCAAAACCCTCTCGCCTACTATCGAAACTATTATTATAAGTCACAATCTTCCAAAATCTTTGGTTGGGGTCGTAATCGCCATCATCATTTTATTGCCAGAAGCGATCGCAGCGATAATTGCAGCCAAAAAGAACCGATTGCAAACGAGTTTAAACTTAGCTTTAGGTTCTGCTCTTGCCAGTATTGGTTTGACTATTCCAACTGTTGCGCTCGTTTGTATCCTAATGGGAATTCCAATTGTTTTAGGACTTGATATTAAATCAATTGTCCTTTTGGCACTGTCTGTCTTTACGGTAATGCTTTCTCTGAGCAAAGGAAAATCAAATATCGTTTATGGCGTTGTGCTTCTAGTCAATTTGTTTGCTTATATGTTTTTGATGATTTACCCTTAAAAGAATGGGATTTAAACACATAGCTTTAAAAAAGCCTGTAAAATTAATACTTACAGGCTTTTTTTATCATTTTTTAAAACAGCGTCAATCCAAAACTCCATCCTATCCATCCGAGAATATCTTTGCTGTTATTGTTGATTATCGTATAGCGTTTGGTACGATCCTGAACGAATGCAGAAGTATTTAAATTGCCGTTTTTATCTTGTTTCTCAGACCAATAAAAATTTAAGGAAGGTCCTGCAGATAGCGCTACACCTTTACATAATTGAAAAGAAAAGGAAGAATCAAATTTAGATAAGGAATTATAAATGTCCCAATTTCCTAAATAAAGATACTGCGTGCTAAATTCGGGATTAAAAGCGAAACGTTTCCCTAACGGAATGTTCTTTCCTAATCCGATTCCGAAAGAGAATAGCTTTTCTTCATCGTTTCTATCGCTTCTTCCCGCCATTAAAATGGTATACATTTTATGGTCTCCTGTTTTTACAGCAACATTTATATCTGAAATCTCATTGCTTGTAATACTAATCTTTTTATAACCGCCTTTTTTAAAGTTTAACAGACCAAAACTATAACCAGACGGTGAATCTGTAATGTTGACCAATCCAAATTGTACTCCATTTAATTCTTTGGCATAATTAAAAAGTCCCGTAATTTGAGCACCACGCACAGTATCTTTTCCAATATTGTAAATTCCCGAAAACTGTAATCCGTTTTGTGAACCCTTTACTGTATTACCAATTCCTGCAATTTGAAGCCCTTTAGAATCTTTATATACATTGTTGTAGATACCGCCCATTTGCAAACCGACTTGCGAACCTTTTACACTATTATGAATACCACTTACTTGCAATCCTCTTAAATTGCCAAAAACATTATTATAGATTCCGGCTAACTGAATTCCGTTAACAGATCCTCCAACGGTATTAAATATTCCGGCTATTTGAAGCGCGTCAACATTCATACGATTAATATTGTAAAGTCCTGCCATTTCAAGTCCGCGAACTCCAGCATTATAACCTCCTAATATATTTAGCGAAAAATTATTGACAATTTGCGTATTCAGCATTCCTCGCGTGCTGATACTTGGAATTAAAGAAGCCTGCAAAGGAACCTTAGAAATAAATCCTCCCAGATTGAGCGCTTGTATTTTTTGTTTGGAAGAAATAAAGAAACGGCCGATTCCTGATCTTTCAATTTCAGAAAAATCGCCATCGATATAATCTGTTTTATTCTTTTTATCTCCCATCTGAATTTTAATTTCAGAAAGAAATACCATCGTTACCGTTTTATAATTCTCCTTAACTGCTGTAAGTTCTATAGCTTGAGGTGCATTTTTTAATCGAAGTTCAAAAAAACCATCTTTATTCGTTAAGGTAGATACTAGTGCATTCTTCTCTAATACACTCACATTTTCAATACGATTATTGGTTTGTGTATCTACAATATAACCAATTACAATTTGCTGTCCGTCACTCAAAACAGTGTTTTTTTCTAACACAAGAGCAAGTTCCAAAGGAGCATAACGAACAATAATAAATCCTGGCGATTCTTTAAACTCATATTTGGCACCTAGTAACTGATCCAGAACTCCTTTTATCGTATTATTATCGGTATGAATACTAACGACGCTATCTTTTACAGCTAGTTTGCCATAATAAGCAAATCTGAAATTTCCTTTTTCTTCCATTAAGTCCAAAACGCTACCTAATGGCTTATTATCTGCCTGAATAGAAATTTCATTTTCTAGTACCGACTGTGCATTTGCTTTAAAAAAGATACCCGAAGTAAGGGTAAAAAAGATGGCTGTAAAAACAAACTTTATGTTTCTTGGCATAAAAAGGATATAATACTTTAATGAATTAAATCTTGGATCCAATGATTGGGTTTCCAAAATTACCTCAATTCCTATATTTTCAATAACCATTTTTATAATTTTTTACATCTTTTTTCTTACGAGCATGAAGATGCTGCTAATAAAAGTATTCGCAAATGGCATTAGCAGTATTACAACGATTTAGTTGAAAAACAGCGATAATAAGCGTAATTTTTACACATAAAAAGTATCACAATAAAGACCAAAACTGAACGATTTTACCCCTCATTTTTCAGCATTTTTCTCTAACTTAGCGCTCTACATTTTGAAATGTAAGATTAAAATAACCATTGTTTTTTGGCAAAACATTGAATGAAAAAGAATTACCATACTTTCTCTTACTTTTTGCTGCAAAAACATTCTTCTAATAATTTAGTTAATTGAAAACTATGAGCAAATTTGATTTTGGAATTGTAGGACTCGGCGTAATGGGTCGTAACCTACTTTTAAATATCGCCAGCCATAACTTTGCGGCTGCAGGTTTAGACTTAGACACCGAAAAAGTCAATTCTCTTCAACAAGAAGCCGATGCCGACCACACTATTGAAGCGACGACAGATGTAAAACATTTTGTAGAGCTTATTCAGCAGCCAAGAGCGATTATGTTATTGGTTCCTGCTGGAAAACCAGTTGACAGCGCTATCGCTAGCTTATTGCCTCACTTAGATAAAGGAGACATTATTATTGACGGTGGAAACACGTATTTTACAGATACAGACAGAAGATTTATCGAATTGTCTGAAAAAGGAATCCACTTCTTTGGAATGGGAATTTCGGGTGGTGAAAAAGGGGCTCGTTTTGGTCCTGCTATGATGCCGGGAGGAGATCAGAAAGCATATGAAAGATTACGCCCTATTTTTGAGGCAATTGCGGCAAAAGTAGATGGCGAACCTTGTGTTGAATATTTAGGAAATGGTTCTGCTGGAAACTACGTGAAAATGGTTCACAACGGAATTGAATACGGAATTATGCAGTTGATTTCTGAGATTTATGACTTAATGAAAAGAGGTTATAACTTGGATGATGAAACGATTCAGAAAACTTTTGCTGAATGGAATCAGACAGATGATTTAAGATCGTATTTGATTGAAATTACTGGAAACATCTTAAAACAAAAAGATGAAGACGGAACACAATTAATCAACAAAATATCGGATTGGGCAAGATCTAAAGGAACAGGAAAATGGACTTCGCAAAATGCAATGGATTTACAAGTTCCAGTTCCAACAATCGACGCAGCGGTTAACATGCGTGATATGTCTAAAACAAAACCAGAAAGAATTGAAGCGGCTAAAAAATTAGTTTGGAACGCTGATGAAACAAATGTTCCGCAAAGCGAAGCCATTGCGGCTTTAAAATCGGCTTTGTATTTTTCTATCGTGGTAACTTACACTCAAGGTTTAGCTCAGCTTCACACCGCTTCTAAAGAATACAATTACGGATTAAATCTAGAGACAGTTGCTAAAATCTGGCGTGGCGGATGTATCATTCGTGCGACTATTTTAGAGGATTTCAGAAAAGCATACGTAGCAAAATCAGATTTGCCAAATTTACTTTTGGATGGCGGAATTGCTTCAAAATTAGTAGAAAACCAAGCAGGAATGAGAGCTGTGATTCAGTTCGCCGTTCAAAAAGGATTGCCTGTTTCAGGATTAATGAACTCGTTATCTTATTTTGATGCTTATAGATCTGCTAATCTTCCAACTAATTTAATTCAGGCACAGCGTGATTATTTTGGAGCGCATACTTACGAGCGTATCGATAAAGAAGGCGTTTTCCATACCCAATGGGCTGAATAAACAATTAAAGCAACACAACTACACACAATGACTAAAAATAAACTAAAGAATCCAACCATCATTGTTATTTTTGGTGGAACTGGAGATCTAGCAAAGAGAAAGCTCTTCCCCGCTTTCCAAAATCTGTACCTTGACGGACGCATGTCTGAACAGTTTCAGATTATTGCTCTTGGTAGAGCTGAAAAAACCAATGAAGATTTTCGCGCTTATGTAGCAGAAAATCTAAATCTGTTCTCAAGAAGAAAAGGAGTTGACGATCCAGAAACAGAAAAGTTTCTTTCGCATATCTCTTACCACAGTCTTGATATCGATAAAGAAGAATCATACTTTGGACTAAACGAAAAAATAAACGATTTTGACCTTGCTTTTGGCGAACGCGCTAATCGTCTTTTCTATCTTTCGATTACGCCTTCTTTCATTTCAACGATTTCAAGCAATATCAAGAAGATCGGACTTGCTGCTAATGCGAAACAAGATCGTATTATTATCGAAAAGCCTTTTGGTTACGATAAAGCTTCTGCAATCGAGTTGAATGAAATGCTTTCTCAGACTTTCAAAGAAGAGCAGATTTACAGAATTGATCACTATTTAGGAAAAGAAACGGTTCAAAATATCTTGGCTTTCCGTTTTGGAAATTCAATGTTTGAGCCATTATGGAGTCGTAATTTTATTGATTTCGTGCAAATTACCGTTGCAGAAGAAGTCGGCGTTGAAGAACGCGGCGGATTCTATGAAGGTGTTGGTGCATTGAAAGACATGATTCAGAACCACTTGTTTCAGATTTTATGTATGACCGCTATGGAAGCGCCTGCTTCTTTAAATGCTGATGACATTCGTAATCGAAAAGCAGATGTTCTAAAGTCAATTCGACGTATTAAACCAGAAGAAGTTGATCATTATATTGTAAGAGGTCAGTATGATGCTGGAGAAATAAAAGGAGTTCCTGTTCCGGGTTACCGTCAAGATAAAGGCATTGCGCCAGATTCTAATACAGAAACCTATGTTGCCATGAAAATCTATTTGGACAACTGGAGATGGCAGGGAATTCCGTTCTACTTGCGTTCAGGAAAAAGAATGGAAGAAAAACAATCTTCGATCATTATTCAGTTTAAACCAGTGCCACATTCTTCATTCTCATATGGAAAAGAAGGCATGACACCAAACCGATTGATTATCAACATTCAGCCTTCAATGGACATTAAACTGCAGTTTATGACCAAAAAACCAGGTTTATCCATGTCTTTAAGACCTGCTGAAATGGTTTTTGATTATTTTTCTTGTTCTACAATGTCGCCAGAAGCTTATGAAACCCTAATTGCAGATGCATTATTGGGAGATCCTACCCTATTTATGCGTTGGGATCAGGTAGAAGAAGCTTGGGATGCAATTGAAACGATTCAGCAAGTTTGGAAAACAACGCCTCCAAAGAATTTCCCAAATTACAAAGCAGGAAGTTGGGGACCTGAAGAAGCTGATGAATTGTTAGCGCGTCAAGGCCACAAATGGATTCCGAATACACAAACAAAAGAAGAAGTTTTAAATGATACAGATACACAATAATACAGAAGAAATTAATACTGCGGCTGCAGATCTTTTTGTAGAATCAGCTCAAAAAGCAATTGCTGCAAAAGGCCAATTTACAGTTGTACTTACAGGGGGTTCTTCTCCTGCTGGGATTTACAAATTATTAGCTTCTGATGCTTACAAAAACAAAATCGACTGGAGCAAGGTTTATATTTTTTGGGGTGATGAAAGATGGGTTCCACTTAATGATGATTTGAGCAATGCAAAAATGTCTTATTCGACTTTATTGAGCCACGTTCCTATTCCGCAAGAGAACATTTTTGAAATGTATAAAGATGGCGTTACACCAGAAGAATATGCTGCTGAATACGAAAAGTCTATTAGAAAAATTTTAGGCGAAGAAGGAAAATTTGACCTGATTCTTTTAGGAATGGGAGATGACGGACATACAGCTTCTCTTTTTCCAGGAGAAGCAGTTCTTGAAGAGCAAACTAAATGGGTTGATGCTTATTATTTAGCTCCTCAAAAAATGTATCGAATCACGCTTACTGCTCCAATAATCAATAAAGCAGAAAAAATTGTAGTGGTGGCTTTTGGAGAAAAGAAAATCAACGCTTTGAAAGAAGTGACAACTGGAGAATACAATCCGACTTTATACCCAATGCAATTGATTAAACCAGTTTCGGGCGAATTATTGTTTTTAGTGGATAAAGTTGCTGCGGGAACAAACTAAGAAATTATTTATTTCTATATAATTTAAGGTCTATACTGAAAAGTGTAGACCTTTTTTTTTGATAATTTTTTTCACGCAGATTTTGCAGATTTAAGCAGATCTAAACAGATTAATTTAAAAAAAAGTCTGCGAGAATCTGCTTAAATCTGCAAAATCTGCGTGAAACCTAAAGCCCAGCTACACAATCACAAAACACTGAAAAACAAATATTTACACAAACCTATTTCTTTTTTACTTAATTTTATTTAATACTCTCCTATTCAACCCATTAGATTATACGCATTAGTTTTCTTCATTAGAGCTTTTACACTGATTATATAATTTCAAATTCCTTTTGCAATGAAATATAATTACTTTCTAATTGCTGTTTTTTTTCTTTTTATTTCCTGTAAAGAAAAAAACACCGAACCCAAATCAGTTAAAGTCAGCGCTTCGCAAGGGTGCTATATTCCAAAAACGAACGATAAAGATTGGTACACCCAAAACAAAAAAGCGCCAAAATTTAAAGGTCTGGAAGGTGTAACGTTTAAAATTACAACCAATAATCCAGAAGCACAGGAATATTTCAATCAAGGAATGATGCTCGCTTACGGATTCAACCATGCCGAAGCTGCCAGATCATTTTATGAAGCTTCGCGTTTAGATCCGAATTGTGCCATGGCATATTGGGGATTTGCGTATGTTCTCGGCCCAAATTATAATGGCGGAATGGAAGAAGATAATTTTCAGCGTGCTTATGATGCGGCTCAAAAAGCTAAAAAACTTTCTGCCAAATGTTCTCCGAAAGAAATCGCTATGATTGATGCATTATTAGTCCGTTATGTTAAAAATCCGCCTGCTGATAGAAAACCACTTGACATAGCTTATGCCAAAGCGATGAAAAAAGTATACGCTCAGTTTCCTTCAGATCCTGATATTGGCGCGCTTTACGCCGAATCTCAAATGAATCTCCATCCGTGGGATTTGTATGAAAAAGGCACCGGAATACCTAAAAAATGGACTCCCGAAATACTTGCTGTTTTAAACGAATTGATTACAAAAAATCCGAAGCATACGGGCGCTCATCATTTTTTGGTTCATGCCGTAGAAGCTTCCGCCCAACCAGAAAACGGACTTAAAAGTGCTAAATTACTAGAAACTTTAGTTCCAGGTTCGGGGCATTTGGTGCACATGCCGTCTCATATTTACATTCGTACGGGAGATTATCATGAAGGCACGCTTTCCAACATTGAAGCGGTTCGAATTGATAGTTTGTATTCTACAGCCTGCAATGCACAAGGCGCTTATCCTCTAGCCTATTATCCGCACAATTATCATTTTTTGGTGGCTACCGCTGCTTTAGAAGGAAATTCAAAATTGGCTTGGAAATCGGCTCAAGTACTACAACAGCATATGTCTCCCAAAATTATGCGTGAGGCTGGTTGGGGCACTTTACAGCATTATTATAGCATTCCGTATTATATCGCTGTAAAATTTTCGATGTGGGATAAAATTATGGAGATTCCCCAACCTGAAAAAGATCTTGTATACCCGAATGCTATTTGGCACTATGCGCAAGGAATGGCTTATCTCGGAAAAAATGATATTACCAATGCCGAAAAACAGCTCGCGTCTCTTAATCAATTAGCCAAAGATAAAACCTTAAAAGAGGTTACTATTTGGAATATCAACACCACTTACGATCTTGTTCAAATTGCTGCCAATGTACTTTCAGCAGGAGTTGAAGCCAAAAAGAATAATCTGGATAAAGCAATTGTTCTTTTAAACAAAGCAATAACAATTGAAGATCAGTTAAATTACAACGAACCGCCGGATTGGTTTTTCTCTATTAGACATTATTTAGGCACAGTTTTACTAAAAGCTGGAAAATACATCGAAGCAGAAAAAATCTACAGACAAGATTTACAAACGCTCCCAAAAAACGGCTTCGCCTTAATCGGACTTTACAACTCTTTAGTTGCGCAGAAAAAAGAAAAAGAGGCTTTAAAAATTAAAACCTCTTATGATGATGCTTGGCAATATGCCGATTTTGAGATTAAGGATTCTTCTAGTATTTTGGAGTGATTTTAGTTTTTAAGATGTGATAGTAAAAAGTCAGAGACTTTTATTACGTTTAGAAATTCTAAGACCAAAAAAATTGCGCAAAGTCAGAGACATTTGAGCAGCTTTTTAATTTAAGTTTGAAACTCTTTGCAGAGCAAGGACTTCTTCTAGAATTATTGAGTGACAGCTTTTTTTACTTATTTAATATCGCCACAATGCGTTATAAGAATATTTTTGCTTTAATATCCAATACAAAAAACAGTCTCACCTTTATTCACTGGCGGAGTTCCAATTTTATATAAAACAATTCCAGTTGCGGGTGATTTAATTTCGATTAAAACCTTTCCAAATTCATTAGAAACAAATCCGATTTTATCGCCTTTTTTTATGTAATCTCCGCTTTTTAAAGTACTATTAAAAATTCCCGCAACTTCTGCTTTTACATACTCCTGATTGTTCAAATAAACGGCTGATGGATTTTTCGCAGAAGCTATTCCGTTGCTGTACATTTCCATGTAATTGAGCATATTATAAACTGCTTTTTTAATCAAATGTACCGCTTCTGTCTGTACATTTCCTAATTTTCCAGCTTCGATACTTAAAGCTGTTTTTCCGTTTTGGGAAGCTTGTTTGAAAGCATATTTTGCAGGTTCGGTTTTCGTAATCGTGTACGGATAAGAAACAATATGATTGATTCCTGAAATCTCTGAAAGTTTACTGCTTAAAAGCGTTTTCTTTTCTTCTGATGTATTATTGTAGTAACACACAAAGGGAAGCAAATCTTCATTGGCATCGCCTCCATGAATATCCAAAAAAACATCTGATTGAGGAATAATCTGCTTGGTGATATAATTAGCAATCTGTTCTGTAATAGTTCCTGTTTCTGAGCCTGGAAAAGCATTATTCAAATTTTTATGGTCTGACGGATTTACAAATGGTGTTCTTTTATAAAATGAACCGACATTGGTAATTGGAACCACAATCAAAGTTCCTTTCAACTTTTTGGGATCGATTTCTTTGATTAATTCCTGAACTGCTGTAATTGGCGGATATTCAAAACCATGTATTCCCGCAATAATGGTAAAAACAGGTCCCTTTTCTTTTCCAGAAAGTATCGTTACAGGCATGTAATTATAAGGCGAGTCTGTTTTGAAATGAACCAAAGTGTCGGTTCTTTTTGCAATGTTTTCTTTTATTAATTTTTCTAGATTTTGTCCATAACTAATTACAGTCATCAATAGCATTAATTTTGTTCCAAAAAGCTTTAAATAATTCACGTGGTATTCTTTTTATTATGGGAAACAAAGTTTGCTTCCTTATATTCTTATAGCGCAAAGATAAAAAAGTTTACTCTTTTACTAAATTCTCAAAATCCAATCGATACTAACTTATTAATAAGGAAGATACTAAAAAATTAAAACCCTAAAAACCAACTTCAAATATTATCAAATTTTTAAATCTCACGGTTTTTAGAAAAATTTTAAGAAACCTTACTTTTCAAATTACTATATTTGGCGCACTTTAAACAAATATATTCCCTCTTTTTAAGGAACAAAATTATATAATCTGCTGTACTGTAAATGAAACCCACCAAGTTCATATATGTCGTTTTACTATCGTTGCTTTCTTTTTTTAGAGGTACCGAGACGTATTCGCCGATTTATAGTGCTAGCAACTGCATTACCTTAGATAGTGTTGCAGCAGACGACACGCAGATTTTTTCTTCTGACTTTTCTTCTTCTAAAAATCTAGAAGTTCATTATAAGCTCAAAAAGAAAATGAAATGCAGAGCGACTACTTTGGAACAAAGTACGATTAAAGCTCCGTATTTTAGCAATTTAGTCAACTTCAAAGTCTATAAAGAGACTTTAATATATGGTATAGCTTCAATATACCACATCGAAAGACATCCTCATCTTCATTTGTATCAGCTTTTCTAGACTTTAAATTTTTGTCGTTTTTATATTTAGAATAATATCTCATTTGCTTATGCAATAGAGTTACTATTGCTATAAAAACATTCTCAAAACGGTACTTTTCTAACAGAGAAGCATCCAAAATCCATTTTTATCTTTTGTTTCGATTGTTTTCGAAAACAGAATCCAAATTCATACTCCCGATATTTTAGTATCAAGGGAGAAAATCTATTTATTCAAAAATTTAAACCTAATGATGAGCATTTATAAAAATCCATTTCTTTTATGCACCTTGGCTTTATTCGTTTTAGTCTCGTGCGGAGATAAATCAAAAAAAGATTCTAACAACATAAAAACGTTTCCTGTTTATAAGGTAACTCTAAAAGACACCATAGTTTCGAGCAAGTTTGTTGCCGATGTACATGCTAAAAACAATGTGGAAATTCACGTGCGTATTCCTGGTTTATTAGACAAAGTTTACGTTAGCGAAGGACAAAAAGTAAAAAAAGGGCAAATCCTTTTTAAAATAAGCGATGTTGAACTTCAGATTCAATTGCTAAAAGCCGAAGCCGTTTACAAAAGTGCAAAAGCCGATTTAAGAATTGCAACTGTAGAACTAGAACAGGCCCAAACCCTTTTTAATAAAAAAGTAATTGCAGACAAAGAATTAGAATTATCTAAAGCAAAAAATGATGCCGCTTCCGCGAAATTGGCTCACGCTGCTGCAGAAAGAAAAGCAATCAACCAACAGATTAGTTTTACCACAATCCGTGCGCCATTTGACGGAACAGTTGACCGTATTCCGTTTAAAGAAGGAAGTTTAGTAGAAAATGGTTCATTATTGACTACTGTTTCTCAGTTAGACGATGTGTACGCTTATTTCTCAATTCCAGAGAACACTTATTTCCAAATGATGGAAGACAAAACCTTAAACACGCAGGGCGATATTAGATTGGTATTGCCAAATGGACAAGTTTACGATCAAAAAGGAGAATTAAGAACTGCTGATGGAGATATCGACAAACAAACAGGTTCTATTCAATACAAAGCAAAATTTCATAATCCGCAAGGATTTATCAAACACGGAACTTCTGGAAAACTAATTATTTCAGAGCCAAAAACCAATGCAATTTTAATTCCGCAGAAAGCTGTTTTTTCTATTCAGGACAAACAATACGTTTTCCGCGTGAACAAAGATGGAGTAGTTAAAATGACGAATGTTACAATCGAAACGACTCTAGATGATGTGTATATCTTGAATGAAGGTCTAAAAAGCGACGACCTAATTGTGCAAGAAGGTACGCAATCATTGAGAGACGGCGATAAAATCAACATGAAACAAATGTAGGTTATTGACCTGCAAAACAGTTATTTAATTATTTATCTAAAAAATTTAAAATGATAGAGTTATTTATCAGAAGGAAAATATTGTCATTAATCATCTCGGTTATGATAGTCCTTCTGGGATTGCTGGCGTTGTTTCAGCTTCCCATTACCCAATTTCCAGACATTGTACCACCGTCTGTAACCGTTACAGCAAAATATACAGGAGCAAACGCAGAGGTTTCGGCCAATGCCGTTGCCCTTCCGTTAGAAAGAGCTATCAATGGTGTACCCGGAATGACGTATATGTCAACCGTAACATCCAACGATGGATTGACCTTAATTCAGGTTTTCTTTGAAGTAGGAACCGATCCCGATCTGGCTGCCGTAAACGTGCAAAATAGGGTTACCACGATTTTGGACGAACTTCCAGAAGAGGTAATTCGCGCCGGGGTTACAACCGAAAAAGAGGTAAACAGTATGTTGATGTACTTGAACATTACAAGTACCGACAAAACGCAAGATGAACAGTTTATCTTCAACTTTACCGATATTAATATCCTTCAGGAATTAAAACGTATCGATGGTGTCGGACGTGCCGAAATCATGGGTCAGAAAGAATATTCGATGCGTGTTTGGTTAGATCCAGAAAAGATGCTTTCATATAATATTTCGGCAAATGAAGTGATTAATTCACTTCAAAAACAAAACATTTCTGCCGCGCCAGGTAAAGTTGGTGAAGGTTCAGGACAAATGAACAATCAATTACAATATGTAATTAAATACGGAGGAAAATTCTTCGAGCCAAAACAATATGAAGAAATTCCGTTAAGAGCCAATTCAGACGGAACTATTTTAAGATTAAAAGACATTTCGAAAATCGAATTTGGTGCGATGAGTTACGGAATGGTTTCTAAAACCGACGGAAAACCTTCGGCATCAATCATGCTAAAACAGCGTCCGGGTTCAAATGCTTCTGAGGTTATTGCTAGCGTAAAAGAAAAAATGACCGAATTAAAAGGCTCTTCTTTTCCTCCTGGAATGGAATTCAACATTGCTTATGACGTTTCGCGTTTCCTTGACGCTTCTATTCACGAGGTTTTAAGAACTTTAGTTGAAGCCTTTATTTTGGTGGCATTTGTCGTTTTCCTTTTCCTTCAGGATTGGAGATCGACTTTGATTCCTGTATTGGCAGTTCCTGTCGCACTTATTGGTTCGTTTACCTTTATGTCGATGATGGGCTTCTCGATCAACTTATTAACGCTTTTCGCTTTAGTACTTTCTATCGGAATTGTGGTTGATAACGCCATTGTTGTCGTCGAAGCCGTTCACGTAAAAATCTCCGAAGAACATATGTCGCCAATGGAAGCTACCATTAGCGCTATGAAAGAAATTACAGGTGCCGTTATCGCAATTACAATCGTAATGGCTGCCGTATTTATTCCCGTTGCTTTCTTGAGCGGTCCGGTTGGGGTTTTCTATAGGCAGTTTTCTTTAACAATGGCTATTAGTATTGTGATTTCGGGTATTAACGCCCTTACCCTTACTCCTGCCCTTTGCGCTATTATGTTAAAAGCACACGATCCAAATAAAGAGAAAAAATCGCTTTTAGACAGATTCTTTAATAGATTCAACCATTGGTTCGATAATATTACTTCAAAATACATCAAAGTATTGGTGAAGTTTGCCGATCGTAGCACCGTTACAGTTGGTATATTAGTGTTATTCTGTATTTTAACATGGGGAACAACTAAGTTTTTGGCATCTGGATTTATCCCGACTGAAGACCAAGGTATGGTTTACGTAAGTGTTACAACACCGCAAGGAGCAACAGTAGAACGTACTGAAAAAGCCCTAGACGAAGTAACTAAAATTGCTCGCGGAATTAAAGGTGTCGACAACGTAACAACTCTTGCTGGATACAGTATTGTAACTGAAATCGCTGGAGCTTCATACGGAATGGGAATGATCAACTTAAAAGACTGGAGCGAACGTGATATTTCGGTTACCGAATTTATGGCCGAACTTACAGAAAAAACCAAAAACATTACCGATGCGCAAATCGAGATTTTTGCGCCGCCAACCGTTCCAGGTTTTGGTAATACCAGCGGTTTTGAGCTTCGTTTACTGGATAAATCTGGAGGAAGTATTACCAATACCGATAAAGTAACCAAAGAATTCATCAAAGAACTAAATGCTTCGCCAGAAATTCAGAACTCTTTCTCGAGTTTTGATGCCACTTTTCCGCAGTATTTAATCCATATTGATTATGATTTGGCGGCTAAAAAAGGAATTTCAGTAGACAATGCCATGTCGACTTTACAAACCATGTTAGGCTCTTTTTATGCAACCAACTTTATTCGTTTTTCTCAAATGTATAAAGTAATGGTACAGGCAAGTCCGCAATTTCGTCAAAATCCAGAAAGTATTTTGGATATGTATTTGAAAAATGAAGCTGGCGAAATGGTTCCGTTTTCTACTTTCATCAAATTAGAAAGAGTGTACGGACCTGAGGTTTTAACACGTTACAACATGTATATGTCGGCTATGATTAACGGTGAACCTGCTGAAGGGTACAGTTCTGGAGATGCCATTGCTGCTGTTGAAAAAATTGCAGCGGAAAAACTTCCTAGCCGTTTTGAACTAGAATGGTCAGGTATGACGCGTGAAGAGATTTTATCAGGAAACCAGACGATCTACATTTTTGCGCTTTGTATACTATTTGTATACTTATTATTGGCGGCACAATACGAAAGTTTATTGCTTCCGTTCCCAGTATTGTTGAGTCTTCCAGTTGGAGTCTTCGGTTCTTACATTGCACTTGTTATGGTGGGGCTGGACAATAACATTTATGCCCAAGTAGCGCTCGTCATGTTGATTGGTCTGCTCGCCAAGAACGCCATTCTGATTGTAGAGTTTGCTATGGCGCAGAACAAACTCGGACGTGATATTGTCGAAGCAGCAATTGAAGGAGCAAGACTTCGTTTCAGACCGATTTTGATGACTTCTTTTGCTTTTATTTCAGGATTGATTCCGTTGTGTATCGCTTCTGGTGCAGGTGCAATTGGTAACCGTTCGATTGGTACAGCAGCTGCAGGAGGAATGTTAATTGGAACTGTATTTGGTCTTTTAATCATTCCTGGACTGTACATACTGTTTGCAAAATTGGAAAAACGAATGAGCAAATCTTAATGGGTAATTTTTTAAACACATAGATTCATAGGATTTAAAAAGCGTAAAAAAGGCGTTTCACTAGCATAAACACACATAGGCTATGTGTTAGAAACTAGTTTCTTTCAACTCCTTTTTCAAAAAAAAGAAAATCTATGTTTCTATGTGTTAAATAAAAAAATACACAGAAGATTGAACAAATAAATTAAACAATGAAAGAGATATTAAATCAATATAAAAATACTGATGTGATAAGGACAACCAAAAGCGCCGTTGTAATAACTGGAGTTTTACTTTTAACGGCTTGTTCGGCGCCAAAAGTCAGTAACAAACTAGATGCAGCAAAGCTTCCAGAAAATTTTGATAGGGAGAAAAAAGAAGCTTCAACTGAGGCTCAGCCTTTTATTCCGTTAAAAACGGAGACATTTTTTAAAGATCCAAAATTAGAGGAACTATTAAAAAAAGCCATTACCAAGAATCCTGACTATTTAATCATGCAGGAAAGAATTTTAATTGCCAATTCGCATTTAAAAGTAGCAAAACTAGCACTTCTTCCCTCTTTAGATCTTGTGGCCGATGCTTCTGGAACACATTACGGAAAATATACAATGGATGGAGTTGGTAACTTTGATACCAATTTTTCTCAAAATATTAGCGACAAACAAAGAATCAACGAAGATGTTACTCCTAACCTATTTTTAGGAGCCAAAGTTTCTTGGGAAGCTGATATATGGGGCAAATTAAGCAATCGTAAAAAAGCAGCTCAACAACGATTCTTTGCTTCTCAGCAAGGAATGCGTTTGCTGCAAACGCGTCTTTTAGGAGATGTTGCCGACTTGTATTTCAAACTGATCGCTTTAGACAAACAAGCCGCGATTTACGATAATAACTTGAAAACGCAAGAAAAAGCGCTTGATATTGTTTCAGCACAAAGATCGGTTGGAAAAGCAACAGAATTAGCTGTACAGCAGTTTAATGCACAAAACAATAACATTCACGCCGAAGCGTCAGAATTAAAATTAAGCATTGATCAGACCGAAAAAGCGCTATTGACACTTTTAGGCGAATATGGCGGAAAAATTGACAGAAGCAGTGATTTCTTATCTGGACATTTGGAGGTTTTAAACCAAAAAATCAGCGTGGATTCTATCATTCACAAAAGACCCGATGTATCTGAAGCTTACTTCGAATTATTAGCCAGTAATGCAGATGCCAAATCGGCTCGTGCCGCTTTTTTTCCAACTGTGAATTTGGGCGGATATGCAGGATTCAATTCGTTTTCGTTCAACACTTTCTTTGATGCTGGTTCTTTCGCTTGGCAGATATTGGGCGGATTAACAGCTCCCGTTTTCAACAAAGGACAGATTAAACAAGAATTTTATGTTTCCAACAGAAAACAGGAAATTTCATTTCTGCAGTATCAAAATACGGTTACAACAGCTTTCAACGAGTTAAGTGCTCTATTGCATAGAAATCAAGCTTACGAAGATGTTTTAAAATATAAATTAAACGAAATTGATCATCTCCAAATTGCCGTAAATGTCTCCAACGATTTGTATTTGAGCGGTTATGCTAATTATCTGGAAATCATCAATGCACAAAAAAATAAATTGCAGGCCGAATTGGACTTTGTTGATATCCAACTTCGAAATGCAAACTCACAAGTATTGCTTTATAAGGCTTTAGGAGGAGGAATAAATTAGTTTATATGTTGGTCAAAAATGGCTTCTGTTTATAATAGCTCATCGCAGAGGTTGTTTTATATCCCATTTCTTTTGAAATGGGATTTTTTTATTAAAACATGCCCCGTAGGACTAAATTATTTTTAACACATAGATAAAAACCATATATTTTACCGCAAAGTCCGCAAAAGATTTTACGCAAAGTGCGCAAAGTTTTTTTAGAATCACTACAATGAAAAAGTTCGCAAAGCTTTGCGAACTTAAAATATCGATTAGGATTAGTCTCAGAATAAAATGTCTTTGCGAACTTTGCGTTAATTTTTTTTGCCCTTCAACAGGAAAGCTATTGTTTTTTTTATCGAAATTTTTCGGTTACACTTAACAACTATTATCTTTATTCCAAAAAACAAAAAATGGATATTTCCAAAATCCTTGATCTTATATACGAACTTCCCGAGCAGTCTAAACTTGCTCTGCAAAACAATGTTACAGAAATAGCCTTTTCTAAAGGGCACATTTTGCTAAAAGCCAATAAAATAGAATCGAATATTTATTTTATAAAGAAAGGACTAGTTAGAGCTTATGTAGAAAGAGATAATGAAGTTACGTTTTGGTTTGGAAAAGAAGGCGAAACCATTATTTCGATGAAAAGTTATGTGGAAGATCAGCCTGGTTATGAAACCATCGAACTTTTGGAAGACTGCGAATTGTATGAACTCAAAACGGAAAATCTTAGAAAACTCTTTAATGAAGATGTTCACATAGCCAATTGGGGAAGAAAATTTGCTGAAAAAGAGTTGATAAAAACCGAAGAACGCTTAATTTCTAAACAATTCAAAAATGCGTCTGAACGTTATTTGGAATTAATGAAAGATCATCCTGAATTATTGCAAAGAGTTCAACTAGGACATATTGCTTCCTATTTAGGAATTACGCAAGTCAGTTTAAGCAGAATACGTGCAGAAATAAAGTAACACCAACGATAGAAATTATTTCAACACATAGAAACATAGCTTTTAGAAACTTTAAAAAAGGCATTTCACTAATTTGAATACACATAGCTATGTGTGAAAGCTAGCTTTTTCTCCAATCTTATAAAAGGAGCAATTAAAAAATCTATGTTTCTATGTGTTAAAATTAAATTTTGTTCTATTTCAATGGTAGTAAAATAACTTCATTTTTTATCATTTGTTAATTTTTTTCTGATTTCCATAAAAGAACTTTGCATCACAAAATTTTAACTATATGAACTGGATTATTTTAATCATCGCGGGTCTATTTGAAGTAGCCTTCGCATCATGTCTTGGAAAAGCAAAAGCAACTACTGGTACCGAAATGTACTATTGGTATATTGGCTTCTTTATATCTTTAACCATTAGTATGCTTTTACTAATGAAAGCTACAGAAACGCTTCCGTTAGGAACTGCTTATGCTGTTTGGACAGGAATTGGTGCTGTAGGAACTGTTTTGGTAGGAATCTTTATTTTTAAAGAACCGGCAGCATTCTGGAGATTGTTTTTCTTGGCAACTTTAGTTGGTTCTATTGTTGGGTTAAAGGCAGTTTCTCACTAAAAATATACTACACGAATTTGGATACAACTTTGTCAAAGTTTTAAAGCTTTGACAAAGTTTTTTTGTTTTTAAACACATAGAAATTTTCCCAATCTTGTCATTCCGACGAAGGAGGAATCTCCACAAGAAACTCTACAAAGATTGGCAACTATTCTGCAGGGAGCTACTTGCGGAGATTCCTCCTTCGTCGGAATGACAAACTGTTGCTTGAACTTTGTCAAAGTTTAAAACTTTGACAAAGTTAATCCTTGAAACAACTAATGCAATTCCAGCATCACATGATAAAAAAATAGCATTTTATATCATTACTCAGGCTTTTATCTTTGTCAAAAATTAAAGCCTAAATAAAAAAATGACATTCAGCCATTCCATTAAATCTTTTGACGAATTAACCAATCACGAATTGTACAATATGCTTCGATTAAGAAGCGACGTTTTTGTGGTCGAACAAAATTGTGCTTATCTCGATTTAGACAATAAAGACCAGAAAGTTTTTCATTTGTTGTACTATGTAGATAACGAATTGGCAGGTGTGACCCGTTTACTTCCAAAAGGAGTATCGTATGATGAAGTTTCGATCGGAAGAGTTGTCATTGCAAGATCGCATCGCGGATTAGGTTTAGGAGTAAAACTAATGGAAGCTTCGATTGCGGGATGTGAAGAAAAATTTGGAAAAGGTCCAATCCGAATCAGTGCGCAATACCATTTATCCAAGTTTTATCAATCTTTGGGATTTGTAGAACAAGGTGAAGTGTATGATGAAGACGGAATTCCGCATATCGGAATGCTAAGAGCTTAAAGGTTTACGGAATAATCAATTTTAAAACATTGGAAAGCACAGGATTATGATCTTCCGTTCTCCAATTGACATATAAATCGGTTTCGAGCGGTAATTTGATAAATCGGATTCCTGGAATTTCATGAAAGACATACGAATCGGGTAAAATCGCGATTCCAAGTCCCTTACGAACCAAAGCGATTATAGAAGAACCAAATTCAGAATGAAGATATACTTCTGGCGCGTTCTCCAAAGAATGGAACAATCTTCGGATAATATCGCTGTAACTGCTGCCTTCATCATTGGTTGGTAAAATAAATTTCTGAGACGCAAGCGTTTCTTTAGTCAGATCCTCAGGGGTTTGATACGGATGATCTGCTGGAACCACAACCGCCAAATGATCGGTATGTATTTTTTGGGATTGAATGTCTTTTGCATTATTAATATCTCTGGTAATCGCCAGATCTATTTTATAATTTCGCAGAAAATCTTGCTGATTCTCGTACAGCACCTGAACCAGTTTGATTTTTAGTTTTGGAAAAGCTTCTGAAATACGCGACAAAATTTCGGGCATAAGAGAAGCCGAAATAGAATCGGGATGAGAAATGGTAATCGTACCACTCTCCCCCAACTGAATCTGGCGGGCAGATTGATGAATAAACTCCAGTTTACTCAATTCGACCTCCCATTTTTCTTTTAGGAACTGGCCGGCGGCAGTAAGTTTGACATTACGTTTGTTACGCTCAAACAACTGCACGCCAAGCTGATTCTCAAGAGACTGAATCTGGCGGCTGAGTGCCGATTGTGTAATATTCATTTTTCCGGCAGTGTTCCAGAAATGAAGTTCGCGGGCCAAAGCCAAAAAATATTTAATCTGCTGTAAATCCATTGATGCAATTTACGCATTTATTGCAAACAAAAAATAGCTTTTAACGCATTAAAGAAATAAAAAATGAACACGCTAAAAATAACTAAAGCCACAACTGATGACGTTTTAAAACTTCAATCCATTGGTAGACAAACCTTTTCTGAAACCTTCGCCGATGTAAACAGCGAAGAAAACATGAAAAAATATCTGGATGAAAGCTTCGCAACAGCAAAATTGGCTGCCGAACTCGAAAATCCGTCATCCTATTTCTATTTAGCTGTTTTAGACGAAAAAGTAGTGGGTTACCTGAAACTGAATACAGCCGATTCTCAAACCGAAAAAGAAGCTCTAAACGCTTTAGAAATAGAACGTATTTATGTAGCAAAGGAATTTCATGGCAAGAAAGTCGCGCAGGCGTTGTACGCTCAAGCAGAAGAAATTGCCGAAGAAATAAAAGCTTCGTACATGTGGCTGGGCGTTTGGGAAAAGAATTTCAGAGCGGTAAGCTTTTATACTAAAAATGGTTTTGTACAATTTGACACTCATATTTTTAGATTAGGCAACGATGAACAAACTGATTTAATGATGAAAAAAGTATTGATTTAAAATGGAAAGAAGACAGCTATTATTGTTTCTATTAATTCTTGGCACTGCCTTTTGGGGAGTTTCTTACTCCGTTACCAAAATGGCAATTGGCCACTATTCACTCAACATTTTTTTATTTTATCGTTTCCTGCTGGCCGTAATGGTATTGAGCATTATTTTTTGGAAATACGTTAAAGACATTAATCGAGAAGCTATTAAAACCGGTTTTATACTTGCCGTTCCTATGTTTTTAGGAATTCAATTACAGACAACCGCATTAAAATATACCGACGCTTCACAATGTTCTTTCATTGCAGGACTGACAGTAATTATTATTCCGATGTTGAAGTTGGCGATTTACAGAACCAATACGCCTTTAAAGATTTGGATTGCCGCTCTCACAGCTTTAACGGGATTATTTATTATTGCTATAACAGATAAATTTACCATAAACATTGGCGATTTATTTACCATCTCTGGCGCATTTGCTTTTGCCGTTTATTTGATTTCTGTCGAAAAACATTCGGCTGCCAAAAACCTTTTGTACTCGATTGTTCCTATGTTTGCGTTTTGTGCTTTATTTACTTTTTGTATTGCACTTACAGATTCGCAAGCTGTTTGGTTCCCTAAAAACGATACGTTTTGGCTTGGTGCTGTTTACTGTGCTTTGTTTTCTACAGCTTTTATGTACACGGTTTCAAACATTTCACAGCGTTATTTATCGGCAGAACGTGTAGCGGTTATTTATTTGTTCGAACCTGTTTTCGGGGCAATTGGAGCGTTTTTTATTTTGGGAGAAAACCTTTCATGGCGACTGCTTTTGGGCGGAACTTTAATTTTCTCGGCGACTATTATTTCTGAAGTCAATTTTAAAAGTAAAAAATTAAAAATGCTGATTAGAAAAAACTAATATTTTAAAAGATTTCACGCAGATTTAAAAAGATTTAAGCAGATTTTATTTTATAATCTATTTAAATCCGTTGAATCTGCGTAAAAAAAACTTATTTACAAAGGCAAAAGCGTGTCTTCGGGATCGCAAGGGAAATAAATAATAATATCCGTACCTTGATTTGTCTTTCCTTCTGCACGAATGTCTCCTCCAACTGCCTGCATAATCTTTTTGCATAAAGCAAGCCCAATGCCCGAACCTGTATAATGTTCTTGCGTATGAAGTCTTGTAAAAACTTTAAAAATAGATTCTGCATATTGCTGTTCAAAACCAATACCGTTATCAGAGAAACGAACCCAATGGCAATATACTTTGTATCTATCGTGTATCAGAACACGTTCCTGAGAAGCTGTGATTACAATTTTAGGCTGTCTTTCTGAAGAAGCATATTTGATTGAATTCTGAAGAATATTATTAAACAGCTGGCGCATTAAAAAACTGATAGCGTGAACTTCCGGAAGATTTTCATGCTCTATTTTAGCATTACTTTCTGCGATAGTTTCATGCATCTCTTTAATCGTAGACTTCAATATTTTGTTTAAATCTACTTCTTCCAGCTTCTCTCTCGTATTTTTTATACGGGTATATTTCAGAATATCTTCCAGCAAGCCGCTCATTCTGTTGGCAGATTTAGAAACGCGCTGCAAAGAATTCGAAATTGATTCTGTAGAAATAACATCTAATTCTGAAAGCATTTTCGAAGTAATAAGCTGAATTTTACGCAAAGGTTCCTGCAAATCATGCGTACTGATCCAGTTGATGTTTTCAAGCTCAGAGTTGGTTTCTTTCAAAATTTCACTTTGACTACGATATTTCTCTTCCTCTTCACTTAACATAATCAAAATCAAATGATTGTACAAAGTATGAGTGTATTGAGAAGCAGCATTAATTTCATAAAGTTTCCAGTTACTGCTTTGGTTTTTTACTATTTGTTTATAAATATTGTATGAGTTTCCTGGATGGAGTCCTTTACTGTCTTTTACAATTCTTTTTTCTGGATCGCCTCCCCATTTAATTTCTGAAATCGTTTCTGGTCTAAACCATATTACATGCCCATTGTTACCTAGTGAATGGTAAATAATTCCAGCGAAATTAGAATTTTCATCAAATTCTGGAAAATGGTCGCTAATCTTATTCGTTGAGAAAAAATCAGTATTCTTTTTACTTTTGAGATGTCTGACTAAATCAATAATTTGTTCATCAGATGGCGTTAAACCATTTTTATAGATTTTATCTCTAGTAATAATAGATACACCAGAAGCATTTGCGATTTCTAATAATTGTGGTGCACTAACAATTTTTTCTAAAGACTCTTTTAAAACAGGAAGCTCCAAGCTAGTCAACTGTTCTAATGCTAAATTCGTTTTTTGGGCACTAAGATACTCATCATTAGATTGTCTGATATCGATTTGAGAAGTAATAAACTGTCCCTGAAGTTTTGCTGCAAGCCTAATTTCAGGAGATATATTTTTCTTTGAATAATGATGACAGGCAATTAGTCCCCATAATTTTCCATGATGAATAAGAGAAATCGTCAATGTTGCGCCAACTCCAATATTTTTCAGGTATTCTACGTGAATCGGTGATGTACTTCTTAAAATAGAAAGACTTAAATCGAGATTTTTTCCCTCTTTATCATCAACCGTATAAATTGGAACAGACTCATAATCAATATCTACAATCAGCCTCAATAGATTCTTAATATATAATTCTCTTGCTTGGGCTGGAATATCAGTATGAGGGTAATGCAATCCTAAAAAAGGTTCTAAATCTTCTCTGCAATCTTCAGCAAAAACTTCTCCGTTATATTGTTCATCAAAACGATAAATCATTACACGATCATAACCCGTAATTTCACGCGTTCCTTGTGCTACAAGCGCGCAGAGATCTTTAAGCGAAGTAGTTTTATTCATCTGACTTACAAACTGAATCGTTTGTTTGTAAGCATCAGCGAGTTTTTCTTGATCTGCAAACAGTAATTCAGCTTCGAGAATGTAAATTCCTTCACTTTTATGAATGTTTATTTGAAATAAGCTACCCAACAATTCTATCTCCAGAGGAAAAGCATCTTTAAACTCATCTCCGTTTGTGTAAGCTAAAATTTCATTTTCGGCTGTAACTCCAAAAACTGCTGCAAAATCTTTCCCTAACATTTGATTGTGGGAAATACCAAAATAAGCAGCAACATTTTCTGAACAGAAATCTATTTTCCATTGCAGTGTTATACCAAGCAAAAAACCGTGAGGCTGAATCTGACCTGGTATGTGTATAGGTTCATGCTCGCAGTTGGTTAACGTAACGATATCGCGATTAACTATATCCTTAATTTTCATTCTTTTTATTTGCTCTCAAAGTGATTATAAATACTATCAAAAGCAAATACAGCTCCTTCTATAATACTATCTCCACAATTATTTTGTTGTTCATATTCAGAAAGAAAATTCAAGAAAGATTTCCAGAAACTTCCCGTTTTTTCTCCATAACCATTAAAATAAGAAACGCCTTTATCTCCTGAAAGTTGTGGTACTTTTGAAACATTCTTTAAAATAAACCTTCCGCCCAGTGTGGAACCTTCTACTACATACAAAATACCAAGCGCAAAAGGAACCGAAATATCTTTGGTCTTAAAAACTTTCTCTGAAGGAGTCAATTCGTAATTTAAAAATGAAAGATCTGCTTCTATAAGCTGTTTTTTTCTTCTTTGTTCTAAATCGTCGATTAGATTTGCAAACAAAGGAAAAATAGTTCCCTCTGTATCTTGATGAACGTCATGCATTAAATTTAAGTATTTCGCATATTCATCAATTTTCATGTCTGGTGACATAATTGACATGGAAACCGGAAGTTCTTCTAATTTTTTATGAGAATCAGCAGTTTGTGTTTTTAGATCATTAAGAAAGCTAGAAGCTATTGCTGAAGTTGAATTTGTACTCATTATTTTAATATTATTATTATTTAAAAGAGTCAAATTGCAACTCCTCTTTCACAAATTTAAACAAAAAAAATTATCCAAATTTTAAAAAGATATTTTAACCGTTATTCTGTTAATCTTCAACCAAAGAAATCTCAAAAACAGTGGTATTATTTTCGCTTTTATGCGAAATATAACCGCCGTGTGCTTCAATAATATTTTTAGACAAAGTAAGTCCGATTCCTGCTCCTTCAGTTCGGGTGGTGAAAAAGGGAAGAAATATCTTTTCTTCAATTTCTTTTTCGATTCCTTTTCCAGAGTCCGAAACTTTTATAAAAATACGATTGTTTTTGGCTTCCGCCGAAATCGAAATTTGCTTCAGATTACTGTTTTCTAAGGCATTAATTGAATTGGTCAATAAATTGATTATCACTTGTTCTATCTGTTGAGAATCGACATTGATCAAAATGTTTGGAGCAACGGCATTGGTTACTTCGATATTATTTTTCTTAAACAACGGATTCATAGTCTGAATACAATTGTCAACCAGATGCTGCAATTCTGCTTTTTCTTTTTTAGGCGAAGGAAGCATGGCCAGTTTTCTATACCCTTCAACAAATTTCTGCAAATGATCGCTTCGTCTCAGCATCGTTTGCACGCTGTTTTTTATGTCTTCTAAGTCTTCTGTCGAAAGCGAATCTTGTGCTACTAAATCCTCCAAGTTCTGGCAAATCGAACGAATTGGCGTTATAGAATTTAGCAATTCATGAGAAATCACTTTCATCAAATTAATCCACGCATCTTTTTCTTTTTTCTCTACTACGTTCTGAATCGAATCCAACAAAACAATAAAATAATCCTGTCCGAAAATTTCAGTACGAGAAGCTTGCAAAACAAAAGTCTGTTTGCTTTGTTCGTTTATGCTAAGCTCAATCGATGTTTTTATTTCATGAAAATCATCTTCTTCGATAATTTCACACAAAGATGGCAGCTGATTTTTAAGATATTTCCATTTTGAAACTTTCGGAACATTAAAGTGATTCGAAAAATAATCGTTCATCAAAAAAATACTCCAATCGCTTTCCTGTTTCTGCAAAATAATAACACCCGATTCTATATTGTTTAAAATCGAACGGTAAATAATATCTCTTGTAACTTGCTCATTTTGTTTACTTTTTAAAGTTTCATACAAGGTAAAAAGCTCATTATACGTACTATTGAATTTATGTTTTGAGAAATCGGAACTAAAATCATCCTGCAATATCGAAGAAATGGTTTTATTATAAATCAAAACCATATTTCTAACATAAAAATACATTTCCCTCCCAAGCAGAAAAACCATGCAGAGTCCAAAAACTCCCGTAAAAAGCAAACCAATTCTAAAGAAATACAGCGACAATTCGATTCCGATCACTATAAAAATTAATCGCAGAAAAAGGAGTTTATAAGTTTGTAAAGTCCTTAACATAATTAGTCGATATTGATATTAAATTTCTCCAAACGTCGATACAGTGCCCCTCTTGACAAGCCCAGTTCTTCGGCAGTTTTACTTATATTATTGTTATTCTTAAGAAGTGCTTTTTCAACCGTTGCTTTTTCAACCGAAGAAAGCTGAATATCATCTGAGTTTTCCTCGTAAGGCGTTATCGTTTCTAAATCCAGATCGGAAACCGTTATAGTGTTATTTTCGCAAAGAATAACTGCACGTTCAATCTTATTTTCCATTTCACGAATGTTTCCATTCCAAGCGTGCTTTTCAATTTGTTCCAAGACTTTTTTATCAAACGTAATTTCGTCACGGCTATATTTTTCAATCATTTTGTCCAAAAGATATTCGGCAAGAGGAATCTTATCTTCGTGCCTTTCCCTTAGCGGAGGCAAAACAATTTCCATCGTATTGATGCGATAATACAAGTCTTCACGGAAGTTTTTATCAGTAACTTCTAGTTTTAAGTTCAAATTGGTTGCTGTAATAATTCTCACATTCAAAGGTCTTGCTTTCGTTTCTCCCAACCTTGTTACGGTTTTTGTCTGAATGACTTGAAGCAATTTTGATTGCAAATGAAGCGGTACATTTCCTATTTCATCCAAAAAAATGGTTCCGTTTTGCGTCATTTCAAAACGTCCCGCTGTATCCGTTTTAGCATCGGTAAAAGCGCCTTTGGCATAACCGAACAATTCGCTTTCGAAAATATTAGAATTTAAAGACCCCAAATCAACTGCAACAAAAGGCTGATTTTTTCTTTCAGATTGGGTATGAATATGATGTGCCAAAACGAATTTCCCTGTTCCATTTTCGCCCAAAATCAAAACATTCGCATCGGTTTTTGCGACTTTATCTGCTAGAGAATAAGCCTTTTTTATAATTTCAGAACTGCCAACAAAAAAGTCCTGTTTTATCTCAATGTCTTTAGTTTTCTTTTGTTCTTTTCGGGCTTTATCGACAGCTTGTTTTACCGACTCTAACAGCTTTTTATTTTCCCAAGGTTTCAGAATATAATCAAACGCGCCCGATTTTAATCCTTCAACAGCTGTTTCTACTTTTCCAAAAGCGGTCATTAGAATTACCACTGTTTTAGGCGAAAGCGTTTTTATTTCTTTCAATAAATACAAGCCTTCCCTTCCATCTTCAAATCCCAATCTATAATTCATGTCTAACAATACAACATCAATGGCATTTTTTGCCAATAATTCGACAATATTTTTCGGATTATTGAGGGTATAAATGTTTTCAAAATACTTTTTCAGATAGACTTTTGATGCAAAAAGGATGTCTTCCTGATCGTCTATGATTAAAATAGATGCGTTGGTCTTTTTCATTATTGTTCAGTTTTGGACGAAAGGTGTCCACTTATGGACAGTTTAAATTTTTATTTAAAAATAATCCCTTAAAAACAAGGTGTTTACAATGTTTAATTTACTGGCACGAAAATCACATTAGAACTTGTAAATCATTAATAATTAACCTCTTTCGGAAGTACAAATAACAAAATAAATAGCGATAAATTAAAAATAATTTATCTTAATTTTCAGACTTGTTTCTGTCATTCCAAAGGGCATAAAAATTTTAAAAGAAATCAATCAAAAATTAAAACAGTCCAATTATGATTACAATTACTAAACTTTCAAAAGTATTTAGAACTGAGGAATTAGAAACCAAAGCATTAAGCGAAATTTCGTTAACCATCAATCAAGGCGATTTTGTATCGATTATGGGACCGTCTGGAAGCGGAAAATCGACTTTATTAAATATTATCGGACTTCTGGACAGCGCTTCTAGCGGAAGCTACAAACTCCTTGATCAGGAAATGGTAGGTTTAAAGGAAAAATCTAGAGCGCAAGCCCGAAAAGAAAACATCGGATTCATTTTTCAGAATTTCAATTTAATTGACGAATTATCGGTTTTTGATAATATCGAATTGCCTTTGATTTATAATAATGTTCCATCTGCCGAAAGAAAATCGCGAGTAAACGAGATCGCAAAAATTTTAGGAATTGCACACAGATTAAAACATTTTCCACAGCAACTTTCAGGAGGACAGCAGCAACGTGTAGCCGTAGCGAGAGCTTTAATCAATAATCCGAAAATTATTTTGGCCGATGAGCCAACAGGAAACCTAGATAGCAGAAACGGAAATGAGGTTATGGAATTATTGACCGATCTTCATGCCGGAGGATCGACAATCTTGATGGTAACACACTCCGATTATGACGCTTCTTTCTCGCAAAGAACTATTTTAATGAAAGATGGCGAAATTCTTTCTGAAAAAGTAAATCATAGAAATGTGGACGTTTTGGTAACTGCTAACAACTAGTTTATGCTAAAGAATTGGATCAATATATTTATATATCAATTAAAGCATAACAAGCTTTTCAGCATCTTAAATATTCTTGGTTTAAGTATCGGAATTGCAGGTCTAATCTTTGCAACGCTGTACTGGAACGACGAATATTCGTATGATAAATGGAATCCCGAAAAGGATAAAACATTTATTGTTATGAATAATGTGGGAAAAGGAAATATTTTTGCTACAAACTCTGCTATTACAGCGCCACTTCTAAAATCGTCTACTCCATACGTAGAAAATTATTGCTATTTTACTGATTATTACTCAAAGGAGATGATTCAATATAATGGCAAAACAGAAATTGTAGATAAAATCTTTTCTGCACAAAAAAGTTTCTTTTCTTTTTTTCCGTATCAATTCAAATACGGCAATCCCAGTACTGTGCTTCAAGAACCTCAAAGCATTGTGTTTTCTGAAGAAACTGCTTTTAAGTTTTTTAAGAATGAAAATCCAGTCGGAAAACAGGTAAAATATGATGACAGAACCTATATAGTTCGTGGTGTTTATAAAATACCTGGAAAATCGGTTGTCATGCCAGATGTGGTTACCAACAGCATTGAAGAAAGTCTTGAAAGAAATAAAGATCATTGGGGCTTCAATTATGGTTTAGTGCTAAAATTGAAAAAAAAGAGTGATGCTCCACTGGTAAAAAAAGCGCTAGATGAAATATTCTTAGAAAAAAATTATAAAAGACAGGCACGAAATGAAGGCATGACGCTTGAACTGTTCATAAAAACATACGGTGAACCTTTGAAAACCATAGTAGTTCCATTTGAAAATTCTAGGCTCCACAATGAAAGCTATCCATTTCCAGAAGGAACAGGAAGCCTTCAGTTTTTACGAATCTTAATGGGATTGTCTATTGTCATTTTATTGCTGTCAATTGTCAATTATATCAATTTAGCTACGGCCAATGCTATAAAACGTGCAAAAGAAGTGGGTGTGAGAAAAATTATTGGTGCTACAAAAAGACAGATTGTGCTTCAATTTGTATTTGAAACTGCTTTGACCATGCTTTTTGCTTTATTATTGGCACTCGTAATTGTCGAAGTTTCTCTGCCTTTTTACAATCAGTTTTTAAACAAAGAATTGGTTCTTGCGGGATCTCAGTTTTATCTTCAGCTTGTTGTAATCTTTACCCTTGTGGTTATTGTAAGCGGTGTTTTTCCTGCAGTTTACATTTCAAATTTTGAGGTTTTGAATGTGCTAAAAGGAAATTATTCGCACAGCAAAAACGGTTTATGGCTTAGAAATACCATGCTTGTTTTACAATTTTCGATTGCTGTTTTCTTTATCATCGGTTCTATTGTTGTGTATCAGCAAGTTCAATTTATGGTAGAAAAAGATTTAGGCTTTAATGGATCACAGTTAATGAGTATCTCCTTTAGAGCACAAAAAGACAAAGGTCAATTTGAGCGATACGAAAGCATAAAACAAGAACTGAAGAAAATTCAAGGTGTTGAAGCGGTTTCTGCAGCAGCTTTTTCTATTGGAAATGATTGGAGCTCCAGAGGCGGTTTGCATTATAAAAATAATCCAGAAGTTATCATTCAGCAATTGGGTTCAGATTTTGGAATGCTGGAAATGTTAGGCGTTAAATTGCTAAAAGGAAGATTCCTGACCGATAAACTAGTTTCTGATACGATTTCTAATGTTTTACTGAATGAAGTCGCGGCGAAAACAATGAACGAAAAAAATCCTGTGGACAAAATAATCGACTGGCAAGGCGAAAAATATAAGGTTGTCGGAGTGGTAAAGAACTTCCATTGTTCTGGTCTTGATAAAGAAATTAGTCCGATGATCTTCTTTCATATCAATGCCCAAAAATGGACACAGAGAAATATCGAATCTATTACGGTAAAGGTTTCTCCTAAAGATATGCAACAGACAATTTCTTCCCTTAAGAATTTCTGGGCCAAAAATGTAGATGCCGAATATCCTTTTGAATACAGTTTTGTAGACAAAAATTTTGCGCGCACTTATAAAAAATACCAAGATCAAAGAAACTTATTTGCTTTATTGAATGTTGTTGTAATTCTAATTGCCGTTTTCGGGCTGTTTGCCTTAGCTTCTTTTTCTATGGAAAGAAGATTAAAAGAAATTGCAATAAGAAAAACACTTGGCGCCGAAACCAATATTTTACTGAAAGAATTGTCTAAACAATACGTGATCTTCTGTATAATTGGTTTCTTAATCGGAATTGTTCCTGCTTATTTATTGTTGCAGAAATGGCTTAAAAATTTCCCATTCCGAATAGATATCACTCTCCTACCCTTTTTTCTTGCTTTTGTGTCTTTGTTATTCCTTACGCTGACAATAGTTTTAGCAAAGGCCTATCAAGTAACAAAAGTGGATGTTTTAAAATACTTAAAATACGAGTAAGATGCTTAAAAATTGGATTAACATATTTGTATATCATATCAAGAATAACAAATTCTTTACAGCTTTAAATATAGTGGGCTTGAGTATTGGAATTGCAGGTTTAATTTTTGCGATTCTATACTGGAACGACGAACACGCTTACGATCAGTGGAATCCTGAAAAAGACAAAATCTTCATTGTAATGAACGATTTTGGCGGTGGAAATATCTGGACAACAAATTCTCCAATTCCAGGTAGAATGCTTAATGCAACTACTTCATACTTGGATAAATACTGTTATTTCAGAGTAAACTATACCACGGAAACTATTCAGTATAACGGAAAAATCGAATTGGTTGACAAAATCTTTTCGGCCGAAAGGAGTTTTTTTTCTTTCTTCCCTTTTGAATTTATTCAAGGGAATGCTAAGACAGCTTTTAGCGACCGCAACAGCATGGTTCTTTCTAAAGAAACTGCTGCGCGCATTTTTAAGAATGAAAACCCAATGGGAAAACAGGTCAAGTACGCAGATCGAATTTTTGTTGTTCGCGGTATTTACAAAATGCCTGAAAAATCGTCTGTGATGCCTTCCGTAATTACTCCGATTGTAGAAGAGGAATTGGAACAAAACAAAGATAATTGGGGCTTTAGTTACGGATTAATGTTAAAGCTCAAAAAACCCAGCGATACCACTGCAGTCATTCAAAATTTAGACAAAATATTCCTTGAAGACTATTATAAAAAACAGGCAAAAGCTGAAGGCTTATCGATAAAACAGTTTTTTAAACAATATGGAGACCCTATAAAATCAAGGCTTCTTCCGTTTACAAAAGCAAGGCTTCGTCAAGGAAATTATGCATTTCCTGAACAGAATGCCAATTTGCAATTTCTAAAAATTATAATGGGTTTATCTATCTTAATTTTAATACTTTCGATCGTAAACTACATTAATATGGCTACTGCAAATGCAGTAAAACGAGCTAAAGAAGTTGGAGTTCGCAAGATAGTGGGTGCTACTAAATCGCAAATTGTAACACAGTTTGTTTTTGAAACCACACTTATTACTTTGTTTTCGGTTTTACTGGCAATGGTAATCGTAGAACTTTCGCTTCCTTTTTACAATGCTTTTTTAAACAAGAACTTAACATTAATTGGGACTCAATTTTACTTCCAACTTATTTTAATTTTCTTCTTTGTAATCCTTGTTTCGGGGGTTTTTCCTGCTGTTTACATTGCAAATTTTGAAACACTGAAAGTCTTAAAAGGCAATTTTTCGAGAAGTAAAAACGGTGTCTGGATTCGTAACGGAATGCTTGTTTTACAATTTTCTATTGCTACACTTTTCATTATAGGATCCTTTATTGTCTATAAACAGGTAAACTTTATGATGGCGAAGGATTTGGGCTTTAACGGATCTCAGGTTATGGATATTGACTTTAAACCGCAAAAAGGAAAAAATCAATACGAAAGGTATAAAACCATTAAACAAGAACTGCAGAAAATTAAAGGTGTTGAAGATGTTTCTGCTGGAATGTTTTCTATTGGAAGCAATGACAATTCTTGGCAAGGACTTCATTATCAATCAAACAAAGAAGTAATTACGCAGCAATTGCCTATGGATTTTGGACAACTGAACCTTTTAGGCATAAAAATATTAAAAGGAAGAGATCTGAATCCTGAATTGGCAACAGATAGCATTTCGAGTGCTTTATTGAATGAAACCGCTGCAAAAACACTTCAGGTAAAAGATCCTATAAATAAAGAAGTTCTTTTGGGTGGGCAGAAATTTAAAGTTGTGGGTATTGTCAAAAATTTCCATTACATCGGTTTAGAATATAATGTGGCTCCAATGATATTCTTCCATATTAAAGCTTTTGATTGGATGTCTAATGATATGAGAAATATCACCATCAAAATATCGCCCGAGCAAATGCCAGAAACAATTGCAACCATTAATAAATTCTGGAAATCTAAAGTAGATCAGGAATATCCGTTTGAATATGATTTTGTAGATAAAAACTTTGCCCGAACATACAAAAAGTATCAGGATCAGAGAAATTTGTTTGGGCTGCTGAATGTTGTGGTAATTCTAATAGCTGTTTTCGGTCTGTTTGCTCTAGCTTCGTTTTCTATGGAAAGACGATTAAGAGAAATTGCGATTAGAAAAACGATTGGTGCAGAAACCACTATTTTACTGAAAGAACTATCTAAACAATATGTGATTTTCTGTGTAATTGGTTTCTTAATCGGAATTGTTCCCGCTTATTTATTAATGCAAAAATGGCTTGAAAACTTTGCTTCTCGAATTGAGATTCCGTTTCTGCCTTTTATAGTTGCTTTTGTATCACTGTTATTTTTAACTCTGACCATTGTTTTAGCAAAAGCCTATCAAGTGACCAAAGTAAATGTTTTAAAATATTTAAAATACGAGTAAACTAACTCCAAAACCAAAAAACACCAATAAAATGCTAAAGAACTGGATCAATATATTTATCTATCAAATCAAACACAGTAAATTATTTACTGCTCTCAATATTCTCGGATTATCAATTGGAATTTCAGGTCTAATTTTCGCGCTTTTATATTGGAACGACGAACATAGTTACAATGCCTGGAATCCAGAAAAAGATAAGGTTTATCAGGTTTTGGTTCAGCTTGGCGATATGCCGGCAGTTGCCGAAAACTCGGTTCGATTAAAAGCCTATTTAGAAAATGACCCTAATGTGGAGACAATCGTTTATGCTGACGATTGGTATCAGAAAGACAAAATAATCTATAAAGGAAAAAAAGAATTTACAGATAAAATTATCAACGCGGAAAATGGTTTCTTTTCTCTTTTTCCCTTTAAAATAATTCAAGGAAATAGCTTTTCGGCTCTAAAAGAAGGCTCAAGTGTGGCAATTTCGCAAAATATTGCAAAAAGACTGTTCGGCACCGAAAACCCTATTGGCAAACAGATTAATTGCCTATCAGAAACGTTCACTGTCAAGACTGTTTACAGCATTCCAGGAAATTCTTCAATCGCCCCGACAGTAATTGTCAATAAAATGAAAGATTTAGTCGATTTGAGCAAAAACCAAGGTTTGTTTGTTTTAAAAATACTGTTGAAGGTTAAAGATCCCTCAAAAATTGAGAGTACAAGGACAATGCTCGAAAAAGTATACTATGACGAAATTATTGTAAAAAACTCGAAAGAAGCTGGAATGTCTCCTGCTGAAATGGAAAAGAAAATTGGCCATTTTAAAGTCTTTATGGAACCGCTTTCTGACTCTAGATTGCATTCTATTTTAGACGGTTATCCAGAAGGAAGAGGCAATTATCAATTTCTCCTAATAATGGCTGGATTGTCTATTTTGATCTTGATTTTATCAATTGTCAATTATATTAACATGGCAACAGCAAACGCCATTAAACGTGCTAAAGAAGTTGGAATACGAAAGATTCTTGGAGCTTCAAAAAGCAAAATTGTTTTACAGTTTATTTTTGAAACGGCTTTAATTACCTGCTTTTCTATTTTACTGGCATTGGTAATTGTTGAGTTAACGCTTCCTTACTACAATAATTTTCTTGGTAAAAATCTAACGATCATAAATGCCCAATTCTACTTGCAACTTGTTATTATCTTTAGTATTACAATTTTAGCAGCTGGCTTATTTCCTGCACTTTATGTTTCTAATTTTGAAACGATAAATGTATTAAAAGGTAATTTTGAAAGAAGTAAAAATGGCATTTGGCTTCGTAACGGAATGCTAGTCTTTCAATTCTCGACTGCTGCATTTTTTATCATTGGCTCTAGCATAGTTTACAAACAAATAGAATATTTAAGCAATAAAGATTTAGGTTTTAAAGGAGATCAAGTTATTGCTGTTTCTTTAAATTTTCCTTCGTCTTATTTTGAAGGAGAGTCAAGTACTAAGAGAATTTATAATCGATACAATACGATAAAAGAAGAGTTATCAAAGCTAAACGGTATTTCTAAAGTTTCGACAGGACTGCTTGCATTTGACGGAAATGATAATTCATTGTGGCCAGTCTGGTACAAAGAAGAACTCTTTAAACAAAAAGCAATTGGACTAGATTATGGAATGCTAGATCTGATGAACATAAAAATCATTCAAGGACGTGACTTTAATACAAAACTAGCTTCAGATACGGTAAATTCTGTTTTGATAAATGAAACAGCATTAAAACTGATGAATATTAAAAATCCGATTAACAGCGAAATTAGAATTGGCAATCAACCCATGAAAATTATTGGAGTTGTAAAAGATTTCAATATTCTAAGTCCAGAATCCAGTATCGTACCAATGACTTTCTATCATATTAAATCTTTGGATATGGCTGCAGAGATGAACGTTGTTTACATAAAGCTAAAGCCAGAAAACATACAAAAAACCATTGCAGGCATTGAAAATTTTTGGAAAGCAAAAGTAGATTCCGAAAATCCTTTTCAATATGATTTTGTTGATAAGCAATACGCGAGAACTTATGAGTCGTATGTGAAACAAAACAACTTGTTTTCACTATTAAATATTGTCGTCATTCTAATTGCTCTTTTTGGATTATTTGCTTTGGCTTCTTATTCCATTCAAAGGAGAATGAAAGAAATCGCGATCAGAAAAACTTTGGGCGCAGAAACCAATATCTTATTAAAGGAATTGTCTAAACAATATGTAGTTTATTGTGCAATAGGTTTTCTTATTGCTGTATTTCCTGCTTATATTTTATTGCAGAAATGGCTGAATAATTTTGCTTTTAGAATCGAAATTCCGATGCTGCCGTTTCTACTTTCCTTTTTGCTTTTATTATTTCTAACCTTATGCATTGTTTTAGCAAAAGCGTATCAGGCAACAAAAGTGGATGTCCTAAAATATTTAAAATATGAATAATTAGTTTTGAGTTTTTGTAAAAAGCTGTGCAAGTCTGAGCCCTTGCGCAGCTTTTTTTATGAAATTATATTCCGTTAGGAATATCTCATCGTTAGAAAAAAAATCGTTTTAAAATTTCCTTTGCATTGTCTGAAGCTACAATCAATCCGCCGCTCATCATGATAATGTCTTTGAGAACCAGACGGCCTCCGACAGAAAGATACGGAAAACCAAATTCTGGTGTTGGAAAATCTCCGCCCAAATTCGGCACGTAAACTTCTGGTGTTGTGATTAAAAACGATAAAGTCACAAATGCCATTCCGAACGTTAAAAGTCCGCCCAAAAAGCCCATTTTAGGAAACCAAATTCCCAAAAGAACCAACAAGCCAATGGTCACAATAACAGTTCCTAATCCGTAAGAGAAAATATAAGTTCCGTTGGCTTCGTGCCATTCAATGTTTTTCTCCACAGTTTTGCCTTCAACGTTTTTGTAAAGTGTGTAGGCTTTTACGGTTTTACCATCTTCATTCACAACTTGTTTATTGGCATCTTTATAAAAGAAACTCATAAACGGACTATTCGCAACAAGCGGAACAATTCCATCAGCTTCATATTTAAAAGCTTTTAATCCGCCAATCCATGCCATTACAACAAATATGGCAATTCTCAAAAAGTGAATAAAGTTGTTTTGTCCGCCAGCAATAAATCGTATAAATTTTTCCATTTTGATTCTGTTTTAAATACATACCAAAATTACTATACTGCTATCTGGATAAAAATGGACTAAAAGGAGTTTTCATGGACTATTTTGCCACGATAGAAATGCCGACTTCTTTTCTGAATTCTTTAGGTGAAATGCCCACACTTTTCTTGAAATATCGGCTGAAATAAAATTCGTCTTCAAAATTAAGATCGTCTGCAATTTCTTTTATCGTCTTCGTTGTTAAATGCAGCTGTTTTTTGGCTTCCAAAACAATTCGGTCCTGAATAAGCTGAGAAGGCGATTTTCCGAAATGCTTTTTGATTCTTTTACTGAAAGTATTTACACTTAAATTGTATTTAGAAGCATAAAAAGCGACTTCTTTGGCTTCAAGAAAATGAGTATCTAACAAATGCTGAAACTTCAAAATATCAGCATTCCCAATAGATTCCTGAATCTGTGGTGACATTTTGAGCTGTTTTTCTTTACTGCTCAAGGCGAGAATAACCTGCAGATAAGACTTTAGAATCGAATTATCATAATCGAGTTCAGAGTCTTCTACCCTTTTCATTCTTTCCATAATGCTCGCGATTTCTTCGTAAATAAAATCGGAAACCGTCACAAAAGGTTCGCTATAAATATCATTGAATAAAATTCCGTTGCAGGCCACTTCTTTTTTATGGTATTCAATACAATAAAAATCGCCATGAAAACTGAGAACATTTATGAAAGATGCAGTTGAACTTTTCCATTGCAATAACTGATATGGCGTTAAAAACAAAAGACATTTCCCTTGGCATTCGTAATCGGTTAAATCAACAGAAAAAGCCGCTTCTCCATCAAACATTAAAATGTTGTAATACGGCTCGTTGATTCCCTTTTCAAGAAAAGAAGATTGTTTCAGTTCGATTTTCATTTTACTAAATTAACGCAAAGCCAACTATTGCGCAATTTAAACCAAAAAAAATGTCCCAGAAAGTTAGCTTTTCTGGGAACATTTGAGGTTGAACAATTCTAATTTATTCAAAGCTGGTTTCGTAATATATTCCTCTTTAATTCAGGAAACAAGAATGCACTGGAAGTTGGTACAATTCTTCAAAATCTACTCCTACGAGATTTAGGCTTTTAAAAAATGGTTTTGCTTTATTTTTTGCCTGTTTATTCAATCCTGTATAAAATATTTCATCGCCATTCAGCTTTTGGCTTATTATAGAAAATACTTCTGGATTAACTATATTAAGCACCTTTATAACATGAGCTTCCGGCAAAAGAGAAGCAATAATTTCAGATGATGATTTTGAATTTGGCTTCAAGCATTCTAAACTAAAAATCGGATTGCTCTCGTATATAATTACTTTTTCGCTCATATCTGGCAAGTCAGTAAGGAATAATCCAACATCTTCACGCGGAATAAACACTATTAAAATACTGGCTTTTGCAGCTTCGTCTTTGCTAACCAATTTTACATTCTCTCCCAAAGTCTCCGCCATATCTTTAAACTGACGATTTTCGCGTGTAGAACTTAATAATACCTGATACCCAGCCTTGACCGCACGGTTCACAAAATCCATTGTAAAACTACATAAACCAATTACCCCAACCTTCATACGTTTTGCATTTTGCTTTTAACCTTATAACGCAAATATAGCGGTACAAAGTACTACACGACTTATTTTTGCTGTGCCAATAAATCTACAACGTTGTAGATTTAAAACTACAAACGGCAAATTGTGATTTATGTTTGCTAAGTTTGTTCTATAATTTAGTCAGATGCCAAAAATAGCGGTTCATATTTTGCGTTACTGTTGTTTTCTGCTTTTGCTCATTACAACCCAAATGGTCTGTCAAGAGAACTACACAGCCAGATGGTACACTGCGGATAATAACGAGCTGCAGCAGAATAGCGTAAAGGCAATTGTTCAGGGCAAACACAATTTTATATGGATGACGACTGAAAATGGCATTGTTCGCTATGACGGAAATAATTTTCTTACTTTCAATTCTTCCAATACCACTTTAGAACATACCCGCTTTACCGATATTTTCGGAAGCATCGAAAAAGACAGCCTAACCAGTTTCAACGAAAGCAAAAAAGAGCTTGTCTTTATCCGAAATGGAAAAGTCCAGATACTCAAAAAAAACGCTCTCAATTCTAGTTTAGTGCGAAACGGCAGACGTTTCTTTTTTCATGATGGTCTTCCTTCCAACTATACGATCAATAAGCATGAACCTTATTATATTAAATTAGCTACTGGAAATATATTTTTTATAGATAACCAAACTGTTGAATTATGTGATTCTAAAATGAAAAGTATTTCTAAAACTGCCTTTAAAAACGATAATGTCTTTAATTTTTTTGCAATCGACAATTCTCTTTTCTATCTCGCAGATAATGGCAATTACCACTGTTTTTCTAAAAAGGGCAAATCTTCTGGAAAGCTAAATGCATTACTTTCAAAAAACAATCGTAAACTATATTGGAATATCACAACAGGACAGGTTTTTCTTTCTATAAAAAACAAAATCTATCAGCTAAAAAATCAAAATGACCAATTAACAGCCCAATTAATTGTCGAATACAGAGATTTTGAAACCAGTAATATTATCGCTGTTTATTTTGACCAGAAAAACCAAAAACTGTATTTAGGAAGCGGCACAAACGGATTGTGTATTATTTCTTTTCCTGCGTTTAAAACAATAACGAAGAACAAAGGAAAAGCTGAAGTTTACTATGCTGCACAAGCTTTTAGCGACAGTACCGTCATCACTTCTGAAGGGCTGATTATTAGCAATAAGGGAGTTCTTAACAGTATTCCTTTTCCTAAGAGCGTTTATCTGGATGAAAGAATAAACATCGCTCTCGATGACGAAAAAAATATCTGGATCAGCCGGGGAATGAAAATGCTTTGTTATCTGAAAAAATCAGCATACAAAGAATCCCTAACCTACCCTTTTGATCAAAACCCGAAAACAATATTTAAAGATAACAGCAATACCATCTGGGTTGCTTTGAGTCTGGACGAGTTTCACAAGCCCAAATTATATTCCATAAAAAATGGAGTTGCGAAGCTTGAAGCCGTTTTGAAAAACAACATAAATTATATTGTCCAGCAAAACAATATTCTGTACTTGGCTGGAGATAACGGCTTGTTTCTTTATAATCTAAAAACCAAAAAGTTAGATTTTGCAAAAAATACCGGAAAAATAAATATTCGAAGTGTCTTTATAGACAGTCAACAAAAAATTTGGCTGACTACATATGAAAAAGGCTTTTTTCTGTATGAAAACCAAATGCTGCATTCTTTTCCAACAGACGAAGAGCATTATCTTAACACGACACACTGCATCATTGAAGATAAAAATAATTTTTTCTGGATATCTACCAACAAAGGACTTTTTCAAGTTTCTAGAAAAGCGCTGCTTCAATATATTAAAAATAAAAATACGGTTATTTACTACCATCAATACACTAAATCGGATGGTTTCCTGATTAACGAATTTAACGGCGGATGCCAGCCCTGCGGGAATTTTCTAAAAAATAATGATATCGTTTTTCCGTCTATGAATGGTATCGTATTTTTCAATCCTTATAAAGTTGCTCCTTTACTGCCTGGCAAAGAACTTTTTATTGACAGAATTGTTCTGGACCAAAAAACAATTGATCCAAAAGACACCATTGTTTTAAAAAACAACTTTCAAAGGGTTAGTTTTTTGCTTTCTTATCCTTATTATGGCAATCCTAAAAATCTGTCTATAGAGGCAAAAATGGACAAAATTGGCAGTGATCGCTGGGAAAGATTAAAAGCCGACAAATCGATATCTTTTACCACGCTTCCTCCTGGAACTTATAAACTTACCTTTAGAAGTTTATCTGGTTTTAACGCCAATTATGCCTACAAAACTGTAATTCTTGTTGTTCCTGCCAAATTTTACCAGACGATCTGGTTTGCCATTCTCTGCGGTATTCTGGCCATTGGTTTTGTAATTTCGATCTGGCATATCAGATTGTATTATCAAAGAATGAAAAGACGACAACTGGAAGAAGTAATTGCGAAAAAAACCAAAAAATTAGCGTCTACCGTTAAAAAACTTGAAAGAACAGAAAACAATTTAAAACAAGAAATTAAACAACACGAAATGCTGGTTAAAAGTGTCAGCCATGACATAAAAAGTCCGTTAAAATTCCTGTCTTCTTCTATAAAACATCTTTCAGAAAACAGCAGTATTCAAGACGACCAACGCCTCAAACAGCAATTAACGACATTACAGACTTCGACATCTCAGCTTTATGAATATGTAGAAAATCTAATAAAATATTCTTCTATTTTTATTGAAGGAAAAAAACTGGAAGACGAAAGTTATTCTTTGCATGAATTGATCGAAGAACGAATACAGATTTTTGAAAAGATTGCAGAAGCAGAAAACGTATCGATTGTCAATAATGTAGAAAAAGGTTTTTGTGTGAGAACCAACAAGAAAGCGCTTTCTATTATCATTCATAATCTGATTGATAATGCCATAAAAAATACCAAAAACGGAAGAATTGAGCTTTTATGCACGACTCAAGAAAATATTATGACTTTAAAAATTATAGATAATGGTAAAGGAATGAGCAAAGAGCTTATTGATTATTACCATAATTTTTATAAAAACCCGATTTCAAAAAATTACCATCTGGGACTTCATATGATTATCGAACTTCTTATTCTTATTGAAGGGAATATTAACATTATTAGTGACCTTGATAAAGGCACTACAATCGAAATTATGGTAGAATACAACTAACTCTGAAACGTATTATATAAATTAATGAGTTCTACCAGATTATTGACTTTTAATTTTTCAAAAACCCTCGCTTTGTAAGTACTCACGGTCGACATGTGAATATTGAGTTTGTTGGAGATTTCTAAATTACCATTTCCTTGAACCAGCAAATCTGTAATTTGAAGTTCTCTTTTAGACAAACCTTCCAACGGATTTAAAGTCTTTTTGCTCGTCTGAATATTCACTAGTTTACTAACTAATTCAGATGAAATATACGTTCCCGATTCGAAAATTGAAGTAATGGCAAACATGATTTTTTCTTCGCTGCACAGTTTGTCTACATAACCGTTGGCACCAGAAGAAAGATATTTTAAAGCATATTGTTCTTCTTCGTGCGCTGAGAAAATCAATATTTTCACCTCAGGCTGAATGACTCTGATATCGGTTATCATATCAGTATTTTTTCCTCCTGGAATATTGATATCTAAAATCACTAAGTCAAAAGGAAGATTTTTTAAAAGTGTAATCGCTTCAAAGAAATTTTCGGCATTCGAAATGGCAACATCATCAAATTGTCGCTCCAAAATCATGGCCACTCCGTTTCGCACTACCAAATGATCATCTACTATTAAAATCCTCTTTTTCATTTTCATTATTTCTTGGTAAATCCTTTTCTGGTCATTTCTCCCCAGCCTTTGGTTCCCATCATTTTTTCTTTATAACCAATTAAAGCTGCATAAACTGTAAGTGGATGAAAGTAAAACGGCTCGATAAAAGCGGCCATTAATAATTTAAAAAAATCGGCTTGTTTTGGGTATTTATGATAGGTTTTCTCTTCGCTGTACAAAGCAATCACCGAAAAGAACACCGCAAAGGTATACACAAAAAGCAGCAGTAAAAAGAAAAAATGCCAGTTTAGCAAACCGAACACTATAAATACAGCGGTTATGACCAAACCGATGAATTCTATTGCAGGAGCCAGAAATTCAAATAAAGTCCAATATGGCACACTCAGCATTCCGAGTAATTTATATTTTGGATTTAAGAACATTCCGCGGTGAATGCTTAATGTTTCTATGGTTCCTCTCATCCAGCGAGAGCGCTGTTTTTTGAATATGTTGAAATCCTCAGGCGCTTCGGTCCAACAAAGTGGATCTGGAATATAACTCACGGAATAAGGCAGTTTATTATCGAGCATGTAACGGCGCATTCTAACAATGAGTTCCATGTCTTCTCCAACCGTTTTGGTGCTGTAACCACCCGAAAGTATGGCAATTTCTTTGTCAAAAGCTCCAAAAGCACCGCTTATAAGTAATAAACCATCTAGTTTTCCCCATGCCATTCTTCCTAAAAGAAAAGCTCTTAGATATTCTAAAACCTGAATTCTCGACAACATTACATCTGGAACATTTACTTCGACCAAGCGTCCGTTTTTAATTACACATTGATTGGCTATTCGTACTACGCCTCCTGTTGCGATAATTCGTTTTCCGTACGATTCTAAAAATGGTTTTGCGAGTTTTAAAAGCGAATCTTTATCTAAGATGCAATCAACATCAATACAAACTACGTAAGGATTTTGAGCAATATTAAGTCCGACATTTAAGGCATCGGCTTTACCACCATTTTCTTTGTCAACGACAATCAGTTTTTTGAAAGCGGCATTTTTGGAAGTGTAAATTCCTCTAATTTTTTTGGTTTCAATCTGCGGATGAAAATCCAAATCAGTCAAAACCAAATCGTAGGTTTTGGTTAAGATTTCCATCGAATTGTCTTTACTTCCGTCGTTTACCACAATAACCTGATAATTATTGTAATTCAGCGAAAGCAGCGATTTTACATTTTCTTCAATAGTCAAACCTTCGTTATAAGCAGGCGCAATAAGCGAAAGTTTTGGTGCAAACTCGCTGGTTAACAAAACATCATAATCTACAAAACTGTTTCTTTTAAGATATTTTCTAAGTTCTTTTGTAGAAAGATAAGCCAACATTAAATAAGAAGACATGATTAGTATGGCGTAACCTAATATAAGGAGTATATATACATCCAAAAACCACGTTATTTCAGTATTAAAAAAAGTCATTTTCTTATAATATTATGGTGTTAAGGTCTGTAAAAGACTCTGTGCTTTGTATTTAATTATAGTATTTGATGTATTGTCTGCCAAATGAACAACATAAGGAAGCTTTTGTGTTAGTTTAAGTTCTTTTATCAGTTTTAAACCAAGTGCAATTACAGTCGTATTTTGCGATTCTAACAAATGTTCAATTCCTTCTCTATCACCAATATCGTGTTTTTTAAAAGCACCAATGATATTCAACTGCATCCAATCGTCAATAGGATCTGAATGTTCTACAAGATATTTTATGCTTTCAGTCCCTTCAAGTTTAATAGCTGCATTGAGTGCTACAATTTTTAATGTTTTCTTTCTGGCTTTAGAATAAACAATAATCTGATCAAAAGCTTCATTGATATTAAACTCTGCCAGTTCGGTGATTCCTTTACATTTTACCTCCCATTTCAGGCTTTTCATTTTTTTGAATGAATCTTTTATCAGTCCAGAATCTTTATAAAAATGTTCTAATTTTTGAGCATAAACACCTTCATAGTTTTTATGCAGATTGATAAGAGATTCTGTCAAAACTTCTCTGAAAAAAGAAGTGTCAAAAAGAACTAGGAAATTTTTGTCCTTCTTTACTTCGGCAAACGGAATATCTTCAAAAATAACAGCCGACATTATTTTATCTATTATTGTACTGTATTCTTTACTAAGGCGTTCTCGTTTTATTTTACCGTTTCTGCTGGCAACAATAACAAGATATAGAATAAGTGAAGCCGCTATGAACAGATAAATGGAGAAAGTAAGAAAAGGCACTTCCCACTGACCTTGTTTATATAGTTCCCAGATTTCAGTCATTATTAAAAACGTTTTGTTACAATTAACTGCACATTAAACTTGTTTCTATATTCGCCAGGTACATATTCCTCATCTTCATAAAGGAAAATCGGGCGTACAAAGAACGAATCACCAAAACGATGCTGATACTGAATTCCAATTCTATACGCTTTTAAAGGTTGCGTAAAATTATTGTATAGATACAAATAAGGAACGTTTCCGTATTGCAATTCCAGTCTGATAAGGCGCTCTTTTTCTTCATTTACGCGCTGAACGCTTAAAACATGAGAAAACAATTCGTTCGAAGTATCATAATAAGGTCTGTAAGCAAAACTATAAATTCCGGCATTATAGGCCACTTGTCCGGTAATCAGCGTAATATCGTCTGTATCAAAATGCATAAATCTTGCGCCAAGCGAAAAATCAAAATGTTTCTGTGGCTTAAAATAATATTCTAAACCTGCTTTGGCTACAGGAAATATAGTTTCTCCTGTTGATACCCCAGCATTTGCATACAAATAGCTTTTGTTTGAAAAGGTCTGATAGAAATCGGTTTCAAATAAGATTTGGGTTTCATTGCTGACATTTCCAATATTTGCCCTTCCTACAATCGCCGATTTGCTGAATTTATGCGAATACTCTGCATATCCATAATGAAATGGAGATTGTCCAGGATCTGAGGTTGAAATATTAAGATAAGAAAACGAAACGGCATTTTTTGCTTTGCGCCCAATAAGCGTACGGATTCCTCTAAAAGCCTGCGTACTATTATCAATATAAGATGCCTTTTCTATTAAATCTAAAGCTTCTTGATCACGGTTTAATTTCTCCAGACAAGTGGCCTTAATCTTCAATACATCAACCGATTTTGGATCAATGGCCAGATATTTATCGCAATACGAAATGCATTTTTCATAATCTTCTGTCCAAAAATATACATTTACAAGTGCCTGTAATGCTTCTGGATTTGGATTATTTCGGTCTGCCATTGGAGACAAAATTTTTATAGCAGTTTTATATTCTTTTTTCCAGCTGTAAATGCGTCCCGTGTAGATTTGTATATCTTCATTTTCAGGATATTTGGCGCGTAGAGGTTCTATAATCGATAAAGCTTTATCGTAATTTTCTTTTTCGACTTCGCGCTTCACATTGGCCAAAGCCTCGTCTATATTGATTTCTTGTCCAATTGCAACAGAAGAAATAAAAAGCAGGAAAATAGAATAATATATAAACTTCATCAGATTCGGGTTTTTAGTAGTTTATTAATCCTCACTAAAAGTACAGCTGGACTTACTGGTTTTGCAATAAATTCGTTTGCTCCAATATCAAAAGAGTCAAGCTCGGTCTGCTCAACACCCGAAGAAGTCAATATAATAACAGGAGTATCAGATTTAAGGTTCTCTCTGACGTGCTGCGTAATTTCCATTCCGCTAACACCCGGCATGTTTATATCAGTCAATATTAAGTCATAGTTTTCTTTTTCGATCGCGTCTAACGCTTCTTTACCATCAGAAAACTGGTCAACATTAAATCCTTTTGACTCTAAGAAAAAAGATAACGATTTGCGTAGGATATCATTATCTTCTGCTACAATAATTCTCATTTTTTATTTTTTTATCTGGGGATATTCAAAATTATAACTTCTTATTTATAAAGCTACTGCATATTTCTTTTATATCATAGCTCTTTTAAAATTTTAACGACTTCTTCAATTCCGCAGTGAAAAATATTCACTTTATCTAATGTTTCCGAAGTAAATTCGCCAGATGACGCTTCTACTTCGATAATGGACAGACAATTGCTCAAATCTTGCAGCATAAATATATCCATGCTTGATTTCATATTATGCGCCAGTTTTTTTACATTTTCATAATCCGTATTCTTAAATGCTTCTTCTAACTGTGCCACCTGACTTGGAATTTTTTCTATAAAAAGATCTATCATATCTTTTCTAAATTCAGAATCTCCTCCAGACATTTCATCCAAAAAAGACATATCAATAATTCTCTTATGATGCGTATTGTTATCTGGCGTCATTACTGTTTTTATCGCTTTTAAAAGAACAGACTGTTTAAACGGTTTTGGCACGTAAGCATTCATTCCTACTTTGTAGCATCGCTCCTGCTCACCTACCAGAGAATGTGCCGTCATGGCAATAATTGGAATACTGGAATTCATCTCGTTTCGAATATATTCTGTGGTTTGATAGCCGTCTTTAACAGGCATCTGCAAATCCATTAAAACCAAATCATATTCGTTTTGAGACAAAAGCTCGATGCCTTCTTCGCCATTTTGCGCAATATCCAAATCAAAACCAAAATTATTAATGACGCTTTTTGCAAGCTTTTGGTTTAAAACATTGTCTTCGCAAAGCAATATTTTAAGATTTCCTAAATCATTTTTAGAAACCGTTTTTACTGCGGTCTCTTCAAAATTTGACTTTTTGTACGAAAGGGTAAAGAAAAACTCAGAACCGCGGTTTAAAGTACTTTTTACGTGAACTTCTCCTTTCTGCAATTCAACCAGCTGTTTTACAATATTCAATCCAAGTCCGGTACCGCCAAATGTTCGCGTTGTACTTTCTTCGCCTTGTGTAAAGCGTTCAAAAATAGTTGCAAGTTTATCTTTCGGGATTCCGATTCCGGTGTCTTTTACAGAAAATTTAAGCGAATAACTGTCTTCTGTTTCCTCTATTTTCTTTACCGAAACGGTTACTTCTCCTTCATTTGTAAATTTCAGAGCGTTTCCGATAAGATTTACCAATATCTGATTAAGTCTTCCTTGATCTCCAATAACCAAATCTGGCATTTCGGCATCCAAGAAAAGATTAAACTCCACCTCTTTCTGCACTTTTACTTTCAGTAAATTATAGACGTGTTTGAGCGTTTTCTTTAAATTAAATGGTTCGGCTTCGATTGGTAAATTTCCCGATTCAATTTTAGAAAGATCCAAAATATCATTTACAATCAGAAGTAAATTTTCACCAGCAATCTGCACACTTTCAATATAATCGCGCTGTGTATCATCGAGTTCTGTCTGTGCAAGCAAATCTGTAAAACCAATAATCGCGTTTAAAGGCGTTCTGATTTCGTGGCTCATATTGGCCAAAAAACTGTCTCTTGCCAGAACAGCGCGTTCGGCAATTTTTCGCTGCGTATATAATTGATGGTTTTTTGTGCCTAATTCGAGCTGAGCGATAACATGTTTCGCTATAATAGAAAGTGCATTACGCTGATTTTCATTCAGTTCTTTTACGACATGATCTACTGCGCACAAAGTCCCGATATTATAGCCATCGGGCGTTGTAAGCGGTACACCTGCATAAAAACGAACATTAAATCCGCCTGTTACATTGGGATCGTCTTTGAATGTTTCGTTAACATGCGTATCGTTGATTTCTAGAATTTTTGTATCTAAAAGAGTGTAATTGCAAAAAGTGATTTCGCGAGGAACTTCAGAAACTCCTATTCCAATTTCAGATTTGAACCATTGTCTATTTTCATCAATAAAAGAAATATGGGCAATTGGCACACCGCAGATATAAGCAACAAGCTTTGTCGCATCGTCAAAAGCATCATCTGGAAGCGAGTCGAGTATATTATAACGTTTTAGAGCAGCTAAACGTTGAAGTTCGTTATCTGGAATTGGATAATCTTTATTCATTTTATTCAAGTGGTAAAGGTATAAAGGTAAGGCAATTTAGTCTAAGCCCCTTGCATTATCTCGACTTTTCTATCAAAACGACTTTCAGCACAATAATTTTTATCATTCAAATCTTCCTTTTTTTATTTCATTACAAATTTTTTCTTGGTCATTACAAAATTGAATATCCCCTATTGGGCGAATGCTGATTTTGTTATAAAATTGCCCTGATTTTATCAACTAATCTCTTCAAAAAAGTCCTTTTTTCTATCTTTTTTAAAAGAAAATCAAGTCGTTTCGAAGAGCAAAAAATTAAAATAAATGAAAAATTTAAGAAACAGTATTTTTTACATTGGAGTTATTGGAGGATTCTCTGTTCTAATGTATTGGATTATTTTGTTAGGCGTAAAACTGGAAACAGGCCGAAATCTTAAAATCCCCACTTCTGACAAAAGCCAATGGAGCGAATTTCTCGATTCTCTTATAAAAAACCTGCATCATCCTTTAGCGCTTTTATTGGCACAGATTGTTACCATTATCTTTGTTGCCCGTATTTTTGGATGGATTTGCATTAAAATAAAACAGCCTGCCGTAATCGGAGAAATGATTGCGGGAATTGTGATGGGGCCTTCTTTAATCGGAATGTATCTACCTGAGTTTTCTGCGGCTTTATTTCCCGCGGAATCACTTGGAAACCTACAGTTCTTAAGCCAGATTGGTTTAATCCTTTTCATGTATATCGTGGGAATGGAGATCGATATGAAGATTTTGAGAAACAAAGCCCATGATGCTGTAGTGATAAGTCACGCAAGTATTATCATTCCGTTTGTTTTAGGAATGGGACTGGCGTATTTTATATATGACGAGTTTGCCCCCGCAGATGTACAATTCACATCTTTTGGTTTGTTTGCCGGAATCGCGATGAGTATCACTGCTTTTCCGGTGCTTGCCAGAATTGTGCAGGAACGCGGTATTCATAAAACAAAATTAGGGACGATCGTAATTACCTGTGCCGCTGCCGATGATATTACAGCTTGGTGTATTCTTGCGGTTGTAATTGCAATTGTAAAAGCAGGTTCTTTTGGAAGTGCTTTATACACAGTTGTTTTGGCTTTAGGATATGTTTTCTTAATGATAAAAGTGGTTCGTCCGTTCCTTAAAAGAATTGGAGATTTGTATGCGACAAGCGAAAAATTAAGCAAACCCATTGTTGCTATTTTCTTTTTAACGCTTGTGGTTTCTTCTTATTTAACAGAAGTGATCGGAATTCATGCTTTATTTGGAGCTTTTATTGCTGGAGCAATTATGCCTGAAAATATTAGATTCAGAAATCTATTTATCGAAAAAGTCGAAGACGTTGCACTTGTACTTTTATTGCCGTTATTCTTTGTATTTACTGGTTTAAGAACGCAAATTGGTTTGTTGAACGAACCGTATTTATGGAAAATTGCAGGATTAATTTTTGCAGTAGCTGTTATAGGCAAATTTGTAAGCAGTGCGCTTGCAGCAAAATTTGTGGGACAAAACTGGAAAGACAGTTTATCGATTGGAGCTTTGATGAATACAAGAGGTTTAACAGAGTTAGTGGCTTTAAATATTGGTTATGATCTTGGCGTATTGAGTCCAGAATTGTTCTCTATGTTTGTAATTATGGCGCTGGCTACCACGTTTATGACGGGGCCAACATTAGATTTAATCAATTGGCTTTTTAGATCTAGCAAACCAGAAACTGAAGAAGATATTGCTCTAAAAAACAAATACCGAATTTTATTGTCTTTTGACAGACCAGAATCTGGAAGAGCTTTACTTAAAGTTGCTGATGGATTAACCAATAAACGTTCTGAAAGCGCTGAAATTACCGCCATGCACTTTCTTCCGACAGAAGAATTACATCACTACAACACTGACGTTTATGAAAACGAAAAGTTTAAAGATATTGTAGAAGAATCTGTTGCTTTAAACCGAAATATCACAACTATGTTTAAGGCATCTTCTGATATTGATAACGAAATTGTAAATGTGGCCAACAAAAGCAAACATGATTTATTATTGGTTGGAATTGGGCAATCTATCTATCAAGGAAGTTTATTAGGAAGAGTGCTTGGATTTACAACTCGAATTATCAATCCTGAAAACATATTAAATACCGTAACTGGAAAGGAAAACATTTTAGAATCTGCTCCTTTTGATGATGGCACAAGACAAATTATTGCAAAATCTCATATTCCTGTTGGAGTTTTAATTGACAAGGATTTGGCCGACATCAACACGATTTTTATTCCGCTTTTTAGTTTAAAAGATTGGAGTTTTATTCAGAACTACGTTCAAAAGTTTATTCAGAATATTGAAGCTTCCATTGTGATTTTGGATGTGGAAGGAAAAATAATGGCTGATTTAGATACAAAAGAAAAAATCAGATTAATGGAACAAGCGGCGCCAAGTTTGCTTTCGTTAAGAAAAGAACAAAATGTTGAAAGAGAATTTCTAGAACAGCAAGATTTAATGCTGATTTCAATTGACGGCTGGAAACATTTAATGGACAGTAAAAGTCCGTGGCTGACACATATTCCTTCAACATTAATTATTTCTGAAGATAAAAAATAAAGTTTGTTTTGGAAATATACACAGAAAGCGCCCTTTTAAAATAAAAGGCGCTTTTTTGATTTAAATAATGTTCATTGTGTAAAAAATATTTAATATTGTAAGAAAAAACTTTTAGTTAAAATGTATTAGACGTTATGAAAAAACATATTTATAATAGTAGTATAAACATGTATGAAATAGATCCAAGATTTTTAGAAGAAGGAATATCCGAGGCAAAAAAAAAATCTTTTGATTCGATTCGTATCAGAGCTTTTGTAGATGATTGTGATTTTAAATGTCATTTAGACTTATTGCCTTTACAAGATAAAACATTTATAAAAAAATTATCGATTGATAACTCTTTTAAACTTCAAAGTGTTAAAAACACTGAATCCATTTATTCTCTACAAAAACTAATTGATTTTACAATTGCTTTACCAATAAATATTGATTTTAAAGAATTAACTCAATTAGAAAAATTATATCTTAATAATGAAAGTTATAAAAACTTAAACTCTTTGATAAATTTAAAGGAGCTATATTTTTCCAGATATTCTAAAGAAAATTGTGGTGAGTTATCTCAATTAAAAGAATTAACTTTCTTAAGACTAGATAACTCTAAAAATTTAGTTTCACTTGATGGAATTAAAGAATTAGGAAATTTAAAAAGGATTTGGTTAATGAATAATTCTAATTTATATAATGCCGATAGTCTCGCAGAATTAAAAAAATTAGAAAGATTAGATATTGAAGGAAGTAAGAAATTAATCGATTATTCTTTTTTGAATAATAATCAGAGTATAAAAAAATTATTAATCTCTGAATTAGACTCTTTAGATTTTGTTCGAAATATGAATAAATTAGAAAGTATTAATTTTTGGAATTGTAAAAGTGGGGATTTATCACCATTGTTAGAGTGTCCAACTTTAAAAGAGGTTTCTTTTCATCCCCAAAAAAAATACTATTCACATAAGAAAGATGAGATCAATAATATATTAATCGAAAGGAATAAAATTTAAATCTTCAAAATATTATATAACTCCAAAGTAAATTTTCCTGTAGAAAATTCTTTTGGCGCTTTTAATAATTTCGTTGCTAAAAATGCTGTTGAAATGGGTTTCAAATTTTTTAAAAGACCTATTACATTCAGCGTTTTAATTAATTTAATCGAAATCTTTTCTCCCCAACGATCTGAACCTTCACGAATAAGCGGTCCAGGTCTGAAAATAATGTATTGCGGAAAATGAAGACTTTCAATATACTCTTCCAGTTTTCCTTTCATCATCGAATAAAAAACACTGCTTTTTGATGAAGCGCCGTAAGACGAAACCAAAACGACCGAATTGACGTGATTTTCTTTCGCGGCAGCGGCAAATTGAGCAGGAATATCATAGTCAATTTTCCATTGTTTTTCTTTAGAACCCGCATCTTTTAAAGTTGTTCCAATGCAAGAAAAAAGAACATCGCCCGTAATTAATTCTCGAAACGAATTTACTTCTGAAAAATCAACAACGTGTTCTGTTAATTTTGAATGTGATTTTCCTGTTGGACGTCGCACAAAAATGGAGACTTCTGAATAATCACTACTTTCTAAAAGAAGATTAACCAATTCTTTTCCCGTCGCGCCTGTAGCTCCAATTACCAATGCTTTCATAATATTCGCAAATTTTGTATCGTAAATATAATGATCTTTTTATTGAAAAAAACGTCTACCAATATGTCGTCTACCAATATTTCGCTCCTACGGAGCGTTTTCTTTGGTTATTCTATTTGCTATAAATATTATGCTTCTCCGAAGCATTAAAAAACATATTGTGCTTGGTTTTTCTTTGCCTTTAAACGGTCGAAAACATTGGTTACACTTCTTTGCTGTAAATATATTTTTGCTCAGGAGCATTTATAAAAAAAAGGCTGTCACTTTGGTGACAGCCTCAAATTATTGCAATTCTAAATTTTATCTTTTAATAAATTTCTGTGTATACTTTGCTTTGTCTGTCGCAATATTGATAATGTAAAAACCTTTAGCAAAATTACTTACATCAATTTGATTGTTGTTAATTCTAGTATTAAGGGTTCTTCCATTAACATCATAAATTACAACATCAATAACTTCCTCTTCACTACTGATATTCAGATAATCTGAAACTGGATTTGGATAAATAGACAAGTGCACTTTTGTGAATTCATCTCTTCCTAATGTCGATGTGTTAACTGAAATCGATTTTTCGACCACTTTCCCGTTAGAATTAAAACTAACTACAACAGTTGCTGTTCCTGCATTCTTTGGCGTTAAAACCAATTCTTCGTTAGCATTAATTTCTGCTAAAACAATATTTTCATCACTATTTGATTTTATCGTTTTTACAATCGCTAGCGAAATATTATCTTCATCTGAAACTACCGTTTTCAAATCAATAATTGTTGGACTTAACACTGAAACTTGTGAAGGTAAAATTGCATTGACAACTGGCGCTGCATTATCAGGAAATACCGTCATAGCAGGAAACCAATAATAATCGTTTAGAGTTTTAGTATCAATCAATTGCCCTGTAGTATCGTAAGTATGAACCCAGTTTTTTTGATAATGCGCTCCAAATCCGCTTTCGGTTGTGTTTACAATTAAGTTACCAGAAACTGGATCAATACGCAATCCAGCACCGTAAACAATCTGTTTGTACGTTCCTGTTTGTCCAGGAATTGTAGCAAAATTTTCATTGAATGTTTTCGTTGCAATATCAAACTTTACAATTTTAATTCCACTAACATAACTGCTTACACCATTGTTCCAATACAATGCATTTTCTTTATTGCTATAAGTAAAACTTCCTGCATTCCAAGCTCCCCAAGAGCCTAAATATTGAGTGGTTGGTATAGCATATTCGGTAGTTGCAAAAGTTAAGGGGTCAATAGCAATTATTTTCTTATTTTGAATTCCCCAAACACTTCCATCTTTAGCCTGCGTAACCGAATGGAAAGCTCCAGAAATGGTTTTTACTACAGTATTTGTTTTAGGATCAATAACTAAAATTCCTGCGCTCTGTTTTACAGCAAAAACATATTGCGAAGTACGAATCATATTCCCGATTTGCCCCAAGTACTGACTTCCGCCGCCCGTTCCTGCAATCAAGCTTCCAACTTTCATATTGGCAATATCAAAAAGAAAAACTCCGTTTGAAGCACCTATATATCCTGTTTTTTCATCAACACCAACGAAAGAACGACCGTCTCCTCCTCCAATGTTATCAAATCCAGCAATTTTTTTCATGGTTAAAGCATCGGCAACAACCAATCTTCCACCTGGCGTATAGTGTGTATCTCCTCCATCTGCCGCTTGTTTAGAAACAAAATAAAACTTATCTCCGTAAATCGTTCCGTACTGTGTAGTTGCGCCAAAAGCTTTATTTTCATTTACATCGCTATAAACTCTATAATTAATTTTTCCGTCATTGCTGACAAAATTTACAGATCCATTAGTGTGGCCAAACCATTCTTCGTTTACCATGAAATAGCCTTTAGTAAAATCTATTGTTTTAGAATAAGGAGCAACTGGAGTAAAAGTTGTGGCAATATCAAAGCTTTCCATATTTGGATTAAAATTCCAGACATCCCAAGAGCCATTTTGCAATTCACGAGTAGAAGCTCCAACACCAGAATAATTATAATCGGCATCTGTTGGATCTTTAACCCAATAAGACCAATATCCTACCATCCATCCTGACTGCCAATGATCATTTGGATCTATGCCTGTATAAGAATCAAAATCGTATTCGCTAGTATTAATAAGACCATCAAAAGGATAATAGGGATACTTTATATCTCCATCTTTATAAAGTCCGTTTGTACCTGTTCCATTCAAATCGAAACCTAAACCGCCAATTGCAGATCCATACTGAGTTCCTTGTCTGAGTAAGGCAAAGAAACGCGGATCAGCCTTTGCAACGGCTTTAACCATATCTTCTCCTGTTGCAGTTCCATTCCATTTAAAACCCCAAACCAAAGCGTCAGCAGTTTTACCGTCATTCCATTGCACCACAAATGCAGCCTGATTAGATCCACTTCCAACCCAAAACTGAATATCTGCCAAAGTGGTTGCATTGGCGCTTTTTGCCGTTACTTGTTTTTGCGTTACCGTTTTTGATTTAATATCATTTCTAGGAACGCCTTGTACTGTTATCTGTGCATTGGTTAGAAATGCAAAAAATAACAGGATGACTATAAAGTAATTTTTCCTCATAATGTATTGATTTTAAAATGTTGTGTTAATCTGTTGTTTGTTTAACACATAGAAAAATCGGGAATGTCTTGTTTGCCGTAAACTTTGTCAAAGTTTAAAACTTTGACAAAGTTCTAGTAAGAAATCACAAGACTAAATCTATGTTTCTATGTGTTTAAAAATTTAGTTAAGATGTAAGTCGTAAGCCCCAGAAACTTCTGTAGAAACCTCTCCAAGCCAGCCTGCTTCCTGATTAATTGCGGTGTAAACTTTTACGAAATCAATTCCTGGAAGTTTGACATATTTTCCGTTTTTATCTACTGCCCAAGAAATGTCAATATTCGAAGCTTCATCGTTATTGGGTGCATTATCGGCATAGCCAAATTCAAACGATTTGCCTACCCAATACGAGCCTTCGCCACTTTGATCGTAGAAATTATCTGCGATTTTGGTTCCTTTCAAAGTATAAGAAGCGTCGGCAATCCAAAGCGGATAATAACTTTGATTATGAAATACATTTTGCACTTTATAACCTGATTGCCCAGCATTATCCTGCCATTTAATATATTCTGTATCAAATTGCCAAAATTCATTTCCTGTCAAAGGTTCCTTATTGGCATCTGGTTTAAAATAAGTGATCTCGTAGTTTTTTACTGTAGTGCTCTTAAAATATTCGCTTCCAGCAATTTCGTACCATTCGTCTTCATCGGGTTTTCCATTTTTATTCTTGTCATAAGCCACCATAATAATTCCGGGTTCACACGATCCTGCGCGCGCTTCATTGGCTTCATTTCCCCAAAAAGCATTTCCTAAAATCTTAAAATCGCGACCGCCCATATTCGGAATCGTATGGTCGAAACCAAAAACTACATAACCGCCAAAACCACCAAGGGAAATCATAGACGTATTTGAACCCACGATTGCTTTTTTCGCAGCTGTAATGATATTGGCTTCTGTATTTCCTGTTACATATTGCGGAATTTCATTAGTAAACTGCCCAACTGCTGGACGAAAATCAAGTACATTAGAAATATATTTACTGTAAGTTCCCGTTTCTTTGATCACATTAATTGAAGAAGTGTAGACTTTTGACTCTCCATTAATTTCTACTTTTAAAGTCAGCGGATAATTTTTTTGAAAAGGACTAATAAAATCTAAATCTGCATTTTCTGAAATTATAGAATCATTAATGCTCCAAGTCAGTTTTGCAGTGCTCGGAAGAGCTGTAGCAATATTCAGCACTTTAAAACGGTCAATTGTATACAATTCTTTCAGCACTTCTGCAGGAAGCAAATCTTCTTCGTTGTCTTTATCGCAGGCAACAAATCCCAAAAAGAGAATTGAAAACAAAGCGATTTTGAAAAGGTTTTTGTTTGACATTTTTTAATTTTTAGTTATAAAAGCAATATGAGCGGGAATATTTCCTGCGGTTGTTTTCCATTTTAATTTTCCATCGGTTGTAAAGCAGTAGATATAACCTATTACTACATAGTTTTGAGCGTCGGTAATGTAGATTTCTTTGGTTTCTGGATTGACTTGAAGACCGTACGGAATCATGATTTGTTTGTCGGTTCCGTCTGTGATAATTTGGTCTGCAATTACTTTTTTTGTTTTGGTGTCTAAAATTCCGTAACTCACTTTATTGGTTCCCGTTAGATAGCTCCAAGAAACACTATAGTAATACAATAAATCGTTAACGAGACAAGTTCCAGAAACCGGAATATCGAGTTGCATTTTCTTTTCATCTGTTTGTGTATCAATTACAAAAAGATTAGATGGCGTGTTGTAATAATCGCCTCGTGAACTCACATAAATATCGCCTCGACTGTCAATCTGCATGCTGTATAAATTTATTCCAACATCGATTTTTTTAATCTCTGTAAACGTTTCTAAATCAATTACAGAAACCGTTCTGTCATAATTTGGAACTCTGTAACCGCCAGAATTGGCTACATATAATTTTCCGTTATGAACGACCATTTGTTCGGGCTGATAACCAACCGTAACTTTTCTTTTTATTTCTAATGAAGTCGTATCAATTTCGGCAACAAAACCAATTTCAGCATTCGGATTTATGGCAACAGGTCCAGAATACGAACTCACATACGCTTTCTCTTTATAAAAAGCCACATAACGGCAATTTGGAATATCTATTTTCTTAATTCGTTTTGCTGTCCATTTTTCTAAAACTTCTACTTTGTTAGAACAATTAATGACCGCATAAACCTTATTTCCGTAGATTTTAATGTCGTTTCCAACATCTCCCAATTCTTTTACCACACTCGGATTTCGTTCTGAATATACATCTGTAGTGTAATTTCCTGTTCTGTAATTGAAAACATCCAAACTCGCACGGTTCATTCCCATATTGCCTTCGTTTAGAAGATAAAAACCCTCAATCTTTCCATCGCTTCTTGGTGCTGCAACACTCACATCTGAAGAAAGAAATATCGTTTCGTCTTCTCTGCAGGAAACTAAAAAAATGGCAATACTTAAACTGAATACTATTTTTAAAATGCTCTTTTTCATAACTCAAAACTGATTATAAATTTGAATGTTCTTCCCGGCATCGGATAATTGTAAATCACTTCATATTGCTGATTAAAAGCGTTGTTGACTTCAATCGTTCCGTTCAGTTTGTAATTTTTGAATGTGAAAGATTTTTGAACCGCCAAATCGTGCGTATACCAAGGCTGAACTTCATTTACTTTAATATTATTGACATTTCCGTTGTAGCGTTTTCCAACATAAATGAAGCTGTAATTGAAATTCCAAGATTCATAACCCGCATTCAAAATTCCAGATCCGCTGTGCCAAGGCGTGTAGGGAATCTGATCTCCATAAGAAGACATTTCTAAACCTACAAACTTTGTAAAATCTTGACTTTGAGAATACGTATAGGTTAAATTGGCATCTAGTTTTAGCTTATTAAAATGCGTTGCCATATTCAAAACCGTTTCGATTCCTTTTCCTTTTACTTGCCCTATATTGGTCATCATCCAGCGAAATAAATTTCCTGTTGGAGCAGCAATAATTTTATCTTTTGTATTGGTATAATAAGCATCTGCCTGAAAAGAAAATTTATCAAAAAAGCTTTCCCTTACGGGGAAATTATACGTAAAACCAACATCGTATTGATTCATGTATTCTGGCTTCAAAGTGCTCGAACCGATCATGGTATAATACAAATCGTTGAAAGTGGGCATTCTGAAAATTCGTTTAGCGAAAGCTCTTAAATTGAAATCGTATTTCTTAAACGGCGTATAACCAAGAAATATAGCGGGAGTAAATTCGGTTTTATTGGGTGCTTTGGCATTGTACTTCACTTCTTCGATAACGCGAGTTGCGAGTACATTTCCTAAAACTTTAAAACCTTCATATCGATAGGAACTTGCCAGAGAAACAAGTGCAGTATAACGCTGCGGAAAAGAAAACTGTGTCTGAATGCCTCTTCTAGTTGCATTTAGTTTATTGTATTGAAAATCGGTTGAGAGCGAAACATCCCAAGTGGGTAAAATGCTGTACATATTGACTGCAGAAAAATAGGCTTCCTGCTGATAATAACTATCATCAGATTGCACGCCTTCTGTTACGGTTTCTCCTAAAACATTGGTTGCATCTCGTGCAATATAATGGGTGTAATCGTAAGCAAATTTTCCTTTTAGCTGAAATTTATATTTCTCTGAAACGTCTTTTGTTAAAGAAGACTGTCCGAAAAAATTCTTGTCAAATTGACGGAAACCATCTCGAAACTTATTTTCTACAATGGCACCTGGAGCGCCTCTTTCAGAATCGTAGTAATACACTTTGGCATCCCAAGTTCCTTTATTTATTTTTCCGAACAAGCCCGATTCCAATCGGAATGCCTCAATATCGCTATTCCATCGCGTTGCTGTGGTATCGTAGGCAATGCTTCCGTCTTGATTTTTTCTTTTGTATCTAAATTTATACTGTCCGTTTGATTTGATGTATTCTGAGCTTACACTCAAACTGACTTTGTCGCTTAGTTTTTGTTCCCATCTAAAAGAAGGATCATGATAATCAATAGACATTGTTTTGTAACGAACCAGCAGATTTGTTTTCTTATTGCCCGAAAAAGCAGGTCGTTTGGTTCGCAAATAAATCGCAGAAGCAGAAGCAAAATCTTTAGCCGATTGAAAAATTTCACTTTTCTGACCGTTATACATCGTCAAAGATTCCATGTCGTCAAGCGAATACTTTCCTAGATCGGTTACGCCATTTTGCGCATTTCCAAGCTGAATTCCGTCATAAAAAACACCAACATGATGCGTTCCCATATTACGAACATCAACCGTTTTGAGTCCGCCCACTCCACCATAATCTTTAATTTGAGTTCCAGCAAAATAACGCAGCGCATCTGCGACATTGTGAGTCGCCAAATTCTCGAGTAGAACACCCGAAAGACTTTGTACGGGAATCACTTCCTGATACGGTTTTCCTTTTAAAATAACTTCTTTTAAAACCCGCGAACTATCAGTCACTGCTTGAGAATGAAGCAAAAAAGGAACAAGTACTAAAAAAACAGAAAATAAAGTTTTACTCAAATTATACATCACGATTTTATTAAATAAACTTTACGTGATGCAACAATTATAAAAACATAGAAATAGGCCAACTATCCTAAATAGCAGGTCATTATCTTGTCATCAACTTCATACCACGAAAGTTTTAAACTATGTGATCGTGGCAGGTCTCCTGACTTATTCCATCTTTAAACGGCCTTCTCATCCGAAACAACGAACAATGGCATTAGTAATGTTTAAAGACTTAAATAGAACTTACAGTAGCGGGTCTGTTCAGGATTTGCACCTGATTCCCTTTTAACTATTTCTTCTGAATTGAAAAAATAGACCAAAATCAGCCGCAAAGATATAATTATCTTTTACAAATGTAAATGCGAAAGATTTTAAAGCCTATTATTTTTTGTTTCTTCTAAAATTGATCGCATTAAAAGAATACGAAACCATCAAATAACTCCAAAACGACAGTTTTTCTACATCTTGTATTTTGGGAAGGTTTGTCATTGAATCTGTAGATTTATAAAATGAAAATGCACCATTAATTTCTAACTCTTTAATAGGAACATATTTTATAGAAATATCATTTTCAAATCCTAAAAATTTTGACATTGCCTGATTTAAATTATGCTGCAAAGAATATTGTGTATAAAAAAGATGAAAATCTGAACGAAATGTCAGTTTTGAATTTATTGGAAACAAAGCAAACAAATACGGATTCACAAGACCTTTTCCTCCAACATCAGCAGGAAAACGCGTAAAAACATTCATATTTCCATTAAACTTCCAAGTAACGCCATATAAAACATCAAAGTCTCCTGAATTTTCTTTCCCTGTCTGTAAACTGTTTCCGCTAATTATCTCCGCTCCTAATCGTAAAGTAGTTTTTGGCAATGATAATTTCACTTCTGGCTGGAAATAGTATGCAAACAAATGTTGCCCTTTTTGATTTCTACCAAATTGCAAATAGCTGTTTAAAGTATAATACCATTGCTTCTTTTTAAACTCAATTCTTCCTCCTGTAGTGGCGCGAGTGTATAGTGTTTCTGAATTTGTTTTCTCTAAAAAATCAACTGTATTTATAGAATTAAAAGAAAGATTTTTATTCGAATTATAACTAAAGTTGTACACCAGCATGTACTTGTATTTATTGGAAGCAACTGGAGAATAAGCACTTTCAAAACTTGTATTGTATTTTCTCGTAAACACAAAGAAAAAATCATGGGCAAAATGTGGCGTATATTTCATAATTCTAATTCCTTCATGGGCTCTACCCTGCTGAGCCCAAGGCGCATCCGAAAATAATCTGCCGTTATCTAATAAAATATTTTGTCTTCCTACACGAAAGTTTATGTCCTTAAATTTCGTTTCCAAAAACAACTGATAAAAATTTATGCTTCCGACTTTAGAATTTGAATTTGCTTCATCCCACAAATGAATTTCTTGTAAATCGGATTTTATAAACCATTTTTCACGCAAGTATTGCATTGAAACTCTATTTCTCTGCGTTATGTAAAAATAGGGATCTATCGAGTCATTTGGAGGAAGTATATAATTTGAAGTATATTCTGCTCTTGGACGTATTTGTATATTCATCAAAAACTGCTGCGACAAACTATCGCTTTTTTGTGCATTTAAATATCCACTAACTACTAAAAACAGTAAAAAGACAATTAATTTAAATGAGTTTGCCCGAATCATATATACAAATCCTATAGAATTACTATACAAATGTAATAATATAAGTAGTGTTATTTATTCTCGCAAAAAGACTTATTTGTGATATCGCTTCAAAGAAATAGCTAATAGGTTCAAAATTAAGCTCTATAATCCGTCTGAAATTAATATTGCTAAAGCAAAAAAACCACTCCTAAAAAAGAGTGGTTTAAAAAAGATATGAAGAAGAATGTTACTAACTCTACTTAAAAAAATAACCTACTGTTATTTGAAAAATTCGGTTCTTCATATCACTATTAATACTATAATTCGTGTTTGCGGTTACATCTTTAAAGACATTAGTATAAGAAACATTATATCTTGCATCTGCATAAAATTTGTCTTTAAACTGATAACCCAATCCGAAATTTACAGAAGCATCTACTCCATTTGAATACTCTTTTAAATTCATTTCTTCATGGTTATCATAACCTAAAAAGTTGTCTTGATATTTATTATTTGCTTTTAAAAGTATTCCTACTTGAGGCCCAGCTTGTAAACTCAACCCTTTAACAACATAATATTTCAGCATTACTGGAATGTTTAAATAATTTATGGCAATGGTGCTTTTGTAATGTGAGTTTTGAACTTCTGGATCTGAATAAGACAATTTCATTCCCTGCTGACTGTATAATAACTCCGGCTGTACCGAGAAGTTTTTTGCCAACGGAATTTCAGCCATTAAACCGGCTGTAAATCCTGTCTTATCAGAGGAGTTCAATTCGTTATCATCAAATGTTAGGCTCGAAATATTCAAACCCGCTTTTACTCCCAGTTTCACCTTTTCGGTTTGGGCCATTACACCTGCACACATCAGTAGTGCACAGATTATTAGCTTTGATTTTTTCATCTTTTTCGTTTATTTTTTAGAAGAGCAGTTCTACACGAGAACTGCCATTTCTATCTGTATTTTTGTTACTTTTTAATGATCTTAGCCGTGTACTTTTTACCTTGAACTGTACAGTCTAAAATATAAACTCCAGTTGCAAGCTGACTTACATTTACACTTGATGGAACAGCAGAATAGGTTTTACTCCAAACGGCATTGCCTTCCATAGAGTAAATTTTCATTTCAGCTTCACCTTCTGCTTTTTCAGCCAAGAAGATATTTACATTATCTGCCACTGGATTTGGGAAAACTCGGAATGAATTTGTCAATTTTCCGATAAGCAACCCTTTAGAATCAATTGGAGCAGACATATTTGTACAGCCGTGTGCATTGGTTACTTGAAGACTATAACTTCCTTCCCAAATTGTAGCAACTGTTTTTTCGGTTGCATTTGGCAAAGGCCTACCGTTTAAATACCATTGGTAGCCAGCAGCATCATTAGAAGCTGTAATTTTATTTCCTTCTAATGCCTGGATCTCTGGAACTGTGTTTTCAAGAACATTAATCGTTGTAGTGAAAATTTTTCCTAATCCGTGTTCGTTGTAAACCGTTACATAGTAATCTCCGCTTTCTGTTGTAGTGAAAATTGGATCTGTAGAACCATCAAACCACTCGTAAGCAGCATAATTTCCAGGATTTAAAACTACTTCAGGACCACAAACATCTCCGCTTGGAAGCTCAGATTCGAATGTATCAAATACCACCGTTACTTTTTCAGTAAGGCTGCATCCGTTTTCTAATGTTGCTGTTACGGTATAATCTCCTGCTTTATCAACATTTATAGAATTGGTAGTTTCACCTGAACTCCATTTGTATGAAGTCGCTTCTAATTCTTTAGCAGAAAAGTTTCTCTCTGCATCCAGAAATACACTTTTGCCTGCATAAGCATGGATAACTGACACATCAAACATTTTAAAATCTGACGGTACACCTTGGTATACATAATTCTTGATACTATTGTTTTGTTCGATAGCATCGTTTTCCATTTTTGCATTTATGGCAAATACATGAGAATCTCCAGAGTCATCTAATTTAGGCTGTTTGATAAAAGTATAATCAATACTTTCGCCAACTGGAATTCCTGATGCAACGGCTTCTGAGATTTTTTCTGATGTATTACTATACTCCAAATCTAACTGGATAGAATTTTCTTTAATAGCAACTTGCCCTTCGTTTGTCAGTCTAACTTTTACTTCGCTATTACCGCAAATATCTTTTGGAGACAAAATTTGAACAGAAACATCTAAAACAGCCTCGCTAATCACTTTAAGATCATCTAAAACCATATAAGAATACCCATCTGATTTTGCATGTCTAAAACGGAACAATACTGATTTTCCAGCATATTTGGTAATGTTTAAGACTGCTTTTTGCCATTCGGTATCTACATAAGTTCCTTGATTTGTTGCTCTCCAAGCTTCAGTCCATTCTCCGCCAACTGGCTTAATATCTACAATTAAAGCATCATTGACATTACTTTGCATAGCGTAATAAAACTCTAAAGCTGTAGCACTTGCAGATAGTTTATAAAGTGGAGAAATTAATTCGCTATAGTAATAATAACCTTCTAATTGACTGTATAAAAGTTTACCGTTAGCGTCTCCTGTTCGGTTTTCTAGTGGAACCGTCAAATAGGTATTATCTGGAGTTGTAAGAGCTCTCCAAGGATAATTTTCATCACTTTGATTAGAAATAAACCCTTTTGATCCAAATATTGAACCTTGCGTCAGGTTAGAGAAATCCTCTGTGTTTAGTTCCAATGCTTTTTCAACAACTTGAAAAGATGCAGTAAGACTTTTAACATCTGTATTTGCCTCTCCATCGGCAGTTGCCTGCACTTTAATTTCGTAATTTCCAGCAGCTAATTTAGGAAGACCGTCTATTTTATAAACAAGAGTTTCACCTTGTCGTATCGTTTTAGTTCTTTCTAATGAAACTGGTTCACCAATGGCGTTTCCGTTCTGAAGAATTTGATATTTGATCGTAACTTTCTCCAATGTTTTATAAGCTACATTTCTTGCATCAATATAAAACTCATGCGAAGGTACATCTTCATAAACCGTTTCACCCACAACTAAATTCGATAGCTGTAAATTACTTTTAGTTGATGTAATTTCAATATTATCTACTGCAAAACCATTACCAAAAAAGCCGTTGTCATTTTGCTGAAAGGCAACCATAACACAAGAATTTCCAGCATAAGCACTTAAATCAACGTTATATCCAAACCAAGCACCATAATAAGGCATTTTAAACACCTCTTTCCAAGTTGTTCCACCATCTGTGCTTACTTTTACAAAACCGTCTGACCATTGTTGCGGATCTCCAAAACCATCAAATGCTAAGTGTGCTTCTTTGTAATTGGTTAAATCAAATACTGGTGAAACCAGCATATCGTTTGAAGCATCACAATTACATTTGTCATCATTACTTGCCATAAACTTGGTGTGATCTTCAAGAAACCATCCTGGAGAGCCTAAATCTGCTCGCACTCCATGTTTCCATCCTGCAGAACCTTTATTTTCAGAAGTTCTCCATCCTTTATATTTAGAATCGTCTTCAAAATCCATTTTGTACGGAAGTACAGAAACTTTCATGTCTTCATTATTCCAATTATCGTATGTTAATGTTACGGCATTGTTTCCTTGTTTAAGGTCTTTTGCCATGTCTTCAGGAAAAACAGAAACCGAAATCGTATGCTCTCCGATGTTTTTTAGATTAATATTAGGAACCGAATAGTTTATCGTGTCTTTAAACTTAGCGAAGTTTAAAGTTGTTTTTTCTGATTTTGAAAAAACTTCGACTTTTGCTGCATCCAGAATTTTAGTTGTAATAATAACTTCCTGACTTGCAGTCGCAAAATTGTTTGTTATTTTAGCAATTACTGCCGCATTATTATTGTTGATATCACATTTACCAGCGTCTAATTTTGCAGATACCAATTCTAAATCGTAAGGCGCATCGCTCACTAAAATGTTATCTATAAATCCACCTAAGAATCCGTCATAATAGTCATCCGATTTTACGTGGAAACGAATAGCGGCTTTTTTTCCTGCTAATTCATTTAAACGAATTTGATACGGATCTTTTCTAAGTTGGGTATTTACACCTGTAAACCAAGCGCCATCAAATAAATCATTGCCATGTTCTATTTCTGGATAATTTACTGTATTTATTTTTTTCCAGCTTTTACCTTTATCTTCCGAATATTCAACAATTAAACCATCGTAAGTTCTATGCAGTAAATAATACAAATCGAATTCAACATATGGAGAAACTACATTAGTAAAATCGAAGATTGGGGATTCTAAAACGAAATCAGAATTAAGTCCCATTCTGTCAGTTCCTTTAAAGTCTACCATTCCCCACATATATTGTGATTTAACAGTTCTAAAAGATGCAGGATAATTTTGAAATACAAACTTCTGATTTCCGCTTAATACTTTTGTGTTCCATCCTCCAGGCGTTCTTTCAAATCCTTCACTATAAGGAAATTGTGTAATAACATCGCTGTAAGCAGCATTTATGATACTATTATTTGTAGTAACTGGATCTTTATCATAGGTTACATAAGCTTCGTAAGTGTGTAATCCCGCCGCTGATAAATCGACAGCAGTATCAAAAGATATTTTCATTTCTGAATTTCCTTTAAAAGCAGTCTGCAATGTCACATCTTTCCAAATTGTTGTGCTTCCAGCTTTTGTATCGGCATATCCAATTTTTAAAACAGTTCCCGCTGGAATATCTTGACAGCCTAAATTAAAAATCGTAATAGACGGAGTATAACTTGTAGTCAGTAAATCTCCTGTATACATTGGAAGATCTAAAGCTGTAGCTTTAATATCAAAATCTTTTTGTGCAGTGGCAACATATAAACCTGTAACAAAAGAATATCCTTCTTTAACCCCAAAATCTACAATCGGATTAAGATCTACTTTTACTTCTACATAGGTCGTCGCATTTATTTGATACGGTATTGTGCTTTTTACTTCGATAGTTGTTTCTTCTCCAATTCCTAAATCTTTAGTAAAAGGAACTTTCCCATCATTGGTATAAAAAGTAATAAGTCTGCCAAGTGCGCTTGCCATGGCTCTTAATTTGAAATTTAAAACTTCATCCGCTTTAATAACAGAAGTTCCTGTATTTCTTAGTGTAATATAAAAAGGCTCGTCACCTTTTAATGGCCCGCAAGAAGTTGAAGGATTTTCTACCGAAACAATAGTTATTTGTCGATCTGCATAAGCTGTACCTACCCCAATGGCATACCAAGCATTAGTAACTTGTTTAAACTCTTCAGAACCTAAACCATACAAATCTTCTGTTGCCATCAAAGTTGCCTGACGCATGTCGCTAAAATTTGAAGACGGCGATAAATATTCTGTTAATGCTATGTAGGCAATCTTTTCCGCTTTAGCTAAACCAATTGGTTTAACTGTATAACTGTTATTAAGGTCATTAACTCCTTCTCCACCTTCAGCCAAAAGATAAAACCAATAATTGGTAATACCGCTGTTAATGTGCACACCTCCATTATCATACGATGTGTTGGCTGGATTTACCCAATTTGTACCTCCATAGGTATCAGGCTGACCTTGGGCTTTTGGATTAGCCATACTTCTTAAACTTCCGTGAGAATACAATTCGTCTCCCAAAAGCCAAATATCATTTTTAGTATCTCTTCCAGCGTAAAATTCAATAGAAACACCGAAAATATCACTAAAAGATTCGTTCATTGCACCCGATTCTCCTTGGTAAATTAATCCGGCAGAAAATTGTGTTACTGCATGCGTTAATTCATGTCCAGTAATGGCCAAACTTACAAAAGGCTGATTTTTACCATCTCCAAACTGCGCCCATCCTCCTGTCCAAGAGGCATTTTCTACATTGGTTCCTAAGTGAGCAAGACCAAAAATGGTCATTCCTTTGTCATCAACACTATTTCGGCTAAATTTTTCTTCGTAATAGTTTAAAGTCTTTTGCAATCCCCAATGAATATCGATTGCCACTTCATCATGATCTTTGTTGTATAAATCATTCCAGTTATTATCTTCATCGATATATTCTGTTAGCACTTCATCAGATGCATGTTCTGCATGATTCATATTCAAAGTATAAATGGGCACTTTGTATTTTCCTTCCAAAGTTTCTAATCTATAACCATCTGTATATTGAGTTGTACCAAAAGTAACATCTCCAGAGAATCTTGCTTTTCCTTTACCAATTGTACTTCTGCCATCAATAATAGGCGAAGAAGAAGAATGAAGATCTCTACTTAAATCAATTTTTAAAATGACTTTTCCTGTATTAGCATCAACATAAATCGTCTGACTTGACTGCGGATTTGTAGCGAAAATATCGTACTTCCATGCCAAATGATATTCTGTTAATTCAGAAGAAAAATTAGGTCCCACATAAACCAATTCTCCTTGCGGTTTTGTACTGATTTTTTTATGGACTAAAGCCGATAATTTTTTGCTTTGCCAAACATATTCTTTAGCATTTACTGTATTTAATGCATTTTGTAAAGCTGCCGACGCGTTTACTTTATAATTACTGTTTGCAGGCAATTTTTTACTGATATGCCCAAAAGCTTCAATTTTGCTCTTATTATCTCTCACTTTATAAATCGCTCCTTCAACAGGAACAGCATTATGCATTTGCTGATAAGTAGCAAGACTTCTGCCGTGTTTATCTGAAACCGATCTCAGTTGCATCTTATCTGCACTCGAAAGTTCAAAATCTGCTCTTTTAACTTCAAACACATTGCGAATTGTCAGATTAGACGATTTTGCAAAAGATCTCACTTTTGTACTGTCTGCGCTTTGAACATTTTTTGCCGTTGAAGCACTTTGACTTTTGTCAAAAAGTTTCTGACTAGCTTTTAATCTCTTATTTACATCATCACTTTCTTGTTGCGAAAGTGCTGTTCCATTGACACTTTTTTGAGGTGAAAGAATGTTAGAATCATAATCCTGATTAGCATTCTGATCGGTCTTTTTTTGAGAAAGCTGCTCTTTTTTCTGATTAGCGGCTGGCGATTGTACGGCCGTCTGCGCATTAGATGTTTTGTTTTTTGGAAAAGGAGACTGAGCCATTCCAGCGGAACAGACCAAAAAACCTAACAAAAGAAACAAATACCTGGGTTTAGAGTAAATCTGGTTCATTTTTTTTAAATTTAAAATTAGTATTAAGGCTGCGAGTTAATAGATATGATGGTTCGCAGAAAACCACAAAAGCAAGTTCTTAGAATCAATTCGGCGGTTGATTCTTAGAACTTGCTTTCGTTATTTTTTGTAGAATTTTTAAGAGCGCACTCTTTTTTGTTTTTGTTTCTTCTAGAAGTTCTTCCAGACTTTTAGAGGGTTCTTCTTTTTTTGTGGTATTCATCCAAACTTGTTTTTGATAATCGTTTGGTAAAAATAGAAGGACGCTATAAGGCTCGAAAAAAAAGGACTAATGCAAAAACACTCGCAGGCAGAAATAGAGCACTCAGAAAACACTCTTTTTAAAATAAAAACAACTATATCAAACAGTTACACTTAAAATTATTTTACAATAAATCGACTTTAAAACTGTTCAGATAAGTGGAAAGATTTACTTTTTCGTTGGTTAAATCGAACTTTTTGCGCAATCTGGTTCTCGCATTTTCTATCGATTTAAAGGATTGTCCTGTAATTTGGGAAATTTCTTTTGTAGTTAAGTCTAAATAAAGCAGCGCACAAAGTCGGCGTTCTTTTGGAGTAAGTGTCGGATAATCTATAGTCAATTTATCGAAGAAAGATTTATGAACCTGTTCAAAACTAATTTCAAATTCTTTCCAGATATCGGCATTCAAATCTTTTTCCAGTCGTTTCAAAACAATATCAATTGCCTGCTGTAATTCTTTGTTGGCAGTTTTGAGTTTGATTTTTTTAAGATCCGTCAGGATTTCGTTGATATTATCGGTACGATGAATTTCGGCCATAGCCTTACCTACCAAAACCATATTTTTGGCTTCGAGACTTTGATTCAATTCCTGCTGTTTGGCTTTTAATTTCTCTTTTTCCAGCTGATTGGTAATATTTCGGTTTCGATAACGAATTAATAAAAGGATTAAAGTCAATATTCCAATAACCAATATTAACCCAACCACATAATACTTAAATCTGGTTTTCTCTTCCACTAAAGTTCGAATCTGGCTTCGGACTTTATAATCTTGTTCGAGTTTTATTCTTTCTAGATTTACGGCCTTTTGTTCGATATTAATACTGTCACTAATTTTATTGAACTGCTGAAAATAAAAAACAGCATTTTTATAATCACCCATTTGTAAATAGGCTTCATAAAGCATTTTGTTCAAACGCATGCTAGAAAAACCAAATAGATTTCCTTGAGAATATTCCAAAGACTTTTTCGCATTTAAAATGACTTTATCCAGTTTTTTTTCTTGTAAATTATATTCGGAAAACGATTCAAAAACAAAGGCTTTTAGTGAATCATCGATAGGAGTATCTATTAATAAAAAAGCTTTTTCAAAATACAAATCAGCATTTTTTTTATCTCTTTTTAAACTATAAGCCCTAGCCAAATTGGTGTACACATAAACTGTTAAGGTATTGTTTTTTAGTTTTTTTGCAATTGCATCGGCTTTATGATAATAATGCAAGGATGAATCTAAGCTTTTACCAAGATAAGTTGTACCAATGTTGTTTAATATTTTTAGCAGTTTTTCTGGCTGGTTCTTAGATTTTTGATAACGATATACATTTAGGAAATACTTGAGCGCTTTTTCTTGGTTATTGGTTTTTCCATAAGTAATGGCTAGATTATTTTCTACCTGAACAATTTCATCTTCAATGTTATTGCTTTTATAAATTTCATAAGCCTTTAAATAATATTGCAAGGTAATATCCAGTACGTCTTTTGAACTGTAAATTCCTCCAGCAGATAAATAAACTTTAGCTAAAGCTAAATCGGCTTTGTCTGTTTTTTTTGCCTCTGTTTCAGCCAGCTCTACATATTTTATCGCTCTATCCCAATCAGAATCTTGAAGTTGGGAAGCAATTTTTAGGGCTAAATCCACTTTTTTTTCGTGATTATCAATAGTATTTAAACTATCAATCCATTCTTTTGTTGAAGGTTGCGGATAAATATAAAAAGTAGTAAAAATAAAAAATATGCAAAGTAATCGACCCATCGTGTGTAAAAATGATAAAGATGGATTCAAAATTATACAAAATTATTAGTATTCAACAACAAACAGAAGAAATAAATGATATCTAAAAAAGACCAAAAAGTTAATCATGATTTACGATTTGGCGAAAAAGCAGCAACTCTCCATTACTGTCTTTTTTCCAGACATTGATGCTTTTCCCTTTTACATTTCCGTGATTGTCACAATCGCGCCAATCAACGCTGTAGAAACCAAATTCTACAATCGCTTTTTGTGCATAAATAATATTTGAAGTTTCAATCGAAATTTGTTCGATACGCAGTGTACCCGGTTTTTCATGTTCTGTAAAATAATCCGTAATTTCCTTTTCACCCGAAAGAATTGGAGTATAATAAGTTAAATACATTGCATCTGGCATAAACATTTTGGCATGCTCTGCTCCTTGTCTATTTTGAACCATCTCTTTAATGGTATTATTTCTTTCTTTTACCTCTAAAGTTAATTTGTCTGTCGGAATATATTTTTTAGTCTTTGGAATTTCGATATCGTTTATATCTGGAATATTTTTATCATCAAAATAACTTGAAGAACCCCAGATTTCCGCAGCAATTGTTGGAGGCACGCCCTTTTTTGAAGGCTTTTTCCATAAAACAGCATATTTTCCAATATAAGAAAACGCTTTCTGTTCGTTTAGATTTAAGTCTTCATTAAAAGTTCCTATTTCCAAAACATAGTTTCCAAAATCCTGTAATTCTAAAATTGTTTTTTGATAGGAAGTAATTTTTGCCTGTTTCAACCATTGTTTATAAAAATCGCGAATCGTTTTTCTACCCACTCGCTGTCTGCTATGCTCAGGCATAAAGATGGTTTGATCTGTATACGCTTTTACTAAATCGTCTTGATTTCCTTTTGTAAAAGCGATTGCAAATGAGGCATTATAATCTTCAATCTGCTTTTTAATACTCGAATTTGTGCTGTTTTCCTGAGCAAAACTACCGAATGCAAAAAGGAAAAAGATAAAACTTAACCTATTCATACCAGAAATTATTTTATTGAATAATAAATATACAAAATATTAATATTCAATATCTTACAATAAAACAAATATAAAAAGAAGGAATTTAAAACATTTTCCCTTTCCATATATAAAAGAAAGAATCTTCAAAACTTCACAAGAATATAGAGATAATTCAGTTTCAGCAGAAAACATTTAAATTTTGCTTATAAAGAAGTTAATTCTTCGACAAATAATTCCTAACAAGACAATATTTGGTTTCATAAAATGTTTATATATAAAAGAGTATGATGCATCTATTTTTTTTTAAAATCAATACCACACAAGATTAATAGTATAAAAACATGAAAAAAATATTTTTGATAATTGCCTTTGCTTCCTTTTCATTGCACAGTTTTGCTCAGGAACTTGATAATAAATTCAAATCGATTCCGGCAAAAAAATCTCCTGTAAAAGAAGTGATTCCGCCCAAAGAAGAAGCTCCAAAAGAAAACCCGCCGGCGCCTATTGAGAAACCTGCACCGCTTCAGGTTAACCCAGACGAGTTATTTAAAAACACTAATCTTTATAAGCCAGAAGCAAATGTTGAGGGAATCTTTTATAGAAGAAATCAGTTTTTAGGCAATTTCAATACAACAGCCGTTACTTCGACCATTATGTATCGCGATGCTGCTTTTGTAGACGGCGATAAAGTAAAAGTATATTTAAACGATCAAGTAATTGAGCCTGAAGTTTTCCTAACTGGAGATTTTAAAAGTGTGAAAATAAACTTAGTAAAAGGAATCAATAAAATTGACATTGAAGCCTTAAACGAAGGTTTTGCTTCTCCAAATACAGCCGAATTTAAAGTTTATGACGACAAAGGTCAGGTTATTTCGTCAAGCGAATGGAATGTTGGTACGGGCTACAAAGCTGTTATTGTATTAGTTAAAGAATAAAACTTTCTAACAGAAATCGTTTGAAATCATAAAAAACACTTAAAACTGCTGGTTTCAGCAGTTTTTTTGTTGTATATATGTAGTTAACTACGTAGTTTTGTACACATATTTAATTTACAAGACAAATGCACATTCAGCCTATACAAAATAAGTACGAAAATGAAATCGTAGATTTGATTTTACACATTCAGCAAAAAGAATTTAATGTTCCTGTTACATTAGAAGATCAGCCTGATTTATTGGATATTGAGAACTTTTACTATAAGCCAGGCGGGATTTTTCTTGGTGCTTTTATAGACGAAAAATTGGTTGGCACAATTGCTTTGGTAAAATTCAATTCTGAAGCTGCAGCAATCAGAAAAATGTTTGTTAAAAAAGAATACAGAGGTAAAGAATTCCAAATTGCTCAACAATTATTAGAACAGCTAATTGCATACAGCAAAGAAAAAGGAATTAAAGACTTATATTTAGGAACGGTTTCTTTACTGCAGGCGGCTTTGCGTTTTTACGAAAAGAATAATTTTGTAACGATCGAAAAAGAAGCGCTTCCAACTGATTTTCCGTTAATGAAACCCGATAATGTTTTTTGTCATTTAAACCTAAAGCAATAAAAAATGAATATAATTGACGAGATTGGAATATTAGCCATATCAACGCGGTTGCAGCGTCTGAGCGAACAGTTGCGCAAAGACGGTGCCTTAATCTACAAATCGTTCGATATTGATTTTGAACCGAAATGGTTTCCTGTAATCTATACGCTTCACATCAAAGAAATGCTTAGCGTTGTAGAAATTGCGAGCGAAATTGGCTATAGCCATCCGTCAACTATAAGTTTATTGAGGGAATTAGAAAAACAAAAACTGATCAGTTCTAAAAAAGACAAGTTAGACGAACGCAAGAGATTAATTGTGCTTACCGCCAAAGGAAAAGAACTGGTCGTAAAAATGCAGCCAGTTTGGACAGTGATGAAAAATGCTTTAAACGAGATCACCGATAATCAGAACAATCTTTTGAGAGCTATTGAAGAAACGGAGCAAAAACTGGCTACACAAGGATTTTTTCAGCGAATTTCAGAATTCAAAAGCTGATTTACTCTTTACCCGTAATCTTTTTTCTGTGATTATGTCCCCATTTTGCCAAAGAATCAATTACCTCTTTTAAAGTATGTCCATATTCTGTTAACTGATATTCGACCGTTATGGGCTGCGTATTCAAAACAGTTCTGGTAACCAATTGGTTTTCTTCAAGGTTCTTTAATTCTCTGCTTAACATTTTTCCCGAAATACCTTCTACTTCCCTCAATAAATCGGTAAATCTTAAGGTATTAAAGCACAGTGATGCAATTATAGAAATTTTCCATCTTCCGTTTAAGATATACATAGCATCATGCACCGCCATAATGTGTTGGTTGCATGATTTTTTATCGTGTATTGGTTCTTTTATCATGTTCTATTAGTAGGTTACCTCGATGTTACAGTTACTTTTGGTAATCGGATGACAAAAATACACTTAAAGTTTTTACATTTGAATACAATTTTAATCAATTAAAAAAAATGGCCTTAATAGATGCACTAAAGTGGCGTTATGCTACAAAAAAAATGAACGGACAAGCTGTTCCGCAAGAAAAAGTAGATTATATTCTTGAAGCTGCAAAACTTGCACCATCTTCTTCTGGATTACAGCCTTATAAGATTTTTGTTATCACAAACAAAGAATTAAAAGACAAACTTAGAACGGTTAGTTTTGACCAAAGTCAAGTTACAGATGCTTCTCACGTTTTGGTATGGGCTGCTTGGGACGGTTATAGTTTAGAAAAAATCTCTGCTGTTTTTGACAGAACAATTGCCGAAAGAGGAATTCCTGCTGATGCAATGGATGAATACAAACAAAGACTTTGGGGAATGTACGAGCCACTTGGACAAGAATGGCATGCTAACCACGCTGCAAAACAAGCTTACATTTCGTTTGGTGTTGCAATCGCTGCAGCTGCAGAACAGGAAGTAGATGCAACTCCAATGGAAGGTTTTATTCCTGCTGAAGTAGACAAACTTTTAGGTTTAAACGAACTTGGATTAAAGAGTGTTTTAGTTTTACCTCTAGGATATAGAGATCATGAAAATGATTGGTTGGTAAACATGAAAAAAGTAAGAACTCCGCAAGAAGATTTTATAACAGAAATCAAGTAAAAAATTAATTTTTGTTTAAACGAAAATGCTTTTGAAATAGTGCAGCAGCACTTTTTCAGAAGCATTTTTAGTTTAATTATTTCATTTTCAAATTGAAACAAAATTCAATTAAAGAAATCAGAAAAGCTCATTTTTAGAACTTATGTTAATTTTATTATTTGCCTAAAAATAGGTACGCATTACGGATAATTAAATAATATTGTATAATTAATTTTGCCTCATCCAAAACGATTCAATCTAATTAAATCCTAAAAACCTATGTCTGATTTCTTAACGCAATTTGGGGAAGACCTAAAAAAGAACGTCCCAGGTTTCATCGCAGTATCTGTTGCTGAAATCGCAAGCGGTATGTCATATTATTCACACTCTGCAGTTGCAGATTTTGATCCAGAATTGGCATCTGCATACAACCTTGAAGTAGTAAAAGCCAAAATGAATGCTATTAAAGCTTTGAATTTAAACGGTCAAGTTATTGACAATGTAATGATTACATTAAGCTCTCAAATTCACATTATCGACGTTTCTGATAATCAAGATTATTTTATTTATTTGGCTGTAGATTCTACAAAAGCTAATTTAGGTATGACAAAATCTATCCTTAATAAGTATAAAAAAGAAATTGCAGGTAAATTGTAACAAAGTTTTGCCCCCCCTTGATAAAAAGGAATAGTCGTTCGCGAGTATTCCTTTTTATTTTTTAAACCTATTTTATGTCGCTCCTCCGGAGCTTTATATCTTTTGTGCTGTTTCTTTCTATAAATATTGCGCTCCTCCGGAGCTCTGCTGTACAGCTCAAAATCGACGAAATATTTGTAGAAATAAAATCCCAATCATAGAAAAGCCTCGGAGAGGCGAAATATCTATAGAACTACATTTCCAACAATAGAAAAGCCCCAGCGGGGCGAAATATTTGTAGACGAAATATTTATAGAAATGCAATCCCAATCATAGGAAAAGCCTCGGAGAGGTGAAATATTTATAGAACTACATTTCCAATAATAGAAAAGCCCCAGCGGGGCGAAATATTTATAGAAATGCAATCCCAATCATAAAAGAGCCCCAGCGGGGCGAAATATATCGGCACAATCAAATCCTATTCAGAAAACGCAAAAAAAAAAAATTTATTTTTTATTCCAACTTGATCTTCATTTCTTCAAAATATTTTATATTTCGAAACCTAAATAAGGAATTATATAAATGGAATTACGTGCTTATTTTGAAAAATATTCTGATGAAGCAACTTGTATTGAAGAGCTCAAAAACAAACGTCTAGAAAATGGACTTTTGTGCCGAAAATGTGGGCATGACATACATTCTTTTCGTCAGAATGATTTAAAATTTCAGTGCAGAAAATGCGGCAGCAGAACCAGTCTAAGATCGGGAACTGTAATGGAAAACTCCAATCTCCCTATTCGTTACTGGATGATTTGCATAGAATTGATGACACTTTCCCACCGAAAAATGTCAATTCTTAAAATTCAATATTTGCTCGGTCATAAAAGATATGAACCAATTTGGCTGATGGTACAGAAGATTCGTATCGTAATGAAAATTAGAGACGAAAAATATAGATTACGTGCTTACTCCGAATTTGATCCCGAATTTCTTCAGAAAATTGACAAACTTGCGATAGAGAAAAAAACTCGAAAATTGTGAATTGCGAAATGTAAAAACTGCAATAATAACAGCCACAGATTACAGGATTGAAATGATTTTTTAAAATCTGTGTTAATCTTGTAATCTGTGGCTTTGTAATTTTATTGGAATAGATGAATCTTTGCGCGGGCTTCGACTTCGCTCAGCCTAACAAACCTTAAACTGTCAAAATTTATTAAAAAAAATAGCCACAGATTACAGGATTAAAATGATTTTTTAAAATCTGTATCAATCTTGTAATCTGTGGCTTTATACTTTTATTGAGATGGATGAATCTTGCTCGGCTTCGACTACGCTCAGCCTGACAATGTCAGAAAGTTATAGCTATCCTACATAACCTTCAACAATTAACAATTCACCATTTACAATTAATCATTAACCATTATTTTTTCTTATTCTTCTTTGCTTTAGATCTTTTTGCTTTCTTTTTAGCGATTTTTTTCGCTTTTGCTTTGTCTTTCGCTTTTTGAGCTTTTGCTTTCTTTTTAGCTTTAGCTTTTAGTTTTGCTTTTTTAGCTTTCTCTTTCTTTTTATCTTTTGCTTTTTCTTTTTTCTTAGCAACAGCTTTTTTCTTTTTCTCTTTTTTCTCTTTGTCTTTTTCTTTCATTTTTTTATTCTTTTTAGATTTTGGCTGATTGTTGTTTTCTTCAGATGTTTCTTCTTCAGCCTCAGACGAAATTTCTTCTATTTGTGTTGGTTCTTGCACAGCTTCTTCTACTGTACTCGCCTCTTTTTCTGCCACTTTTTTGGGAGCTCTTTTAGGTTTTGGTTTTGCTTCTGGAGTTTCAGCAGATTCTAGAACTGGAGTCTCTTTTTGTTCGATTTTGTCATTAGAGATAACCGAAACAGCTTCTGCCTCCTGATTGATTTCATCAACAAGTATTTCTTTTGCCATTATTCTGTTAATTTTAAGAAATTGATTAAATTTATTTTTAATTAAACTAATTTTCAATGTTATTAAATCATTAAATTAACATCAAAAAATAATAAACAAAGATAGATTGAAAAAGACATTCGCCAATGTTAAGTTTTTCATTGCCCCTAAAAAACAAACACAAACAACTAATATACAACAACTTATCCAATGTTAAGTTTTTTCATAGCACTTTTTATCGAATTAGAAAGTCTCTTATAAGCTTTCTATAAGTGATTCTTTTCTTAGAAATAAAATACATTTTGTTTACTTTCACTTTAAAATTTGATAAAATGTTCAACGATTTAGCATACAAATCCATAAAACCTAGCAAAAAACTCTTAGATTTTGTAGAGAGCTTTTGGTGCATGCAAAATAAATCGGATCAAACATTGGAAACTATCGGCCTTCCTGATGGACGAATTGATTTGTCCTTGATGAAAACCGCTGAAACTTCTTTTCAAATTAGACTTTTAGGTTTAGGAACGCAACAATATGAAAAAGGGATAATTCCAGCCAATAGCTTGACCTTTGTCATTAGCTTTAAACTTCCTGCTGTTGAGTATATCTTCCGCGAAAGCATTACTGAAATTTTAAACTCAGGAAAACTGCTTGAAAACAACTTTTGGGATTTTAACGAAAATGATTTAGATGATTTTGAATTGTTTTGCGAAAAAGCTTCTTCAAAAATCGAGTCTTTATTAGTAAAGGAAATAGATACTCGAAAACAAAAACTATTTAGACTCATTTATGAAACCAACGGAAATCTGACGGTAAAAGAATTATCCGAACAATCTAATTGGAGCAGCCGTCAAATTAATCGGTATTTTAATCAATATTTTGGCATTTCTTTAAAAGCCTATTGTTCTATTCTTCGTTTTCGTGCTTCCTTAGAACATATTGCTAAAGGGAAACTTTTTCCCGAGGAGAATTTTACAGATCAAACGCATTTTATTAAAGAAATCAAGAAAATTTCGGGATCACTGCCAAAAGAGCTTTTTCAAAACAAAAACGACCGATTTATACTATTATCTGCTCTTTCCTCTAAATAATTTTGCAACATAGATTTTAATTACAAACTATGTTACTACAAAATAAACAGGTTGCCATTGTTGGCGGCGGAATGGGCGGTTTAGTATTAGCCAGTCTTTTACAGTTACAAAATATAAATGTAAAGGTTTACGAAAGAGACCTCAACTCAAAAGTTCGTGTACAAGGTTCTCCATTAGATTTACACGAAGATTCAGGTTTAATAGCCATGGAAAAAGCAAATTTACTAGATGAGTTTTACAAAAAGATTCGCCCAAATGCCAGTAAAGCTCGAATTGTAAATCAGAATTTTGAATTGAAATTTGATGAGCATGCTGATCAGAAAAGCATTTCTCAGATAAATTCAGAAAACAATCATGATTCACTTCAGGATATATCAAAACCACGTCCAGAAATAGATCGCTCAGAACTTCGAGCTGTTTTATTGCATTCGCTTTTGCCAGAAACTATTGTTTGGGACAGTCAATTTCTTTCTATGGAAAAAGAAAATAATGGCTGGAGATTGTTCTTTAAAGATGGAAAAACCGTTTATGGCGATTTGGTAATTGGCGCAGATGGAGCAAATTCTAAGATTCGTTCTTATATAAGCACACAAAAGCCTATTTATTCTGGTATAACGATGATTGAAGGTACAATTTATAATGCCCAAGAAAATGCTCCCAAGCTTTTTGAATTTTCAAAAGGCGGAAAAGTGCTGGCTTTAGGAAATGAACAGACGATCATGTACGGCACAAAAGGAGACGGTTCTTTAATGTTTCTTCTGGGCAGTAAAATTCCTGAAAACTGGATTACTGAAAATGATTTGGATTTTAAAAACAATCAGATGATTTTTGATTGGTTTGAAGAGGTTTACAAAGATTGGAGTTCTGAGTGGCATGAATTTTTTAGAAGTGAAGAATTGCACTTTATATTTCGTCCACAGTATTATTTTCCGCAAAACCAATCTTGGGAAACACAAGAAAACCTGACCATTCTTGGCGATGCAGCACATAGAATGCCTCCTTTTGCGGGAAAAGGTGCTAATCTGGCTATGCTGGACGGTCTCGAACTGGCAGAATTTTTAACCAATAATTCGTTTTCTGATTTAAAAACTGCTATTTCTTATTTTGAAAAACGAATGTTGAAAAGAGCTGCAGAAGCTTTAAATGATACTTTGAGTAATGGTAAACAATTGCATTCTGAAAATGCTTTAGAAAAGCTTGTCGCTATTTTTAATCCAACAACTCAATCTTAATTATTTTTATTTCAAACACTTACATTTTTTATTTAAATTTACATATACCCGAAAAGCGTAATTTTAAGTAATTATAGCCAATATAAGTTTCACTAAACAAATTTATACAATGAGGCATTTTCTACTCCTATTCTTTTTTACTGCTTTTATCTCTTCTTCTTTCGGTCAAAAAATTAAAGATTCTGTTCCGGAAAAACCTAAAGAAAAGAAAATTGAATTAAGAGTAATGCCGTATTTGAGTTACAATAGAAATCTAGATTTTATGTTTGGTGTTATTCCGATGGCTATGTACAAAGTCAACCACAGCGATACTATTTCTCCTAAATCACTGTCTGGAATGTCGGCCATTTATACTACCAATAAATCATACGCTTTGGCATTTTTTAATAAATGGTATTTAAATGAAGACAAATGGCGTTTGAAATTTTTCTTTTTTACTGGAAATCAGAATTCACAGTTTTATGTGGATGATATTGACCAGCCCGATTTTTACGATTATGGAACCAAAACAACTGTTTTAGGTATAGGTGGACAGAGGAAAATTGTCGGCAAGTTTTATGGCGGACTTTCTTATACGTATGCACATTACAATACCGTTTATGAAGATGATATTTCTCCTTCTTCTATTTCTCACAGTAATGCAGTTGTCTTTAATTTATTGTATGATACGAGAGATGCCGTTTACTATCCGACAACGGGTTACAAAATTAGAATGGATTGGTCTACTTATCCGAAATTTTTAGATAACGAACTGGCATCCAATCGAATTTCTTTTCAAGCCAATAAATATATCCCTAACCGCGAAGGCAAAGATGTTATCGCGGCACGCTTTTATGGCAAGTTCGGACTTGGAAATGTTGCATTTGAACAGCAAAGTACTATTGGCGGAACAGATATTCGCGGTTATTCTGAAGGAAAATACAGGGGTTCAGGATTAATGGATATTCAAGGCGAATACCGATACAACTTTGGAAAGAAAATGGGATTGGTTGGCTTTTTTGGTATTGCGACCATTTACGGTTCTGATACTCCCAGTTTTGACTGGAAAATGTATCCAGGAGGTGGCGTTGGTTACCGATATAATCCTTTCAAAAAATCAAAATTCAATGTCGGTCTGGACGGTGCAGTCGGTAAAGGAGACTGGGGAATTTATTTCAGAATCGGTGAAGCATTTTAATTGAATAAAAAAATCTCTAAATCAAATATTTAGAGATTTTTTTATTGTTTTTAAATAATGAGTTTTTAGTGTTTCAAAATGTGTTTCTTGTTTCATTTTATAATATGCAACATACAAAAAAACATTTCATGGCTATCTTTCTTTAAATTTGAGTGACCCCAAAATATATTCGAAATCTTAACTACAATCAAATGCTCAAAATCAATTTATTAATTTCGAGGTAGTTGTAAATTTGCTGTGCTGCCTTTTCATTCCTGATTGCTTATGGCACAATTTTATTTTTCTTGGAAAATCTGCATTTTATCAAAAAAACTAGTTTTCGCTGCATTTATACTGTTTCTGGTCACTTTTAAAACAAATGCGCAAAACTGTACTGTAAACGCTGGAGTTTTAAATGTTACCATTTGTGTGACGGATGCATTGGTTTTAACTGGGAATAATCCTAGCCCTATTATCGGCACAGTCAAATGGACTCAGATCTCCGGGCCAGCTGTAACTATTAATTCCCCAACAAGTCCAAGCACCACTATTTCTGGTTATACAGGAGGAAATACTTATATTTTTAGATATAGCGCAACTTGCGGTGACGGAATTACAGCCTATCAGGATAAAGTTGTAAATGTGCAGCCTATTACGACTGCAAGCGCTGGAGCTAATATCACTAGCTGTCCTAATAGTACAGGAAATTTATCTATTACAGCAAATGCTCCTCAAAATACTGGAGAAACAGGACATTGGGAAATTGTTGGCTCTAATAATGCAGGTGTAGTAATTAATTTTCCGAATCTGCCTACCTCAACTATAACTTTGCCTGCGACAAGTTGTGGCGTTACAACTCTTCAGTGGGTTATTGAAGGACCTGAATATGCCCCTGGACAGCGTTGCAGAACTACTTCTCAAATAACAGTAACCAATTACGGAGGTGTTAAACCCGTTTCTGCAGGACCTGATCAAACACTTAGTAATTGTTACACCACAACACAAAGCACTAATCTTAATGCAACTTATGGCGGCTGCGGTCTTAATGGGCAAAATGGACAATGGACATTTGTGAGCGGACCAAATACGCCAACAATAAGCAATCCTAGCGCCAATAATACTGGAATTTCAAATCTTGTTCAAGGAACTTATACTTTTCGATGGACTGTAACTGGTCCTTGTGCTTCGGGTAATGATTTAGTTGCAATTAATGTTCCTGCTGCGACACAAGATGTTACTACTCTTCCTGGTGGAGACGAAAATATTTTCTTTTGCGACAATACTATTAATCAAGTAACCTTAGTAGCGCAAACACCTTTGTATGCAGGTGAAACTGTTCAATGGACACAAATATCTGGAGACAGTGGCGCTATAATAGTTTCTCCAACAAACCCAACAACATTAGTTACAAATATATCTGATGCGGGTGATCCGTACACGTTTAGATATACGCTTACCAACAGCAATACGGGTTGCGTTTTTACTAAAGATTACCATGTTCAATATAACGGAGCAACCAGAAGCATTGTCGCCAATAATGGTAATGACATGGTAGGAAGCTGTAATGCAACGGTATTTACTATTCCGCTTACAGTTACAGGATCTGGAGTAAATCAGTACAGAATTGTATCTGGGCCAGACACCTCGCCTCTCGCTCCCTTTCCTACTGCATTGCAAGATGTTGGAGACTCTCTAACCTTAACACTTACAACATCTGGAGAGTATACGGTTGAATTTATCAGAAGTCAAAATGGTTCACTCACTTCTGGCTGTGATTACGGTTTTGACACTTTAAATATTCTTGTTTCTGGTGACCCAACACCTTCTAATGCAGGATCTGACGTAAGTTTACCTTGCGGTGATACAAGCACAATGCTTTCTGGAGTCGTAACAGGAGAAGGTATGCATTTTTGGAGCCAGCTTAGCGGGCCCAATCAAGCCGTAATTGCTGATAATTTTGCCATTGACACTCAGGTTACAGGGCTTATACCGGGAACTTATGTTTTTCAATATATAACAAAAGGAGGTGGTGCAACTTGTGGTTTTTCTGTTTCAACAGTAACTATTCATGTATCTGATACTTCATTGGCTACTCCAGATGCTGGTCCTAACCAAGTTGTTTGTGCCAATGCTCAAGTGCGTCTTGCAGCTGTGCCAGTACAAGCTGGAGAAATCGGCACATGGAGCCAAGTTTCTGGGCCAAATACAATTACATTTTCTAATGTTAATGATCCAAACGCTGTCGCGACAGGTTTTACATCAATCGTATCAGTATACGAATTACAATGGACAGTATCTTACCTTCATCCTGGCCCATCTTGTAGTTCATCTGTTTCTGATACCGTAACAATTGGGACAAATAATTCTACAGCCGCCTCTACTTCTGATGCTGGTCCAGATGCTTGTTATCCTTCGGGAACCACTTCTTTTAACCTTAGCGGTAATACCCCTGCTTTTCTAGAAATAGGAATTTGGTCAGTGACACCATCGACAGGAGTTGTTTTTGCCGATGCTAGCGATCCTAATACACTAGTTACTGTTCCTGGAAACGGAACCTATGTTTTTACTTGGTCTATAGAAACTATAACAAGACTTTGTGCATCAAACCAGAGCAGTGTTTCAGTAACAATTGCAGATATACCTCCAGCTGCAAATGCGGGTCCAGATCAAGAAATATGCGGATCGACAATTACAATGGCCGCTACAACAAGCAGTGGTGCAGTTGGAACATGGACAAGAATTTCTGGTGTTGGAAACTATACCATAAGCGATATACATGACCCAAATGCTGTTTTTACTTTTACCTACAGCGGTTATTATATTTTTAGATGGACGGTAGATGCCTCAGTCTGTGGTCAGGCATTTGATGACATCAATTTAACAATCGGTATTCCGCCTCATCAAGCTGTTGCAGGACCAGATCAAAATGTCTGTGCCAGTACAAGCGTTACGATGGCAGGAAGTACGTATGACAGTTTTTTTGAAACTGGACAGTGGTCTGTACTAACTGGCGCACCAAATCAGCCCACTATAGTCGATCCGACAAATCCAAATACTGTCATCAACGGACTTGTAGCGGGGACATACACTTTTAGATGGACTATAACCGCAAAAAGTATTTTCTTGTGTCAAGGTACTTTTGACGATATGGTTGTAGTAGTTACTCCAGCTGCAAATGCAGGTGCTGATCAAACTTATTGTGATGTCACGAGTATTCAGCTTAAAGGAAATGAAAATTCAACTGGAACATGGACACTTACTAGTACATCTGGTAATATAGCAGATGTTCATATATCACAATCTCCCCCTAATAGTTATATTGCAAATGCTACAGTGGTTCCTGGAAATAGTTATGTTTTTGCCTATACCACTTCTAATGCAACTTTCCCTGATGGATCAACTTGTCCAGGATCATCTGATTCTGTAAATGTCGAAATTTTCAGTGGAGCAAGTATTCCTCCTGATGCCGGTGCAGACCAAACGTTATGTATATCTGATGTCAGCGGAACTGCGACTTTGCAAGGAAATGTTCCGCCACCTGATGTTACTACTTTTGAATGGCGTTTTGTATTCCAACCTTCAGGAAGCGTGGCCAATATTACAACCCCTACTGCACCACTCACAACAGTTACAGGTCTAACAGTACCAGGTTTGTATATTTTAGAATGGGTTTTTGAAAGTCCGTCTTGTCGAACTTTGTCTGACATTGTAAGAATCGTAATGAATGCCCCTCCAAGTGGAGCAAATGCTGGTCCTGACGACACAGTAGCTTGTCAGACAACTTATAAAACAGCAGCCGTACCTCCAACTGTTGGTATTGGAACATGGACATTTGCTTCTCAACCGCCCGGAGGAAATGCAGTTATTGACAATCCTAATAGCCCTGTTACAACATTATCTAATATCAATGTTTTGGGTACTTATGTCCTAACTTGGACGGTTACTAATGGTCCTTTTACCAATCCATCTTTATGTCAGCCAACCTCAGATCAAGTTTCCATAACATTCAATGATATCCCTCCATCTATTGCTAACGCAGGACCTGATCAGGAATTGTGTGCTGCTACCACTGCTACCATGGCTGCCACGCCTGTAATTTCTGGTGTTGGGGAATGGACACAAGTTTCTGGACCAAATTTTGCTAATATTGCAGCTCCAAACCTTCCTAATTCCTTAATGCTCGGTCTTGTTCCTGGTACTTACGAATTCCGCTGGACGACCACAACTGTAAATGTAAATGGCTGTACTTCTGAAGATACTGTTTTAGTTACCATATATGCAAATCCATCAACAGCAGAAGCTGGTCCAAATCAAATAGTTCCCCAATTTACAGCTGTAAATTTAAATGCAACCGTTCCTACAGTCGGCACTGGTCAATGGAGCCAGGTTTCTGGACCAAGCGTTATAGGCTTTATGGATGTAAGCTCTCCTACTACAGCAGTAACCGGAACTGTACCTGGAATATATACTTTACAATGGACAGTAAGCAATGGTAATTGTGCTGTTTCATCAGACACTATGAACCTAACCATTTTATCGATTGCCGATCTTGAATTAACTAAAACAGTAACACCAACAACAGGAAGTATTGGTGATGTGGTTACTTTCAATATTAACGTTTTCAATAATAACGCACTAGGTGGCTCCGCTACTGCAACTAATGTTTCCATACGTGATTTCATTCCGTTCGGTTTTGCACTTGTTGCTGGAACGGTTACTTCGGGCGGAATATATAATGTTGGTGATAATACCATTACTTGGAGCGGCATAACAATTCCGAGTGGCAGTATTTTAAGTTTATCTTTTAAAGCCACAATTCTAGGCGGTGGATCTTATGTAAATACGGCAGAAGTTATAAAATCAGATCAATTCGACCCTGATAGTACACCTAATAACCAGAATCCTGCAGAAGATGATCAGGATAGTGCAACAGTAACTCTAGATGTAGCCGATTTATCATTACAGAAAACAGTTTCACCTGCAACGGTAAGTATCAACGACAATGTTGTATTTACCATTAGAGTTACCAACAGCGGTCCTAATAATGCAAGTGGAATTACAGTATCAGACCATCTGCCTCCTGGATACACTTATGTAAGCGATAATGGAGGCGGAAAATATAATAATGCAACAGGAATTTGGAACGTTGGCAATCTAAACAATGGAAACTCTCTTACCTTGCAAATTACAGCCAAAGTAAACGTCGTTTCATCACCAAGTGATTACATTAATACTGCTGAAATACAAACAGCTCATCAGTTTGATCCAGACAGTACTCCCGGAAATGGATTGCCAGAAGATGATATGGCAAGTGCCAATATTACCTTAAAACAAGCCGATTTAGAGCTTACTAAATCTGTAACTCCAACTTCTGCTGCAGCTGGAGAACAGGTAGCTTTTACCATCAATGTCGTTAACAATGGTCCCGGAAACGCAACTGGAGTTGCTGTAAAAGATGTTATTCCTGTCGGATATACACTTATACCAGGGTCAGTATCTAATGGCGGAACCTATCAGATTGCGACGGCGACACTCGAATGGACAAATTTAACGATAGCGGCAAACTCTAATGTCGATCTCACCTTTAATGCATTTGTTAATCCTTTAGGAAATTATCTCAATATTGCAGAGATAACAGCTAGTGATTTACCAGATCCTGACAGTACACCAAACAATAATGTTGCTTCTGAAGATGATCAGGATGATGCAGAAATTATTTTCCTTGGTCCTTCTGCCGACTTATCTTTAACCAAAAATGTAGTTACAGGCAATACAAGTCCTGTAGTTGGAAGCCAAGTTTCTTTTGAACTTAAGATAACCAATGATGGTCCAAATAATGCAACTGGAGTACAGGTAACCGATTTATTGCCTACCGGTTTTCAATACGTAAATTACAGTTCGTCTGCTGGAACATACAACAGCACTACTGGAATATGGAATGTTGGAACTGTCGATGTTGGCGTTACAGAAGCTCTTATTCTGGATGCAAAAGTATTGCCAACAGGAGATTACAAAAATATAACACAAGTTACTGCCAGTAACCTTCCTGATCCAGATAGCACCCCTAACAATGACGATGGAGATCAGAGTGAAGATGATGAAGATAATGTTGTACTCACTCCTATACCTCCAGCTGCCGATTTATCATTAACAAAATCGGTAAGCAATACAACTCCTTTGGTTGGGTCTATTGTAACATTTAGCATTATCACCACAAACCACGGACCACAAGATGCGGCTCTAGTTCAGGTAACCGACTTATTACCTTCTGGTTATACATTCAGCAGTTTTAATGCAACAAGTGGAACTTATGATAGTACAACAGGTTTATGGACACTAGATATATTAGAGAGCAGTGAGTCTGAAACCTTACAGATTAATGCAATAGTTAATCCAACAGGTGATTATACAAATATTGCCGAAGTTACCAATAGTGACACTCCAGACCCTAACTCAACGCCAAATAATGGAGTGCCAACAGAAAACGATTATGGAACCGCGACTACGACTCCTATTTTACAATCTTCAGATTTGTCTTTGGTTAAAACCGTTAATAATGCGACACCATTGGTAGGTTCGCTTGTTACCTTTGAAGTAGTAATAACCAATAATGGGCCACAGGATAATTTTGGTGTACAGGTAAGAGATGTACTTCCGTCTGGATATACTTTTACTGGATTTACCATTTCTACAGGAACTTACGATACCGCTACAGGAGTATGGACAGTAGGCAATTTAGTTGCTGGTGATGCAGAAACACTTCAGATTGTGGCGCGGGTAAATCCAAGTGGCGATTATACAAATAAAGCCGAGGTCTCAGCTGCTAATCTTCCTGATCCTGACTCCACTCCAAACAACGGAGTTACTACAGAAGACGATTACGCAGAAGCCACAACAACTCCAGTTCCGACATCAGCAGATTTGTCATTGACAAAAGCAGTAAACAATGCCACTCCACTTGTGGGTTCACAGGTAACTTTCAGTATTCAGGTAACCAATTCTGGTCCGCAAGAAGCAAATTCCGTGGCTGTTACCGATTTACTTCCTTCTGGATACACCTACGTATCCTATAGTGCCACTACAGGAGCTTACGATCCTGCAACAGGTGTTTGGACTGTCGGAAATATGCCTGTCTCAGATTCTTATACTTTACAAATAACAGCTGTTGTTAATGCTACAGGAAATTACACCAATACTGCCGAAATTACAGCAAGCAGTCAACCCGATCCTGATTCTACACCAAATAATGGAGTTACAACAGAAGATGATTATGCAGAAGCGGCCACTACTCCAACAGTTCAATATTCCGATCTATCTTTAACCAAAACAGTTAGTGATTCGTCCCCAATTCTGGATACAGAAATCACATTTGAATTAATTGTTACCAATAACGGTCCGCAAGATAATACAGGTGTTCAGGTAACCGATTTACTGCCTGCAGCATTTACTTTTACAGCCTATACTGTTTCAACAGGAACCTATAATCCTGCAACAGGGATATGGAATATTGGAAACTTACCAAAAAATCAATCGGAAACATTGCAGATTAAAGCAATTGCAAATTCGATTGGAAATTTTGCAAATACAGCAGAAGTAACCGCGGCCGATCTTGCAGATCCTGATTCCACTCCAAATAACGGAGCACTTTTGGAGGATGATTATGCATTTGCTCTAGTCGGAACAAGGGCAGATACACCGCCTCCACCACCAGTTTCTGACTTGTCATTAACTAAAACTGTAAATAATGCTACGCCATTAGTCGGTTCTCAAGTTACTTTTGAGGTTGTAATTACCAACAGCGGAAAAGACGACAATAAAGGTGTTCAAGTTACAGATTTGCTTCCTTCTGGATATACACTTACTGGATATACTATTTCTACAGGAACCTATACGCCAGCGACAGGTTTATGGAACGTTGGCAATATCATAAACGGAAAATCTGAAACTCTTCAAATTATAGCAACTGTAAACGCCTCTGGAAATTATACTAATATCGCAGAAGTAACGGCAGCTGATTATGAAGATCCTGACTCAACTCCAAACAACGGAGTTACAACAGAAGATGATTATGCATCAGTAACAACTACTCCAAACCCATTAGCGGCCGATTTATCTTTAACTAAAACAGTAAATAATGCGACGCCACTTATAGGTACGCAGGTCATTTTTGAAGTAATTGCAACCAATAATGGTCCTCAAAATACTACAGGAGTGGAAGTGACAGATGTACTCCCTTCTGGATATACTTTTACTAACTACAACACCACAAAAGGAACTTACAATCCAACAACTGGAAAATGGGCAATTGGTTCATTCTTAAACGGAGATTCGCAAGTATTACGCATAACCGCTGTTGTAAATCCGACAGGAAATTATGTAAATATTGCCGAAGTTACTGCTAGTAATCTACCAGACCCTAATTCGACTCCAAATAACGGAATCCCAACAGAAAATGATTATGCTGAAATTGCAACAACTCCTGTTGTTCCTATGGCCGATTTATCACTTACAAAAGCCGTAGTCGGCGGTAATATTAGTCCAATATTTGGTGCGACTGTTACTTTTGAAATAACTGTAAAAAACAGTGGACCTCAAAATGCAACTGGAGTAAAAGTAATCGATATGCTACCGAGCGGTTACGAATATGTGGTATACAGCTCAACAGCTGGGCAATATTTTAATACCACCGGAATATGGGAAATTGGAACTATACCAAACGGCGGTTCAGAATCATTATTAATTGGAGCTAAAGTAAATACTACAGGTGTTTACCAAAATATTGCAGAAGTATACGCTTCTAATGAACTGGATCCAGATTCGACACCAAATAACAATGTCAGCGGCGAGGACGACATTAGTTCTGTATTACTGACTCCTGTTCCTGCTGTAGCCGATTTATCCATTGAGAAAAAAGTAATCAATAACATACTTAATCCTGCTGTAGGATCGCAGATTTCATTCTCCATAACATTAACCAACTCAGGTCCAAGCAATGCCACTGGAGTTATTGTCAAAGATGTACTGCCTTCTGGATATGATTATATTTTCTATAATTCGACTTCGGGAGCTTATAATCCGGCAACAGGAGAATGGACTCCTGGAATTATACTTGCTGGCAATAGTCATACTTTAATTTTAAATGTTTTTGTAAAAGCTCCGACAGGTACTGCAGATGAATATTTAAATATAGCAGAAATTATGACTGCAGATCAGCATGATCCGGACAGTACACCAGGCAACGGAATTGCGACAGAAGATGATTACGACAGTATTTCTGTTACACCTGTAATTGTAATGGCAGATTTATCTATTAAGAAAACGGCTCTTAATCAGGACGCAATTCATGAAGTAGGTTCAACGGTTATTTTTACCGTTACCGTTACCAATGATGGTCCTGCAGATGCATCTGGTGTAAGAGTAAAAGATTTGCTGCCTCCTGGATTTACCTATCAAACAAGTAGTCCTACAAGTGGTTTGTACAATTATGTCACAGGTATTTGGAATGTCGGAAATATTCCAATGGGAACTGATCAATCATTAGATATTTATACCACAGTAAATAAGCCATCGGGTATAGCAGGCGAATATACAAATACCACCGAAGTCATTGCCAGTAACCTGCCCGATCCCGATTCTACTCCAAACAACGGGGTAACCACAGAAGATGATTATGACAGTTTACAAATCAAAGTCGCCGTTGCCGATTTAAGTTTGGAGAAAACAGCCAGCAATAAAAACGCAAATGTAAACGAAGTGTTGACATTTACCATTCAGCTTAACAATGATGGGCCAAGCACCGCTACCGGAGTTGCTGTTGAAGACTTGATACCGCTTGGATTCAAAAATATTTCGAACATCAATAATGGCGGTATTTTCAGCAAAAACATTATCAAATGGGTTGATTTGACCGTTCCTGTAGGAGGCATCACACTAACCTATGAGGCAACAGTGGTCAATCCGTTTGGACTGGAAAGCGCTGAATATGTTAATATAGCTCAGGTAACCGCCAGCAATCAATTTGATCCAGACTCGACTCCAAATAACGACAACGGAGATCAAAGCGAAGATGATGAAGATTCCGAATCTATCAATATCCCTTCTACTGATATAGCTATCAATAAAGAAGTCGATAAAACAGATGTTCCTATGGATACTCAGGTAATCTTTACTATCACTGCTGAAAACTTAGGCAATTTAACTGCCACAAATGTAGAAGTTCAAGATGCGTTGCCTAAAGGATATTCATTAGTAAACTCAGCGGTAACTTCAGGAACTTATGATCCTAAAACCGGTATTTGGAGCATTCCATCAATCAATACAGGAGCTTTACAAACGCTAAATTTAACAGTTAAAGTGGTCGATTTTAATGATTATTTAAACAATGCTCATTTGGTTAAACTAGATCAGATAGACACCAATTCGGCCAACAATCAGGATACTGCGACTGTTTCGCCAAACTGTCTGAAAATCTATAACGAATTTTCGCCAAATGACGATGGCCAGAACGATTTCTTCTATATCGATTGTATCGAAAGATATCCAGATAATCAGCTGGAAATCTTTAACCGCTGGGGTAATTTGGTTTACTACCAAAAAGGCTATAAAAATACTTGGGACGGAAAAGAGGAAGGTTCTGCCAAAACGCTTCCTGAAGGCACCTATTTCTATATTTTGGATTTAGGAGACGGATCTAAAAAAACCTCTGGATGGCTTTACCTAAAATAAAACCACCCAGAAAATGAAAAGTTTAAGAATAGGATTAACCAAAATAAAATTGGCTATGATTAAAAATATAAAAAAGGTTTTCGCGATAATAACTCTATTCTCGGCATATGGAGCCTTTGCACAGCAAGACCCGCAATACACGCAGTATATGTACAATACACTCACCGTAAACTCGGCTTATGCCGGTTCGCTAGGACATTTAGCCATAACAGGAATTTACAGAACACAATGGGTTGGTATTGAAGGAGCTCCAGACACGCAAAGTTTTTCTTTGGATACGCCAGTCGGAAAAAATGTTGGTCTTGGAATTTCGATCGTAAACGAGGAAATCGGACCAACAGAAGAACAATATCTAGATGCCAATTTCTCTTACACCATTAAATCTGGAGAAACACACAAACTTTCTTTTGGAGTAAAAGGTGGTGGTCGCGTCATCAATATCGACTGGTCTAAGGGAAGTTATAAAGATCCAGATGTGCAATTTCGCGAAAACATCACCAACAAATTCCTTCCAGTTATTGGCGCGGGATTGTATTGGCACGGAGAAAGAGATTATGTGGGGCTTTCAATTCCGAATTTTATGACCCGAGAACGTTATACGTATGATGATATTAGCGAAGATTTGGTCAATCAGAGAATACACGTCTATCTTATTGGAGGTTATGTTTTTGACCTTTCGGCACATACTAAATTCAAACCTGCTCTTTTAGCAAAATATGTCGCTGGAGCTCCAATTATTGCCGATATATCAGCCAATTTTATGTTTAATAACGCTCTAACACTTGGTGTTGCCTATCGTACATCGGACTCTGTAAGCGGTCTTGTCGGAATCCAGATCACGCCAATGATAATGGCTGGATATGCGTACGATTACACCACAACTGCTTTGCAGAATTACAACAGCGGTACACACGAAATTATGCTTCGTTTTGAACTGGTTTCACGCAAAAAAGGACTAAAATCACCAAGATTCTTTTAATACGGATAGTCTATGAAAAGAACAATTACTATACTCGCATTATTGGTTATACAGCTGATTTATTCACAAACCAAAAACAAAACTGCCGATGCTCTTTTTGATAAGATGTATTATGTGGAAGCCGCAAAATCGTATGAGCTTTCCATAAATAATGGTGATGCTTCCAAAGAAACGCTTCAGCGACTTGGAGATGCTTATTATTTTAATACTAGAATGTCAAGCGCATCAAAATGGTATGGAAAGCTAATTGCTGACTATCCGAATGAAGTTTCAGCAGAATATTTATTTCGTTATGCTCAGTCATTGCAAGGGATTCAGAATTATGATCTGGCTAAAAAATGGATGAAAATTTTCTCCGAAAAGCAAAAATCGACAGATCCTAGAGCGAAGAATTTTTCTCTTAAAAATGTCACTTTAGAAGATATTGAAAATATAAAACCTTCTTTTCTATTAGAAAATTTAGACATAAATACTGCTAATTCAGATTTTGGCCCCATGTATTACAAAGGCGACTTAGTTTATTCTACTACTGCCGATTCTTCCTATTGGAAAACAGATAAATACGGATGGAATGATCAGCCTTATCTGAATATGCAACTGGGGAAAATTAGCGAAACGCAATCTAGCGTCACTTTCAAAGAACGTTTCGGAAAGGACATTACAACAAAGTATCACGAAGCCTGTATCGCCTTTTCTCCTGATGAAAAAACGATTTATTTTACCCGAAACAATTATAACGGAAAACTGAAACGTGACAGCAAAGGCATTAATAACCTAAAAATCTACTCTGCAAGCGCTGTAGAAAACGAAAATGGCAGTACTAAATGGACCAATATTCAGGAATTACCCTTTAACAGCGATGGTTATTCAGTTGGACAGCCTTCAGTAAGTAAAGACGGCAAAAAGCTTTATTTTGTATCGGATATGCCTGGAACAATTGGTTCTACAGATATTTTTATGGTTGATATTTTAGGCAATAATCAATTCTCTCAACCAAAAAATTTGGGCGAAAAAATAAACACGACGGGACGTGAAATGTTTCCGTACATCACCGATCAAGCATTGTATTTTTCTTCTGACGGATTTTTAGGTTTAGGAGGTCTAGACGTATTCGAAAGCAGAATAAACGATGGCGCTTTTGACACACCAGCCAACCTCGGAGCGCCTTTAAACAGCAATAGAGACGATTTTGGTTATATCGTTAACGAAGCGACCAATAAAGGTTTTGTCTGTTCGAATAGAAAAACAGGAAAAGGCGATGATGATATTTACTCTTTTGAAAGATCGTGTAATCAAGCCATAAGCGGTTATGTTTTTGATGCCATTTCAAACAACAGAATTGCTGGCGCAATGGTAACTCTTAAAAATAATAACGGAATAAAAGTAGCAGAAACTGTTTCTCAGCTTGACGGAAAATACGATTTCAATAACAACGTAAATTGCAATACTCCTTACACGATTGAAGTTAGAAAAGAGAATTATAACGCCAATACTAAAGCAATCGTAACGGCAAACAGTTCTGGAAAAACAGAAGCTCTTGTAGGCTTAGATCCTGCTTTAATTGTTCGTAAAAATGGCGTTCTAACAATAAAAATCGGAATTATTTTCTTTGATTTAGATAAATCTGATATTCGTTATGATGCTGCAATAGAACTTAATAAAGTAGTTCTCTTAATGCATCAGTATAAAACGGTTGTGATCAAAATCGAATCGCATACCGACTCCCGTGCCAATGATCAATACAATCTCGAATTGTCTGACCGAAGAGCAAAAGCGACAAGAGATTATCTAATTTCTCAAGGAGTTGCCCCCGAAAGAATAGAAAGCGCAATAGGGTACGGAGAAACCCAATTAATCAACAACTGCTCTAACGGAGTTCCCTGCACAGATGCCCAACACCAAATCAACCGCCGAAGCGAATTCATCATCACAAAAATGTGATAAAAATATTTGCAAAACCCCAGCGAGGTTAAATATTTATAGAATTACAAATAGAAAAAGCTCCAGAGGAGCGACATATCCAGCTAAGGAATATGTCGCTCCTCCGGAGCTTTTGCTCTAAAATTTTATTCTTTTCTATAAATATTGCGCTTCTCCGAAGCTAAAAAAAAGCTGTTTTTCTTTTAAAATCTCTTTCTATACATCAATTCTATTCTCTATTCTCTATTCTCTATTCTCTATTCTCTATTCTCTATTCTCTATTCTCTATTCTCTATTCTCTATTCTCTACTGCAACTTCACACACATCCATTCCCCTTTCATAATCAATCTATCCTCATCAAAGGCTTCTCCAGATTGTTTTATGATTTTTTCGCTTGTACGAATGTTTTTTACAACAAATTTAACGAGTTTATTGAACTCAACGCCCGCAAAAAATTCAACATTATCCATACTAACCAATCCAAAAACGCCATCTGCAATTCCTAAAAGCTTTATACCTGCACCGCCACATTGCGCCATAGCTTCTATCAAAATAGTTCCCGGAACAAAATTAAAATCGGGAAAACTGCCCTGAAGCCAGGCATCTTTATCTGTAAATGTCTTTAAACCAACGATTGTGTCTGTTGTATAAGAAATAATTTCATCTACAAAGAGAAATGGAGCACGATGCGGAATTAAATCTTCTATTTTTTTAGTCATGTCTGTAATTTTTAACAATGTACGAATCTGAACTGAAATAGACAATATTAAAATTAATTCTATGTTAAAAGCAGGCTAAAACGTTAAAAAAATAACCTTTATTTCGTTTCTTAAAAATTCATTTATAGCGTAAAAATTGAATTTTCAAACGACACGCTGGTCAGCTGAATCTATTTTTAAAAATGACCTGCTAAGACAAAAAAACACCCCAATTTGACAGCAAAATAAATTGGTCTTTTTAAAGCTTTTTTTAGCTCTTTTTCTCCTAAAAAAATAGCAGTAAAAAACACAAAGCAAACTCAAAAGCAAAAAAACACACCCCAATTTAAGTTGTTAAACTTTTCATTTAACTAAAACTATTTAAAAACTAAAAACCAATACTTTAACACATCACTATAGAAAACCTCTATAATAGAAAATCTAATAAAAAGCAGTTATTTTACCACAAAAATCTATTTCTTAATTTCAAAAAAAAGAGATTAAAAAATTCGTTCTCAACACCTTCTTCAATTCATAATTTCTGACTTAAATCTTATACGTTTTCAGTCAAAAATTCACACAAAGAAATCACAACTCGTTTCACTCCTGTTTTAAAGTTTTTTAATGGAATTTAAAGCCTATTACACACTATTAGCAAAGTGTTATTTTCCAATTCAAAAGCCATTAAAATCATATCTAAGTAAACAATTGAAAATTTTATAAAAAAATAACAAACAATCAATTAACAACTAACATGTAAAGCAACACATTAAACAGTAAAAAATATTCAAAATTTTAAAAACAATTCATTTTTGAGTTATCTTATTTATTAAAAAAAAAGAAACATTACACCCATTTTCTAATTATCAAATTTTCTAATTGCCAAATTATGTCATTATCTCATTACCGAATCCCCAATAACTGATACAATTCGTCCTTTTTATTCAGAGCAGCCGAAATAGTTTTACCATCAATCAATTCGACCACATTTCCGTTGAGACTTCTTACCGCTTCCAGGTTTAAAATAAAAGAGCGTTGCACACGAAAGAACATCGGAAGCCTCAACACTTCTTCCATAGATTTTAAAGTTCCTAAAGTTGTGTATGATGCGCCATTGATGACGAATTTCAGATAATCTCCTTGGGCTTCGACATAAAGAATTTCACTCAAAAGGATTTTATTCAGCTTCCCTTCCGATTTGATAAAAATACGATCGGAATTGATTTGATGAACAGAAGTTGTTTTCTTTATCGAAAGATATTCTTTGGCACGATTCACCGCTTTCAGGAAACGATCAAAACGAACGGGCTTTAAGAGATAATCGGCTGCTCCTGTTTCAAATCCTTCCAAAGCAAAATTGCGATGTGCCGTGATGAAAATAATAATCGGAGCTTTGGTAAGCGACTGCGCCAATTCTAAACCGTTAAATTTAGGCATCTCAATATCGCTGAAAACAATATCAATTTCGTTATCCTCCAGAAACAAAAAAGCATTAGAGGCTTCTGCAAACGAATTCTTCAATTCCAAAAACGGAACTTCAGCAATAAACGATTCGATAATATCTCTTGCAATCGGCTCATCGTCAACGACAATGCATTTTAATTTTTCCATTATTTCCTTAATACAATTTTTAAATCGACTCTAAACGAACTTTCCAATCTTTCAATTTCTAACTCATGCAAGTCGGGATATAGCAATTCTAATCGTTTACAAGCGTTTTGCGCCCCTATTCCACCAAAGACTGATTCGTGTACCATTTTTTCAGAATCGTTCTTTAAACTAAACAAAAATGCATTATTTTCTATCTTAATGTCTAGTTTTACAAAAGCATTCTTGGTTTTTAAACCATACTTGAACGCATTTTCTATAAAAGTAAAAGTCAGAAGCGGTGCTATAAAAAGTCCTGGTGTATTTCTTTCTCCTTCAATGCTGACTTGAATATCAGCATCATCGGCATAACGCATTTTTTCTAAAGCGATATAATTTTTGATAAAATCCAATTCTTTTTCCAAACGGACTATTTCGGTATTCGATTCGTAGAGCGTATAGCTCATAATATCCGAAAGATTCAAGATTAATTCTGGCGCCAGATTGTCTTTCCTAACCGTCAATCCGTACAGATTATTCAACGTATTAAATAAAAAATGCGGATTTAACTGTGCTTTCAGAAAGTCTTTTTCAATTTGAATGTTCTGAAGTTCCAAAGTGGCCTTTTCTCTTTCAATTTGAAATTTCGTGTTGTACAATTTCGTGATCTCGACCAATATTTTAGCAAAACAAAAAGGCGAAAGCAAGGAGATGATAATTATAGTTTGAGAAAGCATTCTTTTTGGAGAAACCGCTTCTAGAAAAGTTTGATTTGCACTCATTTTAATGACGCCTTTCAGTTCTCCAAAAGTAATTTCAAGACCTAAAGCAAAATAAAACAGTGAAATAAAATATGTTGCCGCCATCCAGACAAATATGGAAACTGGAAAAACCAACAGTAGCAATATTATAATTCGGTTTTTGCTTCCTGAAAATATCTTTGGCAACAGTAAATAGAACAGCATATAAAACACTATCATATTTACCAATGCCATTCTTATTGTTAGTAAAACAGCATCAAAACAGACTAATTTATAGCCGATTATATAGCTCAAAAAAAGCAAGATAGAAAAACCTAACCACATAAAAACGTGCAGTAAAATTCGATTTTTTCTCGTAAAAAAATGGTCAAAATTTAGCTTCGCCATTTTATCTAAAAAATATCCCGAAGTCGATGTGGTATTTGGCATGTAAAAGATTTGTATAGCAGTTTCAAATATAATTTATTTTTTTTTTCCACTGAATGCGGAAATATACTAAACACATAGAAACATAGATTTTCTTTGCGTTTGTATCTAGAACTGTTTGCAAAAGTTTATATCTATGTGTGAGAAACTAGTTTTCTTTCTCTTTTCTTTTTCGAAATAAAAAAATCTATGTTTCTATGTGTTTAAAAATTAATTGCATATTTAATTCATTTTTTATAAAATTCTAATAACCGCATTGATCAAATTAATCGTGTTATGACCGAGAATTGAATAAATAAGATTTCCAGAAAACTGTCTTAGAATGCCGACACTCAAAGAAGAAATCAAGGTTAAGTACACCATTGTAACAATATCCAATTTCAAATGTAAATCCTGATCTAAAATTGCTCCGTGAGAAACTCCAAACAAAACCGTTACAATGACAAACGCCCAGCCAAATTTAATGCCTCGATAATTCCATGTTGGCGCAAAAGCTTTATCTAAAAGCCATAAAGAGATTCCTCTAAAAAGGATTTCTTCTGTTAATCCAGGCATTGTGGCTTGAAAAAGAAACGTTTCGAGATTGAAGGCATTTCCTTTTGGAAATAAAATGAGTTTAAAAATAATGTCGAAGAAAGTGAATCCGAAGAAAACTAATAATCCGAATTTCAAATTTGTTGGCGAATTGGTTTTAGAAGTAAATCCGATTTTGATTCTTTCTTCTTTTGAAACCGAAAAGATAATAATCAATGCTAAAACTAAGCTCAGGAATTTTCCTGCCCAATTGAACTTTAAATCAAGATTTATCAATTCTTTTCCTGAAGCCTGTAAAAACACATCGGCAAGAAAATATAAAATGAAAAATCCTAAATATTTTAAATTCAATTTTTCCGATTTGAAACACGCAATAACAATAATCGGAGCGATTAGCAAAATCCAAAGAAGGGGTGTAAATAATGACATAATTTTGATTTAAGGTTTTAATTTGAATCAAAAGTATATCGGGAGTATATCAATTAAAATTGTGATCGGTAGAACACACTATCTGCTCGGTGAAAATGTTATTTTACCCGATAATAGATTGTTGATTTCAGATTTCAGATTTCAGAATTCAGATTTTAGATTTGGGTTTAAAAAAAGGCTATCTCAAAAATCAAAACAGCTAATATTCATTTTATGTTCCGTAGGAACATCTCATCGGTAGAAAAAATTATGTTTTTAAATCGTTTTACGTTCCGTAGGAACGTTTGGTTGGTTTCATATTTTTTTCATTAAACATATCAAACGTTCCTACGGAACGTAATTTGGGATACCATTTTTTTTTCTACCGACGAAACATTCCTACGGAATGACAGCCTCTATTAAATATGAAGAGTTCAATTCAATTCGATTCAATTCGATTCAATTCAATTCAATTCGATTCGATTCAAAATAAACCATTAATTAGAAAATGTGCCAATTAGATAATTACTCGCATTTTCTAATTGGCACATTTTCTAATTGACATATTGACTAATTTCTACCACATATATTTCAATATCAATCTTGCATTAAACGGCGTTCCTGCTGTAAAATGAATTTCTTCTACAGGATCGGTTTCATTTGCCAATCTTGATTCAGTTAAGAATTGTGTTTCTTTCCATTTTGTATTGAAAATATTGTCGATGTTTACGCCAATCGAGACTTTCTTTATTTGATAATTCACAGAAAAATCGGTAATGCAATACCCTTTTGCTTCAACCGAATTATCTTCGTTTGCTGGTCTATCGCCTAAAAAACGGGTTCTTAAACTTCCTGAAAATCCTTTTAGATCTTTTACCGAAATTCCGTTCATTAGAGTATTTTTTGGAGCTAATGGAAGATAATCGTTTCCTTTAGGCTCATCAATTGCTCTTGCGTGCGTATAAGTGTAATCGGTATTCCAGAACAACCAATTGGTCAATTGATATCTGAAACCAAAATCGAAACCTTTTCTCTCTGTTTTTCCGCTTGGTTCAACAACCGCTTCGTCTCCAACATAAACAAATTCCTGCGCTAAATACAAATACCAAATTGCCGAATTGATAATCATTCTTGGAAATGGTTTCCAATTGATTCCTAAATCTGCTCCGTACGTTTCTGGAAGAATCTTTTCACCACTTTGCGCCACTACTACACGCGTATCGTTGCTATGAAATCCTTTTCCTAATTTCAAGAAATAGTTTAATTTTTCATTCTGAGTATACAAAAAGTTCAGTTTCGGACTCACAATTGCTTTGGTCTGCGTCTGATTGGTGTAAGTTGGAGCTAATTGATCTTCGTAACCAAATTTGAAATAATCTAAACGCAAACCTCCGTTTACCAGCCATTTTCCTGCTGTAAAATCAAGACTTGAATACGTAAATAAATTAGTTTGATTTACCGTTCCTAAACTCAAATATTCTAAAACCGTTTTTCTGTTTAAAGTATGCGATAATTCTACATCTTTATTATTATCATTTCGAAGTCCAGCGCCTAATTTAAAACGCCATTTTTCATTTAGTTTCTGATCGTATTCCGACTGAAAACCTACAATAGTTCTATTTTCTTTTTGTTTGATCTGATCGCCATTTACAGGATCATTCAAGAAAAAAGTAAAATTAGAATACAGCTCAAAATCATATTTGCTCAAATAAGCACTGCTTTTGATATGCGTATTTTCGTCAATTTTTGCATCGTATTGCAGATTGAAATTGGTTCTATCGGTATTTCCACCTTCATTTGAATCGATTGCTCCGAAATGCGAAATGGTTCCGTCGTTTACCGCACGGTCTGGAATCTGTCCGCTGGCATCCCATTGGCTTTTAAAATGGGAAACCGAAATAGTCAGACGATCTCCATTCTCCATTTTAGCATTATATTTTCCAAATAAATTAATTCGGTTAAAGTTCTGAGGCGCATCAAAATAACCATCCGTCATCATGTATTCTCCCGCAAAATAAGCCGATTGGTTTTCTTTATTCAATAAATTAAACATCGCAACAGTACGGAAGGTATCAAACTGTCCGCCTTCAAAAGAAATAGAACTATTCTGCAAAGCATTTTTGGTATTAAAGCCAACATATCCGGCAGTTGTAAAATCGCCTTTATCTACAAAATAGGCTCCTTTATCAAAATCAATATTATCGACTGTTTCCGGAATTACAAAATGCAGATCTGAATACCCTTGCCCATGTGCGTGCGAAACCATGTTTACGGGCATTCCGTCAACAGTGATGTTAATATCGGTTCCGTGATCACAGTCAAAACCTCTTAAAAAAATCTGTTCGGCTTTTCCTCCTCCTGCGTGCTGACCGATGAAAAGTCCTGGAACTTTTCGCAGCAGATCTTGAGAATTTGAAATTGGCTGGATTTCAAAATCAATTTTAGAAATAGTATTCAGGTATTTTAAATTATGGCTAATCTTAACTTCTTCCAACAAAAATGGTTTTTCATTTATTGAAATCGTTAAAAAATCCAAAGAAAGAAGTTTAATTTTTTGAGGAGAAAATCCTTTTTTTGTAATCAGCAAACTATCATTTACCTCAACTCCTTCCAATGTAAATTTTCCGTTGGCATCAGTATGCGCGTGTGTTTTTGAGGTTAAATCACGAATTAATACTTCTGATAAAGATTTTCCGCTTCCGTCATTTACAATGCCATTGACAGATTGTGCATTAAGAGAAAAAGAAAGAATAAAAAAGAAAAGTGCTGATAAAGATTTCATTGCTATTTTGGTAATTTGAGCGCAAAAATAGCATAAAAAAGATTTTTAAGCTTCCTTATCAAAAATCAGAAACAGCAGAGCCCTTTTTTTTTCGGATCATACAGCATAGAGGTACACAAACAGTTTTTTCTGCCCTTGCTTAATAAAATAGGACAGTTGATACAGCTTTTACAGTTTTCCCAAAAAAGATCATCATTTGGCAATTCAGCGTAAGTAACGGGTTCAGAGCCAAGCTCGTGATTCATTTTCATAACGGCAAGACCAGTAGTTAGGCTGAAAATATGCGCTTCTGGATATTTTTTACGGCTAAGTTCAAAGATCTTTCTTTTAATCTTTTTTGCCAGTCCAGTGTGTCTAAACTCTGGCGCAACAATTAATCCCGAATTTGAAACATATTTGCCGTTTTCCCACGAAGATATAAAAGCAAAACCGGCCCATCTTCCATCTCGCGTAATTGCGATAACGGCTTCACCTTCTCTCATCTTTTTTTCAAGAAGCTCGGGCGGTCTACTTGAAATTCCTGTTCCGCGAGCTTTGGCAGATAATAATGTTTCTTCGCAGATTTCACTTAGATAAAAAACATGTTCGACTTTTGTTTCTTCTAAAATAAAATCATAAGATTCGGAAGCTTTTTCATGGGAAGAAAAAACAGTTGCATCTTTTCTATACTCAATAGTTTTCATGATACCTAAACTATTTTAGCAATCAACATTACGGTGATAAAAAGAACTACTGTAAAAACCATTAAGTTAACGAATCGATCTTTATTTCGTCTAGATTTATTTGAAAAGTACGTTTTTGTGATTTCTTTATTTCTTTTATTACTTGTTTTCATATTTCTTAAATGTTGTATAATTAAGGGCTTGTTTAATAATCCACAACATAAAAACAAAAGGCATGCCATAGCATCTCAAACTACAATAAACCATTCGTTATAAAACAAATAATAAAAAATCGGCTTTAATCAATTTGCAAAAGCTTATCAAAATGATAGGCTAATTTTCAAAATGGAAGGGATTTAAATAAAAAAAGCTCTAAATCGAAATTTAGAGCTTTCTTACTATTTATAAGTGACCTAATAAATTAGTCCCATTGATTGTTTTTAGAAAGGGCAAATTTACCTGCTCCAGTAAAAAACAAGGCAATAGCTCCAAAAAGGTAAAGCATTAATAATTCTAAAGCATAACCTCCGTGATCGCTAATGGTGAAAATGTCCTGAGCGTGAGCTGTTGCAACTGCAACCACACAAGTAATAGCCAAAAGAACTGCCGCAATTCTAGTTCTAAATCCTAATAAAATAGCAATTGGAGCTAAAACTTCACCAATGTAAACCGCATATCCAAATACGCCCATGTTCTCTACAAGGAAAGAAATTCCGTGAATCAGTTTAGAAACACCGTGAAAAAGCATTAATCCACCAGTACTAATACGCAATAGCAATAATCCAAGGTCTGTGTTTTTTGAAATCATAAAAAATTTTGTTTAGGTTAAAAATTTATATCAAAATTGGGTTTATAAGCCGACTAAAATACAAAAATTTCCCAATGAAAAACAATCTTATTTAAAACAATTCCAAATAACCGTTTTTAGACTATCACAAACACGATTTTACTTTAAAACTTTATCGCAATTTTTCCAATTGTTTTTCCCGATTCCAAAAGTTCGTGTGCCTTCTTTACATTTTCGGCTGTAAGTCCGTTTAAAGTGGTATTTAAAGTCGTTTTCAAGATGCCATCATCGAGTAAATCGGCTACAATATTCAGAATATTATGCTGCTCGATCATGTCTTCCGTTTGATACATAGAACGGGTGTACATCAATTCCCAAGAAAAAGAAACACTTTTACTTTTTAATTTGTTTAATGCAACAGGATCGCTGCTTCCTGTAATGGAGGCAATATGTCCCTGAGGTTTAATCAATTCGACCATTGTATCCCAATAAGCATTGGTGTCTACGAAATCTAAAATAAAGTCAACGTACTCAAAACCAGCTTCTCGAACAGATGAAACCAAATCTTTATGATCTACAACAAAATCAGCTCCCTGCTGTTTGCACCAAGCAATCGTTTCTGGACGCGACGCTGTTGCGATAACAGTTAAGCCAGCAATTTTCTTGGCTAGCTGAATGGCAATTGAACCAACTCCTCCTGCTCCACCAATAATTAAAATTGATTTTCCTTTATCTTTATCTGCACTAATTCTGATTCTGTCAAATAGAATTTCCCAAGCGGTTAAAGCCGTTAACGGAATTACAGCAGCTTCTTCAATACTTAATGCTTTTGGTTTTCTGCCTACAATTCTTTCGTCTATAATCTGATACTCTGCATTGCTACCTTGTTTGGTAATATCTCCAGCATAATAAACGGGATCGCCTACTTCAAACAAAGTAACGTCTTGTCCGACAGCTTGAACGATTCCAACAGCATCCCAGCCTATAATTTTTGGAGTTTCTAGAACGGTATCTTTTGCGCTGCTCTGGCGAATCTTAAAATCGACTGGATTTACTGAAATCGCATCAATTTTAACTAATAAATCGTGTGGTCCAGGAATTGGTTTTACGGCTTCAAATTCGATAAAACTTTCTGGGTTTTCTATGGGTAATGAGGTTTTAAATCCTATTGCTTTCATTTCTTTTTAATATTTAAATTAAAACTATACTACAAAGATAAGACGAGTTGAAATCTCAAAATTGGTATATATCAAACGTATATTTGTATATTTTTTTCAAAGATACTAAGGTTCTAAGTTGCTGAGAGGCTAAGTTTTTTTACGCAGGTTTTATTTAATGCTTTCTAAGAAATAAACACATAATCCCAATAGTTATCGGGGCTAGGTATTTAAATAAAGCCTTAAATTTGTAAAAACACTTTACTTATGAATATCAGAAAAGCCGAAAAATCAGACTCAAAATATATTGCTCCTATATTATTGTTAGCAATGGAAGACATTATCTACAAATTTATTGCAAAGGAAGATTACGCTTCCGCGAAAGACTTTCTGCAGCATTTCGTCGAAAGTGAAAACAATCAATATTCCTATCAAAACTGTTTTGTGGCCGAAGAGAATAATGAAATCATTGGTGCCGTAAACATTTATAATGGTGCTGACATTGAAGAATTACGAAATCCTATTATTGAATATGTTAGAAAACATTATAATCCTGAATTTGATCCTGAATTTGAGACCCGTGAAGGCGAATATTATATAGATTCGTTGGGCGTGAATCCGAAATATCAGGGAAAAGGAATTGGTTCTCGATTATTGCAATTTTTGATAGATAAATACGTTCATAAAAATAAAGAGGTTTTAGGTCTGCTGGTTGAGGAAGACAATCCGAGTGCTAAAAAACTGTATTTAAAACTTGGTTTTAAAGTAGTTGGAAACAAAACTTTGGTTAAGAAGAACCTAGAACATCTTCAAATCAAAAATTAATTATAGAATGAAAAATATCACAATATTAGAAGCAGGTTTAATTTTAAGAATAGTTTTAGGAATCACAATGCTTTCGGCCGTAGCAGACCGATTTGGAGTTTGGGGCGCACCAGGATCTCACGCGGTTGCCTGGGGAAATTGGGAAAACTTCGTACTCTACACCCAATCTCTAAATTCTTTTGCCAACAAAGCCACAGCAGAAGTCCTCGCAGGAATTGCCACTTTCTTTGAAGTTTTACTAAGCCTATTATTGTTATTTGGTTTCAAAACCAGACTTGCCGCTTTAGGAACTACCCTTTTAATGTTCTTTTTTGCATTTGCTATGTCGGTTTCTGTTTCTGTAAAAGCGCCTTTCGACTATTCGGTTTGGACAAGTTGTGCAGCGGCTTTACTGCTTGCCAATATTGGTAAAACATCTTATGCCGTTGACAATAGGATATAATTTTGGATAAAAGCGTTCTAGAAACTTTGTCAAAGTTTTAAACTTTGACAAAGTTAATCGCTTCAAAAAGTTCAGCTTAAAAAATATCTATTCACATCTTTTTTCGGAAATAAATTCGTTTTGGAAATTGATCTTCTATACTTTCTTTCCCATCAGATTCTTCGTAATTTAATGATCGTAAAATATCGATCAAAGCAGTATCTACGGTAAAAGCGCTTACCCAAATTAAATCGTGTTTTCGCTGAGAAGCAATTTCTTCGGCACGTTTAATAAGCACTTTTAAATCTTCTTCATCAAAATACACAATCTCACTCAGATTGATTGCTTTTGACGCTCCAAGGTTTTCATTTCGTATTCTCGATGAATCTAATTTTAAATACGCTTGCGGAGTTTCGCCAAGATGAGCCATCAGAATCTCGATCGAAAAATCATTCTGAATTCGAAACAACTCTTTTTTCGAAAGATGCTCTTCGGCATATTTTTCTCCTAACTCTTTTTCCTTAAATAAATTGGTATAGAATTGAACGGCTTTGTCTTCCATCCAAAAGACATTATCGTTGATTATGACAACAAATTTTGCAATTTTACTCATTTCTTTTCTTTAAAAATAAAAAGCAAAATTGCACCGAATGTTAGTCTAAAAAAAGAGCGATAAGGCTTCTGTTTTGTGCAAAATGTCCGCTGAATGATTTTAATCGATCTGTTTTTTTCGATATTCTAAAGGCGAAATACCTTCATAGTTTTTAAAAAATCGTCCAAAAACAGATTGATCAGAAAAATGAAGTAAATCGCTGATCTGATTGATGGACATTTTTTTATTTTGCAACAAAACTTTAGCTTCCAGAATTACCATTTCGCTAATCCAGTCAATCGCAGTCTTACCGCTGTGCTTTTTAATAACTTCAGACAAATATTTTCGGCTTACATTTAATTCATCTGCATAATGCTGTACAGTTCTGAAATTTAGAAAATCTTTAAACAGCAACTCTTTAAACTTTTCATATAAAGGGCTTTGTACTTCTGTGGGAATTTTTTCTTTTTGAATACCATCAATTTCATAAATTAAAATGTACAAATAACTTCTCAAAATAGAAGCTTGATTCTTAGATCTGTTTTCTGATGCTTCTTTAATTAAATTAAAAATACGTTCAAACTTGTTTTTATCTGTTTTAACAAGCGGAGAAAGATGGTTTTGGCTGTTTTCAAAGAAAACATACTGATTTAGAAAAAACACATTTGCTTGATTTTCTAGAAAAAACTGCGGTTTAAAAAATATGATGTCAATTAGAATTTCGTCCTCATTTTTAGAAAAACTTCTTATTACCGAAGGCCCTAAAGCAATAATAGCTGGAGCATGAACCACTTTTGTTTCGAGCCCAGTATGCATGAGTATACTTCCTTTTCTTAGAAACTCAATTGCATAGCTTTCGGCACGATAAGGCTCGGTAATGTAAGGATGCTCACTCGTCTGGATATAGAAGTACTCTTTCTGATCTGCGTACGAAAATAAACTCTTGTGATGCGTTAAGGAATACGTGAGGATTTTATTCTTCAATACTGCTGTTTTAGTTCATTAGGATTCCAAATATACCGTTTTTTTTAGTGTTCAGTCTCAGTGTTCAGTATTCAGTTTTTTTAGTGATCAGTTTATTAGTCGCAGTGTACAGTCGCAGTTTGCAGCCTTTGCGGTAAGAAAGGCTAGCTTTGTCAAAGTTTAAAACTTTGACAAAGCTTCTCGACTCTTAACCTAACTGAGATTGAATACTAAAAAACTGAACACTGAATACTAAACACTGAGTACTAAAAAAATTTTTAAGGTATATTTAAGGTCATAAAGCTATTTCGAACAAATATGTATTCGTAAATTAGCCATTACAAAAACATATCTTAAATGACAATACTTACCTTTACGCTGATTATGATTCTGGGTGCCTTTTTAGCAGGCTTTATTGGTTCATTATCAGGCTTAGGAGGCGGTATCATTATTATTCCGCTTCTTACTATTCTTCTTGGTGTCGATATTCATTATGCTATTGGAGCTGCTTTAGTCTCCGTTATCGCCACTTCTTCAGGTTCTGCAGCTGCTTATGTAAAAGAAGGAATTACCAACATGCGAATGGGAATTTTTCTCGAAATCGCTACTACTATCGGAGCCGTTTGCGGTGCTTTACTTTCTACTATCGCCCCTACTTCTTTTATTGCGGTTTTATTTGGTTTAACGCTTATTTTTTCTGCCATTAATTCGCTTCGAAAGAAAGAAGAACACATTGTTTTAGAATCTAGTCCGCTAGCTAAAAAACTTAAATTAGACGGAACTTATCCTGCTCATGATGGAGAAGTGATAAAGTACGGAACCAAAAATGTTATTGGCGGTTTTAGTATGATGGGAGTTGCGGGAATGATGTCGGGTCTTCTCGGAATTGGTTCTGGTGCTTTTAAAGTAATCGCGATGGATAATATTATGCGTGTTCCGTTTAAAGTTTCAACCACAACCAGTAATTTCATGATGGGAGTTACGGCAATGGCAAGTTCTGTAATTTATATTCAAAAAGGATATATCGAACCTGGAATTTGTATGCCGGTTGTAATTGGAGTTTTGTTTGGAGCAATGGCTGGAGCAAAAATCTTAGTAAGAACGAATCCGAAGAAATTGAGAATATTTTTTGCCTGCCTGATTTTTGTTTTGGCAATAAACATGATTTATAACGGACTAAATGGAAAAATCTAATATGGTACAAGAAGAAAAATTTGGAGAAAAAGATTTTCAAACTATTATAGGAAACCTGCTTCGTTATGGGGTTTGGATTTCGTTATCGGTTGCTTTTATTGGCGGAATTGTATATTTAATTCACAACGGAAGCCAAATTGAAGATTATTCTGTTTTTAAAGAAAATGACCGAAATATATTTGAAGTAATTACCGCTATTTACAATGGTGCAATTCAAGGAAACGGAGAATCGTTAATATTTACAGGAATTATTTTCTTGTTCATGACACCTGTTTTACGTGTATTGCTTTCGCTATTTTCATTTTTATTGGAAAAAGATTACTTGTACGTTGGTATTACATTGATTGTAATCATGATTATCATTATCAGTATTTCATTTGGTTTCTCACATTAAAAAAATTTTAGATTGTAGATTGTGGATTTTAGATTGTGGAGTTTGGAGTTTAAATATTGAAATTTAAAGACATGGAAATAGGAATAGACAGTTTTGCTTCGGCGATGTATGGCGATAACAACACACTGAGCAGTGTTGATGCTATGGAACAGCTTCTGCAGCGAATTGAATTTGCAGATCAGGCTGGGCTTGATGTTTTCGGAATTGGAGAACATCATAAAAAAGAGTTTTTAGATTCTGCTACAGCTGTTATTTTGAGTGCAGCGGCGGCTAGAACAAAAAATATCCGACTGGCAAGTGCTGTGACCGTTTTAAGTGCAGCAGATCCAGTGAGGGTTTATCAGAGTTTTGCAACTTTAGATTTGATTTCGAAAGGAAGAACCGAAATTGTTGTCGGGAGAGGATCTGCGATTGAAGCTTATCCCCTTTTTGGATATGATTTGAGAGATTATGATGCTCTTTTTAAAGAAAAACTCGAACTGCTGCTTAAAATTAGAGATAATGAATTTGTAAGCTGGGAAGGTAAATTTCGCCCTGCTTTAAATAATTTACCTGTTTATCCAAGAGCTTTACAAGAAAAACTGCCCATTTGGCTTGGTGTTGGCGGAACACCAGAATCTTTTATAAGAGCTGGATCATTAGGACTTCCGTTAATGGTTGCCGTTATTGGCGGACAAACACATCGTTTTAAACCTTTAGTCGATTTATATCGTGAAGCAGGAAAAGCAGCAGGCTATAAACCGAATGAATTAAAAGTAGGCTTGCATTCGCCTGGATATGTTGGTACAACAACGGAAAAAGCAATTGAAGAATACTATCCTGGTTATGCCGAATTATGGACAAAATTAGGATATGAAAGAGGTTGGCCTCCTGTAACCAAAGGCAAATTTGATGGCTTAATTGATGATTTAGGCGTTCTAATTGTAGGAAGTCCAGAAAGAGCTGCAGAGAAAATTCTTCGCCACAGCCAGGCTCTTGGAGGTGTGGATCGATTCACTTTCCAAATGGACAATGCGGGATTGACACACAAACAATTAATGAATGCCATTGAATTAATTGGTACAAAATTGATTCCTTTGATACGCAAGGCATAATCATTAATCTCGCAAAGTCGCTAAAACGCAAAGTTTTTATTAAAAAAAGCCACAGATTATTATGAACATGCCCCAAAAAGTTAGACACTATTTGGGGCATTTTTTATGGAAAGAAAAACAAAGTATGACTATGCATTT
>NZ_JBYUVT010000017.1:0-99573 GCF_058135255.1 Flavobacterium sp. LK-23
AAACATGAGTTTACTACTGTCTAAAATTGTATTTTTATTTTTTATTAATCCTGTATCACTTTTTCAGGACTAGACAAAATTTCAATTGTTAGCATTAAAATCAGACTTCTTTTTAACTAAACAAAAGTGTCTCAATAGTATAGTAAATTAAAAATACAATCTTCAAAATATATTTTCTTACAAAAAAAATAATTTATTCACTTAAAATTATATCTTTGACCAAACCCTAAATATACTATATGAAAAAAATTTTACTCTTTACATTATTATCAGCATTTGGCGCAAATGCACAAACTCCAACCGATTACGTAACTACAGGATTTAACACTCCAACCGGGATTGCTTTTGATGCTTCTGGAAATTTATTTGTTGCTGATTTCTACACTTACAAAGTAACAAAAGTTACACCTCAATTAGTACAAAGCAATTTTGCAACAGTAAATGGTACACCACAACAAATTGCTTTTGACAAGAGTGGAAATCTTTGGATGGCAGGCTCTGGTTTCATTCAGGAAATAGAAAAAATCACACCATCAGGAGTAGTTACAGCGTATCCAGCAAGTGGAAGCCCTTACGGAATTGCCATCGATGCAGACGACAATGTATTTTACTCTGAATCAAATTCAGGAAACATCAAAAAAAGAACTGCTGCAGGAGTAACTTCAACTTTTGCTACAGATTTTTCCCAGCCTAATGGTTTAGCATTTGACAAATCAGGTAATTTACTTGTTGCTGACAAACTAGATGGTGTAGTTAAAAAAATCACACCAGCAGGTGTCGTAAGTACATTAATTTCAGGAATTAGCAACCCGACGAACTTAGTTGTCGCAGGAAATGGCGATTTGTATATTTCTACAGGTTCTCTAAGAAATATTTACCGTTTCCCTGCTGGAGGAGTAGATGGAGACGAAGAACTTTTTATCAAATTGAGTATCAACGACTATCCTGCTCAAATGGCAATTTATGATGGAGCTCTTTACGTTAGTACAAGCTCTAGCTCTAAAAAAGTTATTAAAATCACATCTCCAACTTTAGGTTTAGGTGATATCAAAAAAACTGAAAAAGGTCTTGCAGTATATCCAAACCCAGCAACAGATTTGGTACACATTGAAAATGGTAGCGATGTTACAATCGAAACTATTGATTTGTATGATGTGACAGGAAGAAACGTTAAAAGCTATAAATCTTCAGATGTAAAAAACAATGTTATTTCTGTATCAAATGTAGTTCCAGGAAATTATATTTTAAAAATAAACAATACTTCAAAGAAGATTATTGTGAAGTAATAAAATATTCTAAAACAAAAAGCTCCAATTTTCATTGGAGCTTTTCTTTTATAATAGAATCTGAGATTATTTACTCAAATACATTTTTCTTCTAGAGTACAATTCGTAGAATTGATCGTCTTTTAAGTCATCAATAAACAAGATACTTTCTCCTGTCGATTTCATTTCTGGCCCTAAAGCTTTGTTTACGTTCGGGAATTTACTAAAAGAGAAAACCGGTTGTTTGATTGCGTATCCTTTTAATTGCGGATTGAAATCGAAGTCAGTTACTTTATTGTGACCTAACATTACTTTTGTAGCATAGTTTACATAAGGCTCTCCGTAAGCTTTTGCAATAAACGGAACCGTTCTTGAAGCTCTTGGGTTTGCCTCGATGATGTAAACTGTATCGTCTTTAATCGCAAACTGAATATTGATTAAACCAACCGTTTTTAAAGCTCTTGCAATTTTATGCGTATGATCTTTAATTTGCTGCATTACAAATTCTCCTAAGTTAAAAGGAGGCAATGTAGCGTTACTATCTCCAGAGTGAACTCCACAAGGCTCAATGTGCTCCATAATTCCGATGATGTAAACATTTCCATCAGCATCACAAATTGCATCAGCCTCAGCTTCGATTGCTCCTGCTAAGTAATGATCTAAAAGTAATTTGTTTCCTGGAATTGCTTTTAACAAATCGATAACGTGCTCTTCCAACTCTTTTTTGTTGATTACAATTTTCATTCCCTGACCTCCTAATACATAAGAAGGACGAATTAAAAGTGGGAAATCTAAAGTATCTGCCAATTTTGAAGCTTCATCAGCCGTTTCAGCGATTCCGAATCTTGGGAAAGGAATATTTAATTCAGTCAATAAGTCTGAGAATCTTCCTCTGTCTTCAGCTAAGTCAAGTGCATCAAAACTAGTTCCGATGATTTTCACTCCATATTTAGATAATTTATCTGCTAATTTAAGAGCTGTCTGACCTCCCAGCTGCACGATTACACCTTCTGGTTTTTCGTGTTGGATAATGTCATAAATATGCTCCCAGAAAACTGGCTCGAAGTATAATTTATCAGCTGTGTCAAAGTCTGTAGAAACTGTTTCAGGATTACAGTTAATCATGATCGTTTCGTAACCGCATTCTTTTGCAGCTAAAACTCCGTGTACACAAGAGTAATCAAACTCGATTCCTTGACCAATTCTGTTTGGTCCAGAACCTAGAACGATTACTTTCTTTTTATCTGTAAGAACACTTTCGTTATCTACATAACGCTCTCCATTTGCTTTTTCGATTTCTGCCTCAAAAGTTGAGTAGTAATAAGGTGTTTTAGCTTTAAATTCAGCTGCACAAGTATCAACCAATTTGAACACACGGTTGATGTTCATGTTCATACGTAAAGTGTGCACTTCACTTTCTAAACAACTCATCATGTGAGCGATTTGTCTATCTGCAAAACCTTTTTGTTTTGCCTCAAGCAATAATTCTTTTGGAAGATTTGAAACTTTGTAGTTTGAGATTTCTTTTTCTAAAGTATAAAGCTCTTCGTATTGCTTTAAGAACCACATGTCGATTCTTGTAATTTCGTGAATGGTACTTAATGGAATTCCCATTGCAATGGCATCGTAGATTACGAATACACGATCCCAACTTGCATAAGTTAGTTTTTCGATAATTTGTTCGTAATTTTTATATCCTTTTCCATCAGCTCCTAAACCATTTCTCTTAATCTCTAAAGATTGAGTTGCTTTGTGAAGTGCTTCTTGGAAAGAACGTCCGATTCCCATAACCTCACCTACAGATTTCATCTGAAGACCTAAAGTTCTGTCTGAACCTTCAAATTTATCGAAGTTCCAACGTGGTATTTTTACGATTACATAATCTAAAGTTGGTTCGAAAAGAGCCGAAGTCGATTTTGTAATTTGGTTTTGTAATTCATCTAAGTTGTATCCTAAAGCTAATTTAGAAGCAATTTTTGCAATTGGATATCCAGTTGCTTTTGATGCTAAAGCAGAAGAACGAGATACACGAGGGTTGATCTCGATTGCTACGATATCTTCTTTTTCGTCTGGCGAAACTGCGAATTGCACGTTACATCCTCCAGCAAAATTTCCGATACTTCTCATCATTAAGATAGCGTAGTCACGTAATTTTTGGAAAGTTGTATCAGATAATGTCATCGCTGGCGCAACCGTAATCGAATCTCCAGTATGGATTCCCATTGGATCCATGTTTTCGATAGAACAGATAATTACAACATTGTCATTTTTATCTCTTAAAAGTTCTAACTCGTATTCTTTCCATCCCATTAACGCTTTATCAATTAAAACTTCGTGAATTGGAGAAGCTTCAAGTCCGCGAGTTAAAAGCTCATCAAAATCTTCTTTTTTGTAAACCACAGCTGCTCCAGTTCCTCCTAGTGTAAACGATGGACGAATTACAAGCGGGAAACCAAATTCCTGAGCGATTTCTTTTCCTTCAAGGTAAGAAGTAGCTGTTTTTGCAGGTGCAGTTGGCACATTAATTCTTTCTAAAAGCTGCTTAAACTGCTCTCTGTCTTCTGTAATATTAATAGCATTTACATCAACACCGATTAATCTCACTCCGAAATCTTGCCAGATTCCTTTTTCCTCAGCTTCCAAACACAAGTTTAAGGCTGTTTGTCCTCCCATTGTTGGTAAAACAGCATCAATTTGCGGATGTTCCTTAAGAATTTCAATAATCGATTTTGTCGTTAAAGGTTTCAAATAAATATGATCGGCCATAGATGGGTCGGTCATAATCGTCGCTGGATTCGAGTTAATCAAGATAACCTCAATTCCTTCTTCACGAATCGAGCGTGCAGATTGAGATCCCGCATAATCGAATTCGCAAGCTTGGCCAATAACAATAGGTCCTGAACCTATTATTAAAACTGATTTTATTGATGTGTCTTTAGGCATTTTGTATGTATTGTGTAGTTGTTTACGATTTAAAAAAACTTTTCTAGTGCACTATAAACTAGAAAGTTGAGAGATTTTTTACCGACAAGGTATAAAAAAAGGCGATACTAAAAAAGTAATCGCCTTATGTATGTTTATACAAACATTATTTTTTGTGTCTAGGCTCGCTAGAAACAGTTAATTTATGTCTTCCTTTTGCTCTTCTACGCGCTAGAACTTTTCTTCCATTCGCAGAAGCCATTCTGTCCATAAATCCGTGCTTATTTCTTCTTTTTCTTTTCGATGGTTGAAACGTTCTTTTGCTCATTGCTTTGTATCTTTAAAAATGGTATCTATTAACTCGTTTATTTGGTTTTGGATATCGTTGTTCAAAAACCGAGTGCAAATATACAAAGACTTTTTTTTCTGGCAAGTACTTTTATAAAAATATTTTTAATTCCTTTTACTATCTTTGCAATCACAAATTTACAATAATTATGTTTCACAAGAATATTAAACTTATTTTGGCCGGACTTCTTGTAGTGGCGGGCGTTTGGCAATTTACAGAAAGTAATATTGGGAATGGTATATTCCTTATCTTATTGACTGCAATTCCGATTTTTCTTTATTTTAAAAACGAATTTATCCTTTTAGCCTTCCTTAAATTAAGAAAACAAGACTTCGAAGGTGCTAATAAATGGTTATCATATATCAAAAATCCAGAAGGAGCATTAGTAAGAAAACAACAAGGATACTTAAATTATTTACAAGGTATCATGTTATCTCAAACCAATATCAACCAAGCGGAGAAACATTTCAAAAAAGCAATCGAACTTGGACTATCAATGGATATGGATTTGGCTGTAGCTAAATTAAACCTTGCAGGAGTTGCAATGTCTCGCAGAAGAAAATTGGAAGCGACTAATTTATTAAACGAAGCTAAAAAATTAGACAAACAAGGTATGCTGAAAGAGCAAATCTCTATGATGAAAGAACAAATGAAGAAAATCTAATTTTCTAAATTACAATATTATAAATCCCAAATTCCAAAAGAGTTTGGGATTTTTTTATTTTAGATTGTTGAGTTTAGATTTTAGATTTTGCTCAATTTATGTCTTCCTGATCGAAGTCGAAGGACACCCAAAGTAAAGAAAACACTGAATGGATTTAGCATGCGATCCTTCGACTTCGCTCAGGAGGACAAAACTTTGTGGTTCCTTTGTGTAAATCTATTTATTTTAGAGAATCTTTTTTACGAGGCAAAAATTTAACTTCTGAAATTACCATTTTATTTATTTCTCTTAAATCTATTTTTTTATTTATTTTTAAAAACTGAAGATTGAGCTTAATTTTATCCAATGTTTCTCCAAAATGCCAAAACTGTTTAGGACCAGAAATCCCATAAATTTTAATCTTTTTAGATTCCTTACCATTCTTTAATACGAACGCATTAGTTTCTCCATCATTAAACACTATATCTTCAAAAGTATCATTCTTTGGAAAAGTTATAGTGTCTAATATATTTTGAATTCTTTCTTTTTGTTCTTTATTTAAAATTGCAAAAAAAGTCTCTAACTTAATTCCATGAGCATCTACACAATAGAGCGTATCAGAAGAATTAAACTTCAAATAATAAGATTCATGGATATTCCATTTAAAAAATGTAAAATCGTAATCTTTCTTTGGAGATTTACATCCTGCTAAAATCAAAAGCAAAGCTACTATACTGATTCTCATATTTTTCTTCGAATTACTTTGTGGAGTTACTTGCGAAGATTTCTCCCTACGGTCGAAATGACAAGATTGCGTGCAAATTTTCTTAAATACATCTTTGTCAAAGTTTTTAAACTTTGACAAAGATTACAAATCCTCAAAGTATTGGAATTTGGAATTTTTAAAATTGGAATTTTACTCAAGTATAATAGAAGGCAAATTCTCATTCAGCCATTTGTACTTATTCAAGATCATAATATGAGTTCCGCCCTTTACTAAAATGCATTTATCGATATATTTAATCGGAAAAACTTCGTCTTGATCTCCGTGTATATGCACTACATTTTCATCAATTTTATCGCGATCCCATAATATTACACTTTCTACCGCCCACTGTAAATAACCCAAATCCCGTACAGATAAAAATTTCTCGTACAATTTAATACGTTTATTGACTTTTTCGCCAAATGAAAATTTAGCCAATTTCTCAATATTAAGAATTAACTGCATCGGAATTAGTTTGTAAGCTTTTGTTCTCTTCCCTATTTTCATTCTTCTCGGGAACTCCAAATTACTTCTTACACTCGATATAATAATAACTTTTCGTGCTTTTATATGTTTCGAAATTTCCTGAACTAGAATTCCGCCAAAAGAAACTCCGACCAAAACAGGATTTTCGTGTTTTATGTTTTTACTAATTCGAAGTGCATAATCTGACAAAGATTCTTTCGGATGTGGAATTTCCCATTCCAAAAGATGCATTTCAAAAGTATCTTCATCCAATTTTATTCTTTCAAAAATAGATGAACTCGCAGCCAAACCTGGCATAAAATAAACTGGAATTTTACTCATAACATTAAAATGAAATTACCATTAAGATATTTATTCTAAAAAATAAAGTTACTTTTTTTAATGTCATGATAATCAAATTTCAGACCTATTTTATAGCAATTCAAAAAAAATCCAAGTTCAAAACAAAAACTTAAAGTTTATAGCTGCAAAAAATAATTTATTATTGAAAATCAAATGATTACCTTTGCAATTCGAAATATTTCTTGAACTTAAAACTTATAAAGAATTTTCTTTCAATAAAATTTCGAGTCCCAAATTCACTATTTACCAATAACCTAACAAGAAATTACTATGGAATCTTCTGTAACTATGGAAATCAAAGACAACACTTTTGCACGCCAATTTGAAACTGTCATCCCTGAAGGAATGTTAGCAGTTGAGTATTCATTTCAAGAAAAAAAAATCTTTTTAACCAAGATCAATAAACCAGATTCATACGAAAACGAAGAAACGATCAACATGCTTCTTAAAAATATATTAGATTTAAGTTCTGAAAAAAATTACAGAGTAGTTCCTATTCACCCAAAGATTGTTTCATTTTTCAAAAAAAACCCTAGATATAAAGAATTACTTCCTCCAGGAATTAGAATCTAAAAATATCCAATTACTCGGAGCCACAATCCTCCTATTACCATATAAATAAAGAGCATAACCAAACCCGTTATAAGCCCTTTGACCCACCAGCTCTTTAGGTCAACGTAACCGCTCCCGAAAAATACGGGTGCCGGACCGTGACCATAGTGCGTTAAAGTTCCGTAAAGAGATCCCACAAAACCAAGCATAAATGCTAGCAATAATCCCGGAATTCCCAGCGAAACACCAACACCAAGCAAGGCTGCGTACATTGCTGCAACGTGCGCAGTTGCACTTGCAAAAAGATAATGACTAAAGAAGTATACCAATATAATGATCGGAAAAGCCATCTGCCAGCTTAATCCGCCAATTTCTGCTTTTACTAAATCGCTAAACCACGCGATAAAGCCTAATTCATTAAGTGAACTGGCCATCATTACTAAAACAGAAAACCACACAATGGTATCCCAAGCACCTTTTTCAGCTTTTACATCATCCCATGTCAAAACTGAAGTTAAAAGTAAAATCACCAATCCGATAAAAGCTGTTGTTGTTGCATCGATAGAAAGCAGATCCCCTGTCATCCAGAGAAAAAGCAGAATAAAAAAGGTCAGCAACATCATCCATTCATCTCTAGTTATTGCCCCCATTTCTTTCAATTTCTGTGTTGCTATCTGCGGCGCATCTCCAGTCTTTTTTAATTCTGGAGGATAAATTTTATACAGCACAAACGGAATTACAATAAAAGCACACAACCCCGGAACAATTGCAGCCGCCGCCCAAGACATCCAGCTAATTTTTATTCCTAAATTAAGCGCAAACTTCTGACACATCGGATTACTCGCTGTTCCTGTTAAAAACATCGAAGAAGCAATCAGATTCATATTATAACTATTTAAAGTTAAATAAGCCCCTAATTTTCTATGCGTTTCTGGCTTATCTGGCATTGAACCAAAACTCATCGACATTGATTTCATGATCGGATAAACAATTCCTCCTCCTCTAGCCGTATTACTTGGAACAGCTGGCGCTAAAACCAAATCTGCCAATCCTAAACCATACGCGAGTCCTAAAGAACTTTTTCCGAATATTTTTATAAATAAAAAAGCAATTCTGTTTCCCAGACCTGTTTTTATAAATCCTCTTGCTATAAAAAATGAAATTCCGATCAGCCAGATTACTTTATCACCAAATCCTTTTAATGCTAATGTGATCGATTTTCCAGGATCTCCTGGAGCCAAAACCTGAGACATCGCCGTTAAAGCAATTGCAATCATACACATTGTTCCCATCGGAGCCGCTTTTAAGATAATTCCTAAAATAGTGGCTACGAAAATGGCAAATAAATGCCAAGCTTCTGTTACAACCCCTTCTGGAGCAGGAACAAACCAAATGGCAACCAAAACTGCCAACGTAATTAGGGTCTGTGGAATTTTTACTTCTTTCATAAAAACAAAGATTAAGTGAATTAAATTCTGAGCTGTAACTGAATTAAAAATAAATTATCGTTGTAGGTTGACGTATCTGGAATGCTTTTATCAAATCGGTCAATTTCAAATCCCATCTCGATACGTCCTGTATACGATTTCCCGAATTCCAAACTAACCATTGGCGTATAAGTGGTGCGTACATTTGAATCGATTTTGTAGCTCGGATCAAAAGTTTCGTAGCGACAAGAAATTTCAAATGCTGTAAGTTTTTTATAATCTACTTCATATCTAAAATTCGGCAGAAAATAGATTCCGCGCATTTGATAATCTGCAACATTATCTGTACGGCTAGCAACTGGCAAAGAATAATATAAACTATGGTTTGTTCCTTGCTTATATTCTATCTGCAAATCAAAACTAAGTCTATCGGTTATTTTAAAATCACTGGTAATATCTGCTCCTAATGCAAAAACATCTTCCTTAAAGACTTTCCCGAAACCTCCGTTTAAACCCAGATTAATTTTATGCTCTTTTGACAAACCAAAAACCCATCTTGAGGAATATTGTTTTCCGTTATCTTTATCCATTTCTACATTTTTCCCATTTCCATTCAAAATAGAAACCGCATAATTCACTGGGATTTTCCCAATATCAAAACCTCCTGTCGCTGATGCTCCTATTTGAAAACTTGTCCATCCATTTTTTCCAAATTCATAATACTGATTCGAAAAATCAAAAGATTTAATAATATCTACCGGAACAAGCTCCTCAAGACCAAATGCTGGACGAAATTGCCCTCCTGTTAAAGCTATATATTTATTAAAAGTATATTTACCGTAGGCATTTTCAAGAACTTTTCCTTTTGGATCAGATTTAAAATCGGCTAAATTGACCAGAATTACAATTTCTGTAGTCTCGCTTAACTTTGTATTTAAACCAACTCGCATTCTTTTTATGTCAAAAGTACTCTGAACTGCATCTCCCGTTGAATGATGCGTTCCTAAAACATCTACATTATCTCCAAAACTCTCTAGATATCTTGCTTGAAGAAGCCCTTTTAATTGAAATTGCGGATATTTTACTTCTTCACTTTCTTTTTTATCAGCTCCTTGATTCACATCTCCTTGGGCATATAAAAAAAATGGGGTTATAAAAAAAAGGAAAAAAAATGGCGATAGTAGACTTTTACTCATAGGCTTAAATTAAATGAAACAGTAATGCTTATATAGTGATTTAAAAATCAGCGTTCTATTCTTGATCAAAAAACTTAATTACTTATAGTCAACACGAAATGAGAACACTAAAGTAACAAAAAAAGACATTTTATGTAAAAAAAATTGCATTAAAATACTGTTACGAATATTGCAACAAAGAAAAAGGGCATAAGAATAAACTTATGCCCTTTGAAAATTATATTGAAAAAATACTATTTCTCAATCTCTCTCATAGAATCCATTTTCTTATGCGCTAAGAAACCAGCAACATCTTCAAAGTGTTCTTTAACTCTTTTATTTCCGAATTCAAAAACTTTAGTCGCTAATCCGTCAAGGAAATCACGGTCGTGAGAAACCAGAATCAAAGTTCCGTCGAAATCGCGTAAAGCATCTTTAATGATGTCTTTGGTTTTCATATCCAAGTGATTCGAAGGCTCATCTAGAATTAATAAGTTAACTGGCTCCAACAACAATTTAATCATTGCCAAACGAGTTTTCTCTCCTCCAGAAAGCACTTTTACTTTTTTAGTAATATCATCACCTTGGAACATGAAAGCCCCTAAAATATTTTTGATTTGTGTTCTGATATCACCAACTGCAATGCTATCGATTGTTTCAAAAATGGTAGCATTTTCATCTAATAAAGCAGCTTGATTTTGAGCAAAATATCCGATTTGTGCATTATGACCAATTTCTACGCTTCCAGAATCAACACCAATTTCTTTCATAATCGCTTTAATCATTGTCGATTTTCCTTCACCATTTTTTCCAACGAAAGCTACTTTTTGTCCACGCTCGATTACAATGTTTGCATCTTTAAAAACAACATGATCACCATAAGCTTTAGACATTTCTTTTACAATAACAGGATATTGCCCAGAACGTGCTGCTGGCGGAAATTTTAATCGTAAAGCCGATGTATCTACTTCATCAACCTGAACAATTTCCAATTTTTCAAGCATTTTTACACGAGACTGAACGGCATCTGTTTTAGAGAATGTTCCTTTGAAACGATCAATAAAAGCACGATTTTCTGCAATCATTTTTTGTTGCTCATCATATGCTTTTTGCTGGTGAATTCTACGATCTTTTCTTAATTCTAAATAATGAGTATATTTTGCTTTATAATCATAAATCCTTCCCATTGTAACCTCAATAGTACGATTGGTGATATTATCAACAAAAGCTCTATCGTGCGAGATTACCACTACAGCTTTAGCTTGGTTTAGCAAAAATTCCTCTAACCACTGAATACTTTCAATATCCATATGATTCGTTGGCTCATCTAGCAAAATCAAATCAGGTTTTCTCAATAGGATTTTAGCCAATTCGATACGCATTCTCCATCCTCCTGAAAATTCAGAAGTTTGACGTCCAAAATCTTCACGTTCAAAACCTAAACCAACCAAAATTTTCTCAACTTCAGCTTCGTAGTTTACTTCTTCAATTGCATAAAATTTTTCGCTTAAGTCAGAAACTCTTTCGATCAATTTCATGTATTCGTCACTTTCATAATCTGTACGAACTGTCAATTGCTCATTAATAGCATCGATTTCAGCTTTCATTGTAAAAATCTCACTGAAAGCTTTTGATGCTTCTTCCATAACCGTTGCACCATCTTCGGTAAGCAAATGCTGTGGCAAGTAAGCGATTACAGCTTCTTTTGGAGCAGAGATACTTCCAGTTGAAGGTTTGTTTACACCCGCAATTATCTTTAAAAGTGTCGATTTTCCCGCACCATTTTTACCCATAAGGGCAATTTTATCATTTTCATTTATAGCAAAAGAAACATCGCTAAAAAGTGTAGTTCCGCCAAACTGAACCGAAATATCGTTAACTGTAATCATTTATGTTTGTTAATTTGTTTAATCGGTTAATCGTTTATTTGACTACCCATTTTTTTTCGTGCTGCAAAGATAGATTTAATTAGATAATGTCCCAATTTGATAATTAGATAATTTTGGAAATGTGTTAATTAGATATTTTTTTTTGCCACAGATTAAAGAATTTTTACTGATTATTTTTTTTAAAGAATCCATATTCTAAAAAAAAATCTTTTTAATCTTTTAATCTGTGGCAAAAAAAAGAAGCTTGATTGATTTTTAAACCTGACCAGATTTTCCAATTTCAAAATTTTAGTCTTAACTTGTACTATAATTTTAAAAATCAGCAAAATATGAGAACGAAATTAAAACTGACCATCTGCTTAATTACGGGATTACTATTTGGACTTTCTGCAAATGCACAAAAAACCGTAATTAAAAAAGAAGCTTTACCGGGCAATGCACAAACATTCTTAAAAACCCATTTTGGATCTAAGAAACCGAGCTATATACTAGAAGACAAAGAAATTCTTTCTACAGAATACAAAGTGCAATTTAGCAATCAAATCGAAATTGAATTTGACAAAAAAGGAAACTGGAAAGAAGTGGATGCTAAAACTGGAAAAGTTCCAAAATCTATTATCCCAAAAAAAATTGCTTCTTACATAAAAGCAAATTTCCCTAAAGAAGACGTAACCAAAATAGAAATTGGTTCTTCTGGATATGAAACAAAATTAACCAATGGTTTAGAATTAAAATTCAACTTAAAAGGGGATTTTATTAAGATTGATAAATAAGTAAAATTAGAAAATGTTTCAATTAGGAAATTAGAAAATTCTCTAAAACCTTAAAATAACAAAACCCGACAGGTTTTTAAAACCTGTCGGGTTTGCTATAATTATCTAATTTCCTAATTGACTAATTACCTAATTAAATTAGTCTTTTCTCCATTTTTTAGTTTCTTCGAAAATATGCTCCATAATTGCAACTTCCGTTGCATCGAATTCTACATTTCTTCGGCTCATCACTAACCTTGCTGTTTCAAAAGCTTTTTTAGTTACGTAAGTTGTAAAACCTGCAGCGCCTCCCCAAGAAAAACTAGGAACAAAATTACGAGGAAATCCAGAACCGAAAATATTAGCACTTACACCAACAACAGTTCCTGTATTAAACATCGTATTGATTCCGCATTTACTGTGATCTCCCATCATTAAACCGCAAAACTGAAGTCCAGTTTTAGCAAAACCTTCTGTTTCGTAGCTCCACAATTTTACTTCTTCGTAATTATTTTTTAGGTTTGAGTTATTAGAATCTGCTCCAATATTACACCATTCGCCTAAAACAGAATCGCCTAAAAACCCTTCATGACCTTTATTTGAATTGGCAAAAAGAACTGAGTTTTTAACTTCTCCGCCTATTCTCGATCCTGGCCCAACAGTCGTTGCACCATAAACCTTCGCTGACATTTTTACCATTGCATTTTCGCATAAAGCAAAAGGTCCACGAATTACAGTTCCTTCCATAATTTCGGTATTCTTACCTATATATATAGGACCGTTTGAAGCATTTAGAGTTACAAACTCTAGTTTTGCACCTTCTTCAATAAAAATATTTTCTGGAGCAATTACATTAACGCTTTTAGGAATGGGTTGCGAAGTACGATCTTCTGTCAAGTATTTAAAATCTTGACGAATCGCTGCATCGTTTTTTGAGAAAATATCCCAAGTATGCTCTATTGCAATACAATCTTCATTATACTGAATAATTTCATAAGAATCAAAATCGACTTCTTCTTGGTTTTCGTTTGCAAAAAATGCAATTACATCTTCACCTTTAAAGATCGCTTGGTTTTCTGTTAAATTAGAAACCATCTCTGCAAGAGTATCATTTGGCAAATACGCTGCATTGATCATTACATTTTCCTCCATTTCAACCATTGGAAATTTCTCCGATAAATATTCCTCTGTTATAGTAGTGATTGTCGAACCAAGATATTTTTCCCATTTCTGGCGTATTGTCATGATTCCTACCAAAATATCAGCTACCGGTCGTGTAAAAGTAAAGGGTAATAAAGCATTTCGAACGGGACCGTCGAAAAGAATGTAGTTCATAAATAATTGAGTGTTTGTTAAAATTTGATTTGGTTACCTGGCACCAAAGTTACAAATATTTTACCGGTTTAGTAAAAAACCACTTTAACGAAAAGTAATATTTAACGCATAAAAAAAGCCTTCCGAAATTGGAAGGCTTTTGTATAATGTAAAACAGCTATTATTTTTTAGCGTGTTTAGCGTATTTAGTTTTGAATTTATCAATACGTCCTGCAGTATCGATAAGTTTAGATTTACCAGTATAAAAAGGGTGAGATGTTCTAGAAATCTCCATTTTTACAACTGGATACTCAACTCCGTCAACTTCAATTGTTTCTCTTGTATCTGCAGTAGATTTAGTGATAAAAACGTCATCATTAGACATGTCTTTAAATGCAACTAATCTGTAATTTTCTGGGTGAACTCCTTTTTTCATCTTGTCTTTTTATTTATTGTTAATAGAGCACTTTTATTTTGAAGCTTTTTCATGGTTAGAAAAAGGTATAAACAAACATTACTCTTTTTTGTTTAAAAATTTAATTATTTTTGAGTGTGCAAATTTACAATTCTTTTTTAATAAACAAACAGTTAGCTTATTTTTTTTTAGTTTATTTCGAAAAGCTTTTTTTATATCCGATTATAGGGGGAATTACTATATTTGTGGATTAATTTTAAAACTATCACAATATGATTAATGAAGTTATAAAAAAGAACGGCGTTACTTACGGAATCATCTTAGGAATTATTCTGGCATTAATTACAGCAACTATCTATGCGGTAGATTTAAAATTATTTGTTTCAGGCTGGATTGGCGGTCTAAGTTTTGTCATTTATGTAGTAATTGGAATCTTATTACTTACTAAAACAAAAAAAGACATCAATGGTTTTTTCTCTTTTAAAGACGCTTTTACAACCTTCTTTATAACTACAATAATTGCTCTCGCAATTTCTACTTTGTTCAGCATCGTATTGTTTAATGTAATTGATCCTGAAGCAAAAACAACTATAAGCGAATTATTGGTTAAATACATGGCCGAAACATTGCAGAAATTTGGAACTCCAGCCGCGAAAATAAATGAAGCATTAGCTAAAATGAAAGAAAACAATCCTTTCTCAACTGTTGAACAATTAAAAGCTCTTATTTTCAGCATTATTGGCTATTCAATCTTAGGATTAATTTTAGCGGCATTTTTTAAAAGCAAATCTACACAAGAATAAAAATATAAATGAATTTATCTATACTTATACCGCTTCTAAACGAGGAGGAATCACTTAAAGAACTGTACACATGGATCATTAAAGTGATGCAGTCTAACAATTACTCTTATGAAATCATTTTTGTAGATGATGGTAGTACAGATAATTCTTGGCAGATTATTGAAGGTTTCTCCAACGAAAACCCTAGTGTAAAAGGGATTCGTTTCATGAAAAACTTTGGAAAATCTCAAGCTTTACATGCTGGTTTTGCAAAAGCAAAAGGTGATGTTATTATTACCATGGATGCCGACTTGCAAGACAGTCCAGACGAAATTCCTGAATTGTACGAAATGATTATAAATCAGAAATACGATTTGGTTTCTGGATGGAAAAAGAAACGTTACGATTCTGTTGTGGCCAAAAATCTTCCTTCAAAATTATTTAACTGGGCGGCTAGAAAAACTTCTGGCGTTGAGCTAAACGATTTTAACTGCGGATTGAAAGCCTACAAAAATGTCGTGGTAAAAAACATCGAAGTTTCTGGCGAAATGCACCGCTACATCCCGGTTTTGGCCAAAAATGCTGGATTTGGAAAAATTGGCGAAAAAGTAGTCATTCACCAAGCTAGAAAATATGGTGAAACAAAATTCGGAATGGAACGTTTTATAAACGGTTTCTTGGATTTGATTACGATTTGGTTTTTATCAAGATTCGGAAAAAGACCTATGCACTTATTTGGTGCAATGGGCTCGTTAATGTTTATAATCGGATTTTTGTCTGCAGGATACATTGGCGTTTCCAAACTATACCATATGTATACTGGAATGAAATATACTTTGGTTACCAACAATCCGTGGTTTTACATTGCTTTAACCACAATGATTCTTGGCACTCAATTATTTTTAGCAGGTTTCTTAGGCGAAATTATTCTAAGAACTAAAAGCAATGAAGCACGTTACAAAGTAGCTCGAGAGGTTAATTTTTAATTTTTTTGTCTTTATGCAGTATTTTTTTTTAAAATCCGTTTTTTAAATAAGACACAAAAATATTGCATACAGCACCATTAACCCTCTGTAAAAATCTATTTTTAAATAAATAAAAACGAAATCAAAAATGAATATAGCACCAAACATACTAAACGCGGTCAATGAATGGTTAACACCAACATTTGACCAAGAAACGCAAGCAGCAGTTAAAGAATTAATGACCACTTCTCCAAAAGAACTGGAAGAGAGTTTTTACAAAAACTTAGAATTCGGAACTGGAGGAATGCGTGGTGTTATGGGCGTTGGTGATAATAGAATCAACAAATATACGCTTGGAAAAAATACTCAGGGATTATCTGACTACCTGCACAAAGTTTTTCCAAACGAGCCTTTAAAAGTGGTTATTGCTTACGATTGTCGCCATAACAGTAATACTTTAGCAAAAGTGGTTGCTGATGTTTTCTCAGCAAACGGAATTCAAGTGTATTTGTTCTCTGATTTGAGACCAACACCAGAATTATCTTTTGCACTTAAATATTTAAAATGCCAGTGTGGAATTGTTTTAACAGCTTCTCATAATCCGCCAGAATACAACGGATACAAAGTTTACTGGCAAGACGGAGGACAAATTGTTCCTCCACAAGACAAAGAAATTGTCAATGTAATTGAAAGCTTAGGTTACGACAAAATTAAATTCAATGCAAACGAAAGTTTGATTGAGTACATTGATACAGAACTTGACAAAGCATTTATAAAATCATCTATCGAAAACGCAAGTTTTAATACTCCGGCTGAAGCCAAAGACAATCTTCATATTGTGTTTACTTCACTGCATGGAACTTCTATAAAATCAATTCCAGATGTTTTATCGCAAGCTGGATATAAAAATGTTCATATTGTTCCTGAGCAAGCTGTTCCAGACGGAGATTTCCCTACAGTAAAATCGCCAAATCCAGAAGAACCAGAAGCTTTGACTATGGCTTTGGCTTTGGCAGACAAAACAAATTCTGACATTGTAGTAGGAACAGATCCTGACTGCGACCGATTGGGAGTTGCTGTTCGTAACAACGATGGCAAAATGATTTTATTGAACGGAAATCAGACTATGGTTTTAATGACTTCTTTCTTATTGAAACAATGGAAAAAAGCAGGTAAACTAAACGGAAAACAATTCGTAGGTTCAACAATTGTTTCTACTCCAATGATGATGGAATTGGCGTCAAGTTATGGTGTTGAATGCAAAGTAGGATTGACTGGTTTTAAATGGATCGCAAAAATGATCAAAGATTTTCCTGAGCTTGAATTTATCGGTGGTGGTGAAGAAAGTTTCGGATTTATGGTTGGCGATGCCGTTAGAGACAAAGATGCTGTTGCCGCTACCTTATTAATATGCGAAGTTGCCGCTCAGGCAAAAGCTGCAGGAAGTTCTGTTTATAAAGAACTTTTACAGCTTTATGTTGAAAATGGCTTCTACAAAGAATTCTTAGTTTCTTTAACTAAAAAAGGAATGGAAGGTTTACAAGAAATCAACCAAATGATGATCGATTTACGCGAAAATCCTTTAAAAGAAATTAACGGACAAAGAGTTATTATGGTTGAAGATTATCAATCATCTATTGCTTTGAATTTATTAGACGGTTCAGAATCGACAATGGAAATTCCAAAATCGAATGTATTGATTTATTATACAGAAGATGGATCAAAAATTTGCGCTAGACCTAGTGGAACTGAACCTAAAATTAAATTCTATATCAGTGTAAATGCTGCAATTGAATCGGCTTCTGATTTTGATGAAGCAGAGAAATTCTTAGACAACAAAATTAAAAATATCATTGCAGACATGCAGTTAAATTAAACCTGCATTTTTCAATTAATACAATTTTGCAAATTGCATGCAGAATTACAAGTTCGATATCTTTGAACTCTGGTTTACAATCTTGAAAGTAAATCAGAGTTTTTTTTATAAAAAAAACTAAAAAGAAATTGAAAACACCTCAATTGGATTAATTTTGTGCATTGAAAATTACATGCTCAAAATAAATACTAAAACCCAAAAGAGCTGACCAACCAAAAGAAAATAACATCAAGAAAAATAAATGAGTAATTTCAAAAAAATAGTTCCTTTTATATATCCGTATAAAAAATACGCATTCTTAAATATCTTTTTCAATGTTTTGTATGCGCTTTTCAGCACACTTTCGTTTGTGGCTTTAATTCCTATGCTTCAGGTATTATTTGAAAAAGGAAAAAGAGTAGAAATAGAGCCCGTTTACGAAGGCATTTTTAAAATAAAAGAATATGCCGAAAACTATTTGGCTTACTACATTACCACTGCACAAAAAAACCACGAACCCGGTTATGTTTTGTCGGTAATGGTTGCCATTATCATTTCGATCTTTTTACTTAAAAACTTAGCCGATTATTTGGCGATGTTTTTTATCAATTTCCTTAGAAACGGAGTGTTAAAGGATATGCGAAATGCTTTGTACAAAAAAACATTAGAACTTCCTTTAGCATTTTATTCTGAAAAAAGAAAAGGAGACGTAATTTCTAGAATTTCAGCTGACGTAAACGAGGTTCAAAACTCTTTCTTGGCCATCTTGGAGCTTATTGTAAAAGAACCTTTAACGATTATCTTTACCATAACCACGATGCTTATCATTAGTGCTAAGCTGACTTTGTTTGTTTTCATTTTTATTCCTGTTTCTGGATATATTATTTCATTGATCGGAAAACAGCTTAAAAAACAATCAACCAAAGCCCAAGAAGAGCAAGGAAGGTTCCTTTCTACTATCGAAGAAACAATTGGAGGATTGAAAGTTGTAAAAGGATATAATTCAGAAAATTACTTTAATAAAGTTTTTCAAAACTCGACAGAGCGCTTTTTCACTTTATCAAATAGTATTGGAAACCGCCAAAACTTAGCTTCTCCTGCAAGTGAATTTATGGGAATTACCGTAATTGCCATTTTGCTTTGGTACGGCGGTCAGATGGTTTTGATTGACAAAACACTACAAGGCGCTGCATTTATTGCTTACATGGGATTAGCTTACAACATTCTAACTCCTGCAAAAGCCATTTCTAAAGCTTCGTATGGAGTAAAAAGAGGAAATGCCGCAGCAGAACGTGTTCTTGAAATTTTAGAGCAAGAAAACACTATCGTTTCTAAAGAAAATGCTATTGAAAAAACTTCTTTTGATGACAATATCAGTGTTCAAAATGTAAACTTTAAATACGAAGAAGAAACAGTTTTAAAAGACTTCTCTCTTCAAATAAAAAAAGGACAAACTGTTGCTCTTGTTGGACAATCTGGAAGCGGAAAAAGTACAATAGCAAATTTATTGACTCGCTTTTACGATGTTAACGATGGCTCTATTTCTATTGACGGAATTAACATTAAGGACATGAATCTGCAGTCTCTTCGAAGTCTGATGGGATTGGTAACGCAAGACAGCATTTTATTTAATGACACCATTAAAGCAAATATCGCTTTAGGAAAATTAGACGCTACTGATGACGAGATTATCGAAGCACTTAAAATTGCGAATGCTTATGAGTTTGTAAAGGATCTTCCGCAAGGAATCTACACGAATATAGGTGACAGTGGAAACAAGCTTTCGGGAGGACAAAAACAGCGTTTATCTATTGCTCGTGCCGTATTGAAAAATCCGCCGATTATGATTTTAGATGAAGCAACATCGGCTTTGGATACAGAAAGTGAAAAATTTGTTCAGGTAGCATTAGAAAACATGATGCAGAACAGAACGTCAATTGTAATTGCACACCGACTTTCGACTATTCAGAAAGCAGATGTGATTGTCGTAATGCAAAAAGGAAAAATCGTTGAACAGGGAACTCACGAAGAATTAATTGCCCACAACGGAACTTACAATAAACTGGTAACCATGCAGTCTTTCGAATCGTAAGAACACATCAAACACCAGATTAATTTACACAGATTAAGGAAATATTAAAACTCAGTTTAATTTCTTTAATCTGTGTTTATTTTTATAACTTTAGGTTGATTAAGAACAAAACTTGTAACTCTGCCCAAAATGTATCTTAAAAACCCCAACATAAAACTTCCAGATGACTCTGATACTATTGTGTGGAAATATCTTGATTTATCTAAATTTCTAGACCTTTTACTTTCTAAAAAACTATTCATGTCTCGTTCCGACAAGTTTGAAGATCAATACGAAGGCACCTTTAGCGAACCGACTTACGAAGAAATTAAAAAACTAGCGGCAGATAATCCTGAATTTTTAAATTACTACAAAACACATCGTGAAAAAGTAGCCATTAGCAGCTGGCATATCAATGAATATGAATCTTTTGCCATGTGGCAGATTTTCACAAAAAATAACGAAGGCTTAGCTATTCAATCTACAATTGGAAGGTTGCAAAAAGCAGTAAAACCAGAAAACAATTTCGACCAGTTTATTGGTGAAGTAAATTACATCGATTATAAAAAAGAATATATTCCGTTTGATGATTTATTCTTTCCGTTTTTATTTAAAAGAAAAAGTTTTCAATACGAGAGAGAAGTCCGCATTCTGAGTGATACGTCCAAAAGCGACATCAAATTAAACGACGGATTAAAGATCAACGTCGACATCAACCAATTAATCGAAAAAATATACATTCACCCAAAATCTGAAAACTGGTATAAAAAACTGGTAATTGAATTGGTTGAACGTTTAGGATTTGGTTTCGAAATTGAGAAATCTGATCTTGAAAGCGATATATTAATTTAAAGATACTAAGGTTCTGAGATGCTAAGATTCTAAGTTTTTTTTTGCCACAGATTAAAAGGATGAGAAAGATTTTTTTTTCCCGTTTCTGATTTGATTATGTTCCGTAGGAACATTTCATCGGTAGAAAAAATTATATTGTTTTGGTTAATTACGTTCCGTAGGAACGTTTGATTTAGACATTTTTTTGACAATCCAACACATCAAATGTTCCTACGGAACGTAAATTGATTTGTCATCATTTTTCTACCGACCAGACATTCCTACGGAATGACGGCTTGATGTATAAAAATAAAAAACGTTGTTTTCATTAATAAAAGCAATTTAAAAAAGAGAGGCTGTTTCAACTTATTGAAACAGCCTCTCTTTTTATAAATCTTTTTAATCCTTTAATCTGTGGCAAGAAAAAAACTTAGAATCTTAGCATCTCAGAACCTTAGATAGGTTTATAACTCTTCACTTCCCATTTTTTAGAAGCCAAATCTATATAGTTGTAGTGCAACACATCATTTTTATCAAACTGTCCGTTTTGGTTAGTGTCTTCGATTGTTCTAAAATACAGACGGTTTTTAGATTCTATCAAACTCCAATCTACCAATTCTTCCAAATCGGCTGAAACTTTTGTAAAATTTTCACCGCTGATATCGCTTAAGTACAAAGTTTTAATATCGCTTGTATCAATTTTCCCGTCTTTATTAGTATCCGAATCTGTTAATGTATAAACCATAACATTATTATGCGTTTTATCTGCAACGGTTTTCAGAAAAGTAGCCGTTAAAATTAGAACTGGTTTATCTGATAAAGGTCGGATAGAATCTGAATCAACTTTTTGGAATTTTAAATTCTGAAGATATCCTGTAATTTCATATTCACCTAAATTAGAAATCGTAAAACTTACATCATTAACGCTCGAAGAACCAAATCTTGCCTTAGATCCTCTTTCAAAAACCCTTAAATCTCCAACTGGATGAATTAAATAATTGGTTCCTTCCATTTGAATTGGCAAATCGGCGATTTCAATCTGGGTCGTATCGGTTTTAGTAATGCTCACTTTATTTGAAGCACCGTAACTTACTTTTGGTTTTTGAACTTCTTCTCGGCAGCTTATGACTGTTCCGATAAGTATAAGGGCGATATATTTAAAATACTTTTTCATCTACAATGATTATATACGATTATCAAATATACTATTTTTGATTGTATTTTTTGTTTTTATTGAATTTTATAACCGATCACGGAGCAGATTAAAGCCTCGCATTAATCTTAACGTTAAAAACCCTCGAAGTCATATAATTTGGAATCGCATATTGATTTTTTGAATACACATCACGAACCCAAGTATTTGTAATCGCATTTTGATTATTAAAGAGATTAAAAATTTCTAACCCCAAAGACAATTCTTTAAAGTTTTTTAGCCAGCCTGTTTTTGTGTTCTGCGTACTGCTGTCTACAAAGACTTTTGCAAAACCAATATCTGCCCTTCTATAATCATTTAATCTATTTTGATACAAGTATGGATCTGTGTAAGCTGGCGCACCGCCTGGCAAGCCTGTATTGTAGACTAAATTTAAATACACTTTCACACTTGGAATGTTCGGCATATAATCCTGAAACAACATCCCAAATTTTAATCTCTGATCTGTCGGACGGGCAATATATCCTTTGTTTTCGTAATTTTCTTCCGTGTTCATGTATCCAAAACTTATCCAAGATTCGGTTCCTGGTACAAATTCGCCGTTTAATCTAAAATCTAAACCTTGCGCATATGCTTTTGCATTGTTATTGGCAACATAACGAATACGAACATTATCAATAGAATACACGTTTACATCTGAAAGTGATTTATAATAAAGTTCCGTCACCCATTTAAAGGGGCGATTCCACATTTTAAAATTATAGTCGTTACCCAAAACAACATGAATCGCTTCTTGTGCTTTTACATTCGGATTTACGACGCCGTCCAGATCTCGAAGTTCCCTATAAAATGGCGGTTGATGGTACAATCCTCCAGAAATTCTAAAAACCATATCGCGATCCCAATCTGGTTTTATTGCAAATTGCGCCCGCGGACTTACCACAAATTGTGTTTTTCCTTCTTCTATTGCTCCCGAAACATTCCATCCTTGAAAACGCGCTCCTAAATGATACCAAATCTGACTTGAACCAATTTCCGATTGTTTATTCCACTGCGCATAACCAGAAAATCTATTTATGGTATTAAAATTTGTAGCACGAATATCTTGATACGGCAAAAGTGGCCCAGTGTAAGGAGCATAGGGCTGATTATTTTTTGGAAGAATAAGCAACGGCGGATTTATAGAAAATCCAGCAGAATCGATTACCTCCCATTCTACTACTCGATCTCGAATGGACTCTCTAGTATATTTTAAACCAAATTCTAACTGGCTTTCTTTCCAGTTCTGAATTCCTTTCAGTTCAATATTTGCAATTAAAGCATCCAAATCGTTACGGGCATGATTTAGCTGAGAACCAATTCCGCGCGTAAAATCAATAGCAGAAGCATTTTCTGGATCTTCAGCGTTTACGCTTCCTAAACGATATTGCGCCAAAATATCAAAATGCTCCTTTTCTGTAGTATGAAATAAAGAACCAATTAATTTTAAAGTAAGTGTAGAAGATGCTTTATAAGTAGTTTTAAGAGCCCCAAAATAAGTATCGTATTGATCTTTTTCTTGCCCGTCATAATATACTGAAAGCGCCATTGGCTGGTCTGCTGTACCAAAATTAGTTTGACGCACCAAAGGTTCATACGAATATTTATTTTGAGAAATATTTCCTAAAAAGCTCATTTGCCACTTTTCAGAAATATCGTAATTGATATTCGTTTGAATGTCGGCAAAAGTCGGTTTGTAATTAGTCTCTGTATCTTGGCTGTTTACCAAAAGGCTATTATTTCTATAACGCACTCCAGTTACCGCTGACCATTTTTTGTTTTTTGAAACTAAATCGACCGCGGCACTTCCTCCTAGAAAACTGGCTTCAAAAGCAGCACCAAATTGCGTTGGCTTTCTATAAGTAATATCTAAAACAGAAGACAATTTATCTCCAAACTTGGCTTGAAATCCACCAGCAGAAAATTCAACATTCTGAACCAAATCTGTATTCGTAAAACTTAAGCCTTCTTGTTGTCCCGAACGAATTAAAAACGGACGATAAACTTCTACTTCATTCACATAAACTAGATTTTCATCATAATTTCCGCCTCGCACCATATATTGCGAACTCAACTCGTTATTGGAATTAACACCAGGAAGCGTTTTCAAAATATTTTCGATTCCGGCATTTGCGCCTGGAATTTTCTTTATGGTTTCTGCATCAACAGAGGTAATTCCTTGAACTCGCTTTCTATTTCCAGAAGAAACAAAAACCTCTCCCATTTGCTCCTCAGAATTATTCATAATCGGATTAAAAACAAAAACTTCATTTGTTTTCAAACTAACGGTTAGACTCATCATTTTTAATGAAACGTGAGTAAAAATCAAAGAAACTTTTTTGTTTGAAGGAATTAAGATTTCATAAAACCCATTCGAATCTGACTGAACAAAAGTATTCTGCCAGGAGACATTCACGCCCGAAACAGGATGTTTCTCTGCATCTAAAATCAGCCCTTTAATACGAGCGTTTTGAGCTAATGCAATACAGCTGAAAAATAAAAAGAGAAAAGCGAATGTAAACCTATTTTGACTCAAAGATTTTGGGTTTTATTTTTTTTGACTTCTAAAAAAACGAGTTTCAAAGATAGTAGTATTTCCTACATTATCAACTACCTCAATTTTTAAAACGTTTTCTCCTTCTGCCAAATACTGATCATCAAAAGTATGAGTAATTCTTCTGGCTTTATTCTCATATTCAAACAAAACCCAACTTCCGTTTAAATATCCATTGTAAGACTTAATTCCCGACAAAGCATCGCCTATTGTAAAGTCAATTTTCTTTTGATCGCTAATCCATTTTCCTTCAACTGGTTTTGCAATTTTTATCACTGGCCCAATTGTATCCAAAACCAAACCATATGCACCTAATATTTTTGCCTTGGCAGTAAAAACGTCTCCTTTTCTAATGGTTCCATTATAACTTGTTCCTTTGCCAATATACAGCTTGTCTCGCAATGATTCTGGATAAGTATCGTCTTTTATCGTAATTGTAAAATTAGAATGCACCGGAACCGTATCGTCATGAATAAAAACTTTGTTATTTCTAACATCAAAATTCATATTAAAATCATCATAGAAAGTTCCTGCTGGAAAGAAAACCGACATATTATCTTTCTCAAAGTTGGCATCTCTGTTATACTTAATAAAATATTTTCCGTTAACTGGCTCCGCTTCTACAAGTGGCGTCGCGGTATCAAACTCAATTGGAATGGTCACCGAATTCATGTTTCCAAAATAATCTGAGACTTCGATTTTGTAATTTGAAGTTAAATTAGGTTCTGCTTTTACAATACCACGAAGAGAATCTGTTTTTATAATGCTTAAAGCAAAAGGCGTTTTCATAAAAAGCTTTTGCACGCGCTGTCCAGATTTTTTATAACGAGAATAATCTATCAGAGCATTGATGTAACGCATTTCATCAAAAGAATAGGTATTAAATTGATAATTATAATTCTGATTTCCGTTTAAAAAAGTCGAAACATTAAAAACGCCATTTTTGTTATGCGAGACATCATCGGTATCTACCGCATTAATTCCGAAACCTATTTTTCCATTAGCTTTTACTTTAGAAGCTAAATAAGTTCCATCTTTTTGAAGCACCATATTAACCAACAAAGGCTGTTTTGAAAGATTTACTGTACCATTATCCAAAGGATAGGCATATAAACTTGACAAAGTAGGCTTTTTGGTATCTTTTAAATTTTGGTCAAAGCCAAAGAATATCGGATTGATGACAAACTCCGTTTTAGTATCTCTTATTTCAAAATGAAGATGCGGACCTTCAGAGGAACCTGTATTTCCAGAAAGGCCAATTATGTCTCCTTTTGCAACCGGAAGTTCATCTGGTTTTGGAAACATTTCAATTTCATACGCCTTTTCTTTATAATGTGTTTTTGTTACATAATCTAAAATGGCACCCGTTGGCGTTTGCAAATGCCCATAAACAGAAGTATAACCATTTGGATGCGTGATGTAAATACATTTTCCGTTTCCAAAAGTTGAAATTTTGATTCTCGAAACATATCCATCGGCAATAGCATGCACAGTTAATCCTTCTCTCTGATTGGTTTTCAAATCAAAACCAGCATGAAAATGATTAGGCCTTAACTCTCCAAAATTGCCAGAAAGCTGCATCGGAATATCTAATGGAGGACGAAAATAGTCTTTAGGATATTGCGTTTGAGCAAATATAAAATTACAAATCAAAAGGGTAAAGGCAGAAAATCTCATAAGCAACATTTTTGCTAAGATAAAGAAAAATAGACCAATAAAAGCAAGAAAAAACCTATAATTTCACAATTAATTGAATTACATATATTTATCTATTTTAATGTAAAAAAATCGATAAAAAATTGCATTAATAAAAAGGAATATTAACTTTGTAGGATTAAGTAATGAATAGGATGTATAATGAGTGTAATTGCAGAAATAATTGATACTCTTGAATATAAAGCCCAAAAGCTTTTTGAGAAATCAAAAGGTTTGGAGCAAAACAATCAAGTATTACGATTAGAATTAGCCAAAGCTGCGCAAATTATCCAGAAACAATCTGAGGAAATGGAAGCTTTGAAAAAGCAAAATGAAACACTTAAAATAGCCAATTCGTTACTTGGCAGCGACAATAACAAGAGAGAGACAAAGCTTAAAATAAATTCATTAATTCGCGAAATTGATTACTGTATAGCACAACTATCAGATTAATAATATGGACGGAAAGCTTAGAATTAAAATATCAATTGCAGACCGCGTTTATCCGCTTACGGTTGAACCTAGTCAGGAAGAAGGGCTTAGAAGTGCTTCTAAAAAAATTGATGCTATGATAAAGCAGTTCGAAGAAAATTACGCGGTTCGTGACAAACAAGATGTTCTAGCCATGTGTGCATTACAATTTGCATCGCAAGTAGAACAAAAACAAATTGACAACGCAATCGATGGAGAAGAAACCATCGAAAGAATTAAAAGATTAAATTCGCTTTTAGATCAATATCTCGAAAAATAAACGTTCTTTACAGAAACTAAGATACTGCCTACATTAGTTCACAATTGGTAAACTCAACACTAACAATTTAGAATGAGCAAATCGTCGCTACTATAGTATGCCCTCCATTTGGCTGGGAAACTTGAACAGTGAGTTAGCTCAAAACTTGTCTTTACGAGTTTATACAAGCAATTAATGTAGGCTTTTTTTATATATAAACCCTAACAAACATGGACATCATAACGATCATCATTGGTATTGTAGGTATTGCAGCAGGATTTGCAATAGCTAAAATTATCGAGAAAAGTAATATTTCAAACCTAATTAAAAACGCTAAAAAAGAAGCAGCTTCTATCTTAAAAGACGCTAATTTAGAAGCCGAAAATATCAAAAAAGATAAAATTCTTCAAGCAAAAGAACGTTTTATCGAATTGAAATCAGAACACGAACAAGTTATTTTAGCACGTGATAAAAAAGTGGCTGAAGTAGAAAAACGTGTACGCGATAAAGAATCTCAAGTTTCTAATGAACTTTCTAAAGCTAAAAAAGTTAACGACGACTTTGAGGCTAAAACTGCCGAATACAACAATAAAATCGAGGTTTTAGACAAAAAACAAGCTGAAGTTGACAAACTTCATAAAAGTCAATTACAACAATTAGAAGTAATTTCTGGTCTTTCTGCTGAAGAAGCAAAAGAGCAATTGGTAGAAGGTTTAAAAGCTGAAGCTAAAACGAAAGCAATGTCTCATATTCAAGAAACTATTGAAGAGGCAAAATTAACTGCACAGCAGGAAGCTAAAAAAATCATTATCAACACTATTCAAAGAGTTGGAACTGAAGAAGCAGTTGAAAACTGTGTTTCTGTTTTCAACATTGAATCTGACGATGTAAAAGGACGTATTATTGGTCGTGAAGGACGTAACATTAGAGCTCTTGAAGCTGCAACTGGAGTTGAAATCATTGTTGATGATACACCAGAAGCAATTATCCTTTCTTGTTTTGATCCTGTTCGTAGAGAAATTGCTCGTTTGTCTTTACACAAATTGGTAACTGACGGACGTATTCACCCAGCACGTATCGAAGAAGTTGTAGCTAAAACAGCCAAACAAATTGATGACGAAATTATTGAAGTTGGAAAACGTACCGTAATCGACTTAGGAATTCACGGTTTACACCCAGAATTAATTAAAGTGGTGGGTAGAATGAAATACCGTTCTTCTTACGGACAAAACTTATTACAACACTCAAGAGAGGTTTCTAAACTTTGCGGTATCATGGCTGCAGAATTAGGATTAAACGTAAAACTAGCTAAAAGAGCTGGTTTATTACACGATATCGGAAAAGTGCCAGATACAGAAAGTGATTTACCACATGCACTTTTAGGTATGCAATGGGCTGAGAAATACGGTGAAAAAGAAGAAGTTTGCAACGCAATTGGAGCGCACCACGATGAGATTGAAATGAAATCTTTGTTATCTCCAATCATTCAAGTTTGTGATGCCATTTCTGGAGCTAGACCAGGTGCAAGACGTCAGGTTCTTGATTCTTACATCCAGCGTCTTAAAGATCTTGAAGATGTTGCTTACGGATTCAGCGGAGTTAAAAATGCTTATGCAATTCAAGCTGGTAGAGAACTTCGTGTAATTGTAGAAAGTGAAAAAGTTTCTGACGACAATGCAGCAAACTTATCTTTTGAAATTTCACAAAAAATTCAAACAGAAATGACTTATCCTGGACAAGTAAAAGTTACAGTTATTAGAGAAACAAGAGCTGTAAATATTGCTAAATAATCTTAGGAACATAAATAAAAATAAAGGCTGTCAATTGACAGCCTTTATTTTTTTATCTCTATTTAAGTTTTACATATCATTAAAAACGATTTTAAAGCTAGTTCCTACTCCTACTTCACTTTCCACTTCAACCGTTCCTTTCATAGCCTCAATTTGATTTCTTGTAATATACAATCCGATACCTCGAGCTTCTTCGTGTTTATGAAAGGTTTTATACATTCCGAATATTAAATCGCCATAAACCTTCAAATCGATTCCTAGACCGTTATCTGAAATCTTAAGCGATTTAAAGCCTTCTGGCTCTATTGCAAAATCAAAAGTAATTATCGGATCACGATCAGGATGTGCATATTTAATTGCATTTGTTGTAAAATTCAGCAAAACACTTTCCATATACGCAGGATTAAAATTAACCGTGAGATACTTCGGAACGTTGTTTATAATCGTTACTTTTCGCTGTTTATCATAACCTTTAATAGTCGAAATTGTCTTCTCGATATACTCACAAAGCTTTAACGGAACGACTGCAATATTAATATTGCTTTGCGTTTTTACAATTTGGGTAAGATTTGAAATAGTTTCATTGAGATCGTTAGAAACGGCTCGCAAATATTCCAGCATTTCAGCTACAGTTTGCTTACTAACATCAGCATCGATAAGATCTAAAATCGATTTTATGTTCCCGGCCTGTGTATTTAAATTGTGCGAAACAATATGCGAAAAATTCAATAAACGACTGTTTTGATCACTATACAGTTTCATCGTTTTTAAAAGTTCCAGCTCTTTTTCTTTTTGCGCCGACACATCTGTATGAGTTCCAATTACACGCAGAGGCTTTCCATTTTCATCCCGTTTAATCACTTTTCCCCGATCCAAAATCCATTTGTAATTTCCACTGGAAGTCATTACACGATGATAATTTTCGTAAAACGGAATCTTATTATCAAAATGTTCATGAATGTCGGAGTAATATTTTGGAAGATCATCAGGATGAACGATTTTATCCCAACGTTCTGGATCATCAAAAATATCGGTAGATTCCAGTTCTAAAATTTTAAGAGACAGAGATGAATAAAAAACACTATTGGTAACCATATCCCAGTCCCAAATTCCAACAGTAGAAGCATCAAGAGCAAATTGAAAACGTTCTTCAGAAATCTTAAGTTTCTCTTCTTTATCTTTCAGTTCCGTAATATCCGAAACATGTCCATAGAAAATTACATTTCCATTTGAAGAAGATTCTGTTTTAGAGGAAACCCTAAACCAGCGCATTCCTTTTTTTGGAAGAACAGCTCTAAACTCAATTTCCCAAGGTTTTATTTCTTTTCTAGCTTTGACTAAAGACTGAAAAAAAAGCTCACGATCCTGTGGTATAATTCGATCGTAAACTATAAACTTTATATCATTATTAAAATCCACTGCAGAAAGTTCAAATATTTCGTCGGCCGATTTACTTACAAGTGGAAAGGTGTAATTATTATCAGCATCAATAACAAACTGAAAAAGCAGGTCGGGCATTTCGGCCAACAATTTTTTATAAAAATTATTTACCTCCAAGCAATCGTCATTTCCATATAAATCAAAAACCATATACTACTTTTTTATGTAAATAAGATATTCAAAAACTTACTCAAGTGAAGTAAAACAAAAACATCATATTTCACTGTATTTAATTCACTTTAACGCAAATTTTTAACACAATATATAAATTTTCAAAACAAAAAACGCACAATGCAATAAAAAATTATTTTCTCGGATGAAAACTATGCATAACCTCTTTTAAAAAACTGCGATCCAGATGAACATAAATTTCTGTTGTTGTAATAGATTCATGCCCTAACATTAATTGAATTGATCTTAAATCTGCACCATTTTCAAGCAGATGTGTAGCAAACGAATGGCGTAATGTATGCGGACTTATATTCTTCTTCAACCCCATTTTTTGTGCAAGATCTTTAATGATAGTAAAGACCATCGCGCGTGTTAACTGATTTCCTCTTCGATTCAAAAATAAAGTATCTTCTGCTCCTTTTTTAATATTGAGATTACAACGAATTGCATTTCTATAAATATCAATATATTTCTGAGTTAATGATCCTATCGGAACAAACCTTTCTTTGTTTCCTTTACCCGTAATTTTAATAAAGCCTTCATCAAAAAACAGATCTGATATTTTTAGCGAAATCAACTCAGAAACACGAAGTCCACAGCCATAAAGAGTTTCCAGCATGGCGCGGTTTCGCTCGCCTTCGTTGGTGCTTAAATCGATGTTTTCAATCAAAGCGTCAATTTCCTGAAGCGATAAAGTATCAGGTAATTTACGGCCTGTTTTGGGGGCTTCAATTAATTCTAAAGGATTATCATTTCGATAATCTTCAAAAACCAGATAATTGAAGAAACTTTTGAGTCCAGAAATTATCCTTGCCTGTGATCTCGGATTTACTTCTTTGGCAACCGAATAAATAAATTGCTGTAATGTTTCATCCGAAATTTTTATCGGCGAAACATCAATTTGATTGGTTTCTAAAAAAAGACACAAACGTTCGATATCAAAGCCGTAATTTTCGATTGTATTTTTAGACAAACCTCTCTCAATCCTCAAGTACGACTGATAATCCTTTATATATCTACTCCAATTCATATTTACAAAGTAAGTAATTTTTTGGCATAAAAAAACCTTCCATTATTCGGAAGGTTTTTAAAATATTTTAAAATTCAGATTAGAATTTATAAGCTAAAGAAAGCTGTAAGTTGCTATTTTTTGCGCTATCATAATATTCTTCTGAATCATCAATATCCCTATCAGAAATAGGAGACAAACCGATAGTATAACGAAGTCCCACAGAGAAGTTATCAGTGAAGCTATATCCGGCTCCTAAATTAAAACCAAAATCTGTTGATCTTGTATAATCTTTAAAGTCTTCACCATCTGCCTTAGCCGATACTAAAATACCTAGTTGAGGCCCCGCTTCTACATTAAATTTTTTATCTACAATGTAGTATTTTGCTAGCACAGGAATGTTTATATAGTTTAATTTGATATCTCCATCACTTCCAAAAGGTCCATCAAATTTAGCTCCTTGTGTAGAGAATAAAAGCTCTGGCTGAATATAAAACTTTTCAACTATGTGAATCTCAGCTAAACCTCCAACGTGAAATCCAACTAATGTTTTATTATCGTCTATATCTCCACCAACGATATTTGAAAGATTAAGACCTCCTTTTATTCCAAATCTTGTTTCCTGAGCATTTGAGAATGCAAAAGCCATAATTGCAATGGCAGATAAAATAATTTTTTTCATTCTAATTTGTTTTGGGTTAAATTAATTACATCAAATATAAAAATATTCTTCATAAATCTATATTAGGTTTTTAACAAATAAAATAGTAAATATTACAGTAATTGTTAATTTTGAATTAAGCCAATTTAAATTAGAATTTCCATAATACAAAAAGCCTCTTCATTTTAGCGAAGAGGCTTTTAAAAAACACTTGATTAACTAAATACTTAGAAGTGTAAAGCGAAACCAACGTTGAATTGGAAAACATCTTTATAGTCATTCAAACCAATATTATAACGTAGACCTGGTTCAACAGAAACATTTTTTCCAAGAAACCAAGCATAGCCACCTTGTAAACCAACAAAAGAAGGGTTTTCATCATAACCTTTTATACTAGCTCCAGTATAAGAAGCCTCTAAAGGAAATTTATTTAATAAATAATACTTTGCCCCTACTTTATAAGAAAATGCATTGTCACTGTGTCCAAAATCATTATAGCCAAGACCAACTTTAACTGCTAGATTATCAGCTACAAAATATCCTCCTTCTGCTCCTAATCCCCAAGTAGTTTCTCCATCAACACTCGATAATGAGAATCCTGTATTACCTACATTAGTAGCTCCAAAAGAAGTATTAGTTTCAATTAACCATTTTCCTTTTGCTGTTTGTTCTTGAGCATTTGCCCATCCGAAAGTCAATACTGCAATAGCAGCTAAAACAATTTTTTTCATAATTTTTAAAATATTATTTGATTTAATATTTAGCAAAACTAAGATTAGACTTACAAAACATACTCCACTATAAGCTTAAAAAGTATTAAAATAAGACAAAAATGAAATCGATATAGACTAATTGAAAATCAAAGCTTTGAAAGAAAAAAAGAGGTTTTTCAAATATAAAAAAGCAGTTTGAGTGGGAATTTTAGTAATTATTTAATCCAAATTATAATGCAATAAAATGCTAAATATGTAGTTTTGAACTTTAAATAACATTTTAAAATACCAATTTTTAAAAACCTTTTTATGAAGAAAATACTTTTAGTAGCTGTTATGTTTATTGCAACATCAGCAGCAGTAAACGCACAATTTGTACAAATCGGGGTAAAAGCAGGAGCTAACTTTGCTAACCAAACTGGAGGTTCAGACTTTAATGGAATCTCTGTTGATAAAGAAGGTATTACAAGTTACCACGCAGGTCTTGTAGCAGAACTTAAATTATTAGAAAAATTCTCAATTCAGCCAGAGCTTTTATATTCTACTCAAGGAGCTACGTATAAAAATGCTATTTCAGAATTTAAAAATGAGATGGGATATATTGCTATTCCTGTAATGGCAAAAATCTATATGACTAAGTCTCTTAGTTTAGAACTTGGTCCACAGGCATCGTTCCTTGTTAGCAATAAAAAAGAATTTGACGCTGCAGATCCAAAAACATTCGATTTTTCTCTTAACGCAGGTTTAGGATTAAAAGTTGTTGGAGGTCTTTTTGTTCAAGCTCGTTACGGAATTGGTCTTACTGAGATTTCAGAAGAAGCTGATTTTAAAAACTCTGTATTCCAACTTTCTGCTGGATACATGTTCTAAAAAAAATATATCACATACTTTTACAAAAACCGCTCTATTTATTAGTGCGGTTTTTTTTATTTTTACACAGCTCAATGACAATTGCAAAAATCAATAGCAATGTCAATATCTCAAAACAAAACATACACATATGAAAATCTGCATTATCAACGGACCCAACTTGAATCTTTTAGGAAAACGCGAACCTGAAGTTTATGGAAGCCAAACCTTTGAAGATTATTTTGAAACGTTGAAACAAAAATTCCCAAACATTGAACTTTCATATTATCAAAGTAATATTGAAGGCGAGCTGATTGGTAAAATTCAAGAATGCGGTTTTAGTTATGATGGAATTATTCTAAATGCAGGCGCATATACGCATACTTCTATTGGTTTGGGAGATGCGATTAAAGCCGTTACAACTCCTGTAATAGAAGTTCATATTTCTAATACTTACGCTAGAGAAAGTTTTAGACATCAGTCGTATTTATCCGGAAATGCCAAAGGCGTTATTCTCGGATTTGGTTTAAAAAGTTACGAATTAGCGATTCAGTCGTTTTTATAATTTTTTTAAATAAATGTGATCTTGAGCGAAGTCTAAGACTACTGGAAACCAGATGAGGCTTCGACTTCGCTCAGCCTGACATACAAGTCACTAGTTTCTTATCGAATTTAACAAATTATTAGTAACCTCATTTTCAACTTCTTTTATTTTTGTGAGAGAAACCACTTTCATGAGAAACTATACTTTACTCGCTTTTTTTTTATTTTCTATTTCCAATTTCGCTCAAATCAAAGGAACTGTAACCGATGAAAAGGGAAATCCGTTGCCATTTGTTTCTATTTTTCAAGAAGGCACCTATCACGGCACCACTTCTAACGAACAAGGAAAATATCAGCTTAATGTAAAAGAAATTGCGGGAAGCACCATAATTTTTCAATATTTAGGCTATAAAACTCAAAAGAAAATTGTTCTCGCAGCAACAACAACAGTCATTTTGGATGTTCAGCTTCAAGAAGAAAGCTTCGCATTAAATGAAGTTGTAATTGATCCTAAAAATAATCCCGCAAATGCAATTATAAAAAGTGCCATTGCCAATAAAAAAGAAAACTCAGATAAAACAGGAAGATATACTGCCGACTTTTATTCGAAAGGAATGCTTAAAGTAAAAGATCTTCCTAAAAAAATTCTAGGCAAAAAAGTAGAATTAGGTAGCGATATGGGGGCTAATTTAGATTCGACCGGAACAGGGATTTTATATTTATCTGAAACAATATCTAAAGTTAGTCTTGAAAAGCCAAACAAGTTTAAAGAAAACATTATAGCTTCTAAAATTTCTGGAAATAACCGTGGCTACAGTTACAATACAGCAGCATTATCCAATTATGATTTTTATGATAATGCCTTAGATTTTGATGTTAAACTCATCTCTCCTATCGCAGACAATGCTTTTAATTACTACAAATACAAATTAGAAAGTACTTTTTACGACGATAACAATCAACAGATTAATAAAATTAAAGTCATTCCGAAACGCGATAAAGAACCCGTTTTTGAGGGTTACATTTATATTGTAGACGATAGTTTTGCCATTTATGCCATCGATTTAGAGATCAAAGGGTATAGAATGAAAAATGAATTTACTGAAATAATGAATCTAAAACAGAGTTTCAGTTATAACTCCAAAAATAAAATATGGTCCAAAAATGCACAGACACTTTCTTTTAATGCGGGTATTTTTGGCGTAAAGTTTTCTGGAAATTTCAATTATGTTTATTCGAATTATGAATTTCCAGCGTCGTTTGAAAAGAAAACTTTCGGAAATGAATTGGTGGCATTTGACCTCAATGCGAATAAAAAAGATGATGCTTTCTGGAATGAAATTCGTCCGATTCCGTTAACTATGGAGGAAAGTAATGATTACACCAAAAAAGACAGTCTGCAAACCATTAGAAAATCAAAAAAATACACCGATTCTATAGACGCAAAAAACAATAAATTTAAAGTCTGGGATGTTTTAATGGGTTACGATTATAAAAACACTTTCAAGAAATATTCTTTTGATTATAAAGGTTTGCTAAATATTTCTTCTTTAAGTTTTAATACCGTTCAGGGTTTTAATCTGGATTCTGGTTTCTCTTTTAAAAAATGGAATGAGGAAAAAGGAACAAACACTTCAATAAGCACCACTTTTAATTATGGCTTTTCGGATCAACGTTTTCGTGCAATTGGCGAATTCAGCCATCGATTCAACACGATCAATTACGCAACAATTTGGGGTTCTGGAGGAACGAAAACAGCACAATTTAATAGTGCAGAACCTATTTCTAAATTGATCAATTCTGTAAGTTCTTTGTTTTTTAAAGACAATTACATGAAGCTGTATAACTTAGAATTTGTTGAAATTAACTACGGTCAAGATATTGCAAATGGTGTAAACCTTACCGGAAAAATTGGCTACGAACAGCGTAAACCACTTTTTAACACCACCGATTATTCGTTCTTTAAAAAAGAGGATCTTTATTCTTCCAATAATCCGCTGGCGCCAAACGATTTTACAACTCCCGCTTTTGATCAGCATCATTTGTTTAAAGCGCTTGTGACAACGAGAATTAACTTTGGCAACAAATACATTTCGAGACCAGACGGAAGATTTAATTTTAAAGATGATAAATATCCGACCATTTATTTAGCATTCGAAAAAGCATTCGCGGCAAGCGAAAAAAAGTACGAATACGAAAGAATAGGTGCTTCTGTTCAGTATGATTTATCTCTTGGAAATAAAGGTCTTTTAGGAACTAATTTTAGAGGAGGCAAGTTTTTTAATGCAGAAAATATTTCGTTTATCGATTACAGACATTTCAACGGAAACCAAACCCATATAGGAACAAGCGAACGTTATTTGAATGTTTTTAATATGATGCCATACTATTCTAACAGCACAAACGATAGTTATTTCGAAATGCATACTGAATACAATGATACAGGTTTTGTTATGAATAAAATTCCGTTATTGAATCTTTTAAAATCGACTATGAATATTGGTTTTCATGCTTTAGCGATTCCGGACAGAAAACCATACTCTGAATTCACTGTTGGTTTAGACAATTTAGGTTTCGGAAAATTTAAATTATTCCGAGTGGATTATGTGCATTCTTATCAAGGAGGGATTCAACAAAATGGTGTTGTATTTGGGTTGAAGATTTTGAATGCGTTAGACTAAGATTCTAAGATCCTGAGATCCTAAGATTCTAAGTTTTTTCCTTTAGTAACCTATTTACTAATTTTTGTCAGGTTGCGCGAAGTCGAAGCCCACACGAAGATTTTTAAATTAATCTTTGTCAAAGTTTTAAACTTTGACAAAGAAAAAACTTAGAATCTTAGAACCTTAGCATCTTTAACAATGATAATCATCTGGTTCAATATGAATCAAAACATTTCCTAACTGAGGAATTTGTTCTTTTAAAGTATCTTGAAGTTTATGAGACAAATCGTGTCCTTCTTTTACAGAAATTTTTGCCGAAACTATGGCGTGAAGATCAACATGATAACGCATTCCTGCTTTACGAATAAAACATTTTTCGGTTCCAAGAATTCCTGGAACAGTTAAAGCGACAACACGAATTTCTTCTACTAAATCGTCGTTTAAGTTTTCATCCATGATTTCGCCAAGCGCTGGTCTGAAAATTTTATAACTGTTATATAAGATAAAAAAAGCGGCAAAAAGCGCAGCCCAATCATCTGCAGATTCGTAGCCTTTGCCCATAATTAAGGCAATTGAAATTCCGATAAAAGCGGCTACAGAAGTAATGGCATCACTTCTATGATGCCAAGCATCGGCTGCTAAAGACGAACTATTTGTTTGTTTGCTTCGTTTCATTACCAAACGAAAAGAATATTCTTTCCAGATAATAATTGCGCCTAAAACATATAGAGTCCACGATTTCGGTAAATCGTGCGAAGTCCCAATATTAGCAATACTTTCGTAACCAATAATTGTTGCCGAAGTAATTAAAAATCCAACAACCAAAAACGTAATAAGAGGTTCTGCACGACCATGACCATAAGGATGATTTTCGTCTGCCGGTTTATTCGAATATTTGATTCCAAACAGCACCAAGAAGGATGCAAATATATCTGTCGTCGATTCAATCGCATCTGCAATCAAGGCATAAGAATTGCCAAAAAAACCTGCAAGACCTTTTACAAGGGCCAAGCAGGTGTTTCCAACTATACTAAAGATAGTAGCTTTTATAGCTTTTTGTTCGTTTGTCATTTAGACTATTTTTTTTCGCCACGAATTCACGAATTACTTTTTATAATCTTTGAAAATAAAAATTCGTGAATTCGTAGCTATAAACTTTTTAAGCTCTCACGATTTTTGCGCCGATTGCTCTCAAACGCTCGTCGATACGCTCGTATCCACGGTCGATTTGCTCGATATTTTGAATTGTGCTGGTTCCTTTTGCAGAAAGCGCCGCAATCAATAATGAGATTCCTGCGCGAATATCAGGAGAAGACATTGTAGTTGCTTTCAATTGAGATTCGAAATTATGTCCCATAACCACAGCTCTGTGCGGATCACATAACATAATTTTTGCTCCCATATCAATTAGTTTATCTACGAAGAACAAACGGCTTTCGAACATTTTTTGGTGAATTAAAACGTCTCCTTTTGCTTGTGTTGCCACAACTAAAACGATACTTAATAAGTCAGGTGTAAATCCTGGCCATGGAGCATCAGCAATAGTTAAGATAGAACCGTCGATATCTGTTTTTACTTCATATCCGTCTTTGTGAGCAGGAATGTAAATATCGTCGTTACGTTTTTCGATTGTGATACCCAATTTTCTGAAAGTATTCGGAATCAAACCTAAATTTTCCCAGCTTACATTTTTGATTGTGATTTCGCTCTTTGTCATAGCCGCAAGACCAATCCAAGAACCAATTTCGATCATATCTGGTAAAATTCTGTGCTCGCAACCTCCAAGGCTTTCAACACCTTCGATAGTCAATAAGTTAGACCCAACTCCAGTGATTTTTGCTCCCATAGAGTTTAGCATTTTACACAATTGCTGTAAGTATGGCTCACAAGCAGCGTTGTAAACTGTAGTTGTTCCTTTTGCCAAAACTGCTGCCATTACAATGTTTGCAGTTCCAGTTACAGAAGCTTCGTCTAAAAGCATATCTGTTCCAGTTAAGCCCTCTTTTGGAGATTCTACTCCATAAAAATGATCTTCTCTGTTATATCTAAATTTTGCTCCAAGGTTAATAAAACCTTCAAAGTGTGTATCTAATCTACGGCGACCGATTTTATCTCCTCCTGGTTTTGGAATATATCCTTTTCCGAAACGAGCCAAAAGCGGACCAACAATCATAATAGAACCACGAAGCGCTCCTCCTTCTTTTTTGAAAGCTTCAGTTTCTAAATATCCAACATTAACTTCGTCAGCTTGAAAAGTAATCGAACCTGGTTCGTTACGTTGAATTTTTACCCCTAAATTACCCAACAAAGTGATTAATTTATTGATGTCTATAATGTCAGGAATGTTATTAATTTTTACTTTCTCTCCTGTTAGAAGCACGGCACATAAAATTTGTAATGCCTCATTCTTTGCTCCTTGCGGAGTGATTTCTCCTTTTAAAGGAGTTCCTCCTTCGATTTTAAAAATTCCCATAGATTTCTTTTAGGTTCTTTCAAAGTTTCTAAGATTCTGAGATTCTAAGATTCTAAGTAAAAAAACTCAGCAACTTAGTAGCTTAGTAGCTTAGCAGCTTTTTTTTATTTTTGTTTTTGTTTTTGTTTGTTTTTAAGCATCTAAGTAAAAAACCTTATCAACTAAGAAGCTTAGCCTCTTAGCACCTTTTTTTTACTTTTGATTATTATTTTTTTGAAATGTCTTTTTTTGACCGCCTTTATTATTGTTTTTGTTATTCTGAGTTTTCGGCTGTATACCAGAAGCTGTTTTATTAGACATGCGTTTATTGGTACGCATTAAATCTGTAGTGTTTAACAGTTCTTCAGTACTGTGCAATAAGTTGATTTTGCCTCCCGATAATTCAAATAAATGTTCAAAAATCACATCGTCTTTTACGGTATCTTTGTTCCAGCTTAGGAACGATTTTTTCATGTGATTCGCAATTACCATCACCAAAGCAGTTTTCATTTCGCCTTCTTCCCATTTATTAGCAACATCAATCATGTATTTAATGTTGTTTCCGTAAAATCTATATTTCGGGAAATTCTGAGGATATTGCAAAATCTCAGGTTTCAGTTGCAAAACATCTCTTGACGGAATCGGATATGGTGATTCTACATTAAGTTTAAAATCAGACATAATAAAAAGCTGATCCCAAAGTTTATGTTGAAAATCTGGAACATCACGCAAATGCGGATTCAGACTTCCCATAACCTGAATGATATATTTTGCGGCTTTATTGCGCGTTTCATCATCTTCGATTGCAGTTGCCTGATCAATCAATTTTTGCAAATGACGACCGTACTCCGGAATAATTAAACGCTGTCTTTCAGAATTGTATTCTAAATTGAAAACAACGTCACTTGCGGCTTCTCTTTTATATTTTTCGATCATAAGTTTATAATGAAACTATACCTTCTATTGTAGAAACTTCTTTGTATTTACTGATTACATCATCTGAGCTGTGCATAGTAACATCTACAGAAACGCTGGTAAATTTACCAGTTTTTGATTTTGTTGTTTTAATCACCGCTCCCATTCTATCGAAAGCTTTTTCAACACGCTCTACATTATCTGCTACAGAAGGCACAATAAATTTGTACAAGTATTCTGCTGGCCAAGTGTTTGCGTTATCAAGCTCCACTTTTAATCTTTCGTAAAATTCGGCTGTATTTTTTTCTTTATCGTTCTCCATTCGTAATTAAAAATAAACGCAAATATACGGTTTTTGATTTTAGATTTTTTATATTTTTTCTTCGAAAAAAGGTTCAAAGTTACAAAGTTACAAAGGTGCAGAGAAAAAAGCTTTGGAAGATTATTTCATTGTAAATTTTACGCTTATATTTGAGAAAATAATCCGCAGAAATCTCTCGCAAAGTCGCAGAGTCGCAAAGTTTTTTTACTAATTAAGCTTTTAAGAAATTACTTTGCGTCTCTGCGACTTTGCGAGATTAAAAAATACTATAATGAAAAAACTCCTTTTACTTTTTATCGCTTTAACAATAAATTCAATTCAAGCACAAGAAGTCAAAACCTTAACCTATTTCCAAAATGACACTTTAAAACTGGATTTAGATTTATATCTGCCTAAGAAAAAAGCTGGCGAAAAAATTCCGTTAATTATGTTCGCTTTCGGTGGCGGATTTTCTGGAGGAGAACGAACAAGCGAAAAAGAATTCGGAAAATTTATGGCTCAAAACGGTTATGCCGTTGCCAGTATTTCGTACAGTTTATATATGAAAGGAAAAGATTTTGGTTGCAAAGGAACTTTAACCGAAAAAATAAAAGCGATCCAAATTGGCGTAAGCGATATGTGGCAGGCAACAGCTTTCTTAGTTGAGAATGCTGATAAATATAATCTTGACACTTCAAAAATCTTTATTTCTGGAATTAGTGCCGGAGCAGAAATTGGTTTTCATGCTTCGTTCTGGGATTATAAATTAATGAATTTATACAAAAGCAATCTCCCTGAAAACTTTAAATACAAAGGTTTCATTGGAGGTTCGGGAGCGATTCAGGATATTAATTTGATTACAAAAGAAAAAGCAATTCCGATGTTATTGGCGCACGGAAGCAATGATGATACTGTTCCATACGCTGCAGGCTCACATCGTTCTTGCCCAACAAATGCTTCGGGCTGGCTGATTCTTTTTGGCTCTTATGCCGTTTACAATCAAATGAACGATTTACATAAAGACATCGAACTGATTACTTTTTGCGGTGGTGGACATGAATTCTCTGGTTATCTTTTCCACGAAGGACAACAATATGTTTTAGATTTTGTGAATGATGTTCTGAAGGGAAAAAAATTCCAATCGCATTTGATTGTTCCTTCTAAAAACGGAAAAAGTTCTGAGAAGTATTTGTTTTGTGAGTAAAATAAAACCTATGAAAATAATATTGTCAATAATTATTCTAGGATTATGCATTCAATGTAAAGAAGCTAAATCTAAAAAAAATGAACAAAAGATCGAGCAAATCTCTGCTGTAAATCATTATAATTTCTTTGGCAAGTCAAGCTTCAAATTTCAATTTTTCTCCGATAGTTCATATATCTTTACAATTATTGAAAAAGATATAAATCATGAAAAATTAGAAAAATTTAGTGACTTCTGCTACAAGAAAAATGACACTATTTATTTCAGTCAAACACGTTTCCGTTATAACGGAAGTAAAAAAGCAGTCATAAAAAATAATTTCATTGAATTTATTGACGGAGACTTTCCTCTAAAAATTGAAGTCAAAAAGAATGTGTTTCATACAAAAAGTAAATTAGATTTAAAAAAACATAAGGACTACGCTTTTTTTAGTTTTGAAGAGAAATTTCATGAAAGATACTTTCGAAATAGATCAAAAAACATTAAACCTTTAGATTTAAATCAAAACGAATTAACCGAATTGGATGAAATTTTAAAAAAATGCTTTTCAGAAAATAGTTCAAAACTTAGAAACATAAATCAATACCTAAAACAATGTATTGTTGTTTTAAATGAAAAACAAGAAAAAGAAATATGGATAAGCTGTTATTGTAAAGATTTCGATTTGAATGAAACATTTCAATATAGCCTAATAGATATGAGTGATGGCGGAAACTGCAATATTAATTTAAAGATCAATTTAACCAAACATAATTATTCAGATCTAAACATTTCAGGAAGAGCATAAAAAATAATTTTCTTTTTTTCCATTTAAAAAACTGCTCCAGCGGAGCAAAATATTTATAGAAAAACAATTTACCACATATCAAAAAGCTCCGGAGGAGCGACATATAAATTACTCTAAAATGTATCGCTCCTCCAGAGCTTTTTAACCTATGACATCCCTACTTTCTCTATAAATATGTCGTCCCTCTGGGACTTTTTTGTTTCGTAAAATTATATTCATAAAATAATTCCAAAAACAAAACCATCTCTCCTTTTTAGCCCTGATGGAAGCGGAAATCCTTTTGCTTTTTCCTTTAAAAAGCAAAAGATTGCAGCGGACAGCAGGAACCCATGACTACAAAAAATGCCAAATCTTTCGCTTCAAGCAAATATTCTTTTTAATTATAAATAAGTTTAGGTAAATTTGCGCTTTATTTTTAGAATAGTGCAAAAAGAAATTATAGTCTTGCTTGGCGGACCTGGTACTGGAAAATCAACACTTATTAACGAATTGGTAGCTCGTGGCTTTTGCTGCTATCCAGAAATCTCTAGACAGGTTACCATGAAAGCGCAAGAACAAGGCATTGAGCAGTTGTTTCTAGAACAGCCGCTTTTGTTTAGCGAAATGTTATTGGAAGGTCGTATTGATCAATATAAAAATGCTCTTGAAGAACCTGATAATGTGGTTTTTATTGATAGAGGAATTCCAGATGTGGTAGCTTATATGGATTATATTGGCGATGAATATCCGGAAAGTTTCGTTAAAGCATGCGAAGATTATAAGTATTCTAAAACTTTTATTTTACCGCCTTGGGAAGAAATTTACCAAAGTGATTCTGAACGTTATGAAAATTTTGATCAGGCAGTAAAAATCCAAGAGCACCTTGTTGAAACTTACAAAAAATATGGTTACGAACTGATTGAAGTTCCTAAAGATACAGTTGAAAACAGAATTCTTTATATCTTAGACAAAATTTAGCGGTATGGTTTAAAGTTGCAAAACTAGAAACTGTTTTCTAAATTTTTAACTTTAAAACCAAAGCAATGCTCGGAGCACAGGATATTCTTCTAAAATACTGGAAACACGACAGTTTTAGACCGTTGCAAAAAGAAATTATCGATTCGGTTCTGGAAGGACAGGATACTTTTGCCGTACTTCCTACGGGCGGCGGAAAATCAATTTGTTTTCAGGTCCCCGCTATGATGCAAGAAGGAATCTGTCTCGTTATTTCGCCTTTGATCGCCTTAATGAAAGATCAGGTGATGAATCTGCAGAAAAGAGACATCAAAGCGATTGCACTTACGGGCGGAATTCATACCGAAGAACTGATTGATCTTTTGGACAATTGCCAGTACGGAAATTATAAATTTCTCTACTTATCACCAGAGCGTTTGCAATCGGATTGGATTCTGGAACGTATTAAAAACTTGCCTATCAATTTAATTGCTATTGACGAAGCGCATTGTGTTTCGCAATGGGGTCATGATTTTAGGCCTGCGTATCTTAAAATTTCGGAATTGAAAAAGTTCTTTCCGAAAATTCCGTTTTTAGCTTTGACAGCGACAGCAACTCCGAGAGTTATTGAAGATATTAGAACGCAATTAGAATTAAAAAATCCAAGACATTTTCAACAATCATTTGAGCGAAAAAATATCGCTTATATGGTTTTTGAAGTGGAAGATAAATTATACCGCACTGAGCAGATTCTTAAAAAAAATCCGCAACCTTCTATTATATATGTGCGAAATCGCAAAGCGTGTTTAAACATGTCTTCGCAATTGCAATCGTTAGGTTTTACATCAACTTACTATCACGGCGGACTTTCATCTAAAGAAAAAGACAAAAACATGCAGTTGTGGATGTCTGAGCAGGCGCAAGTTATTGTTGCCACGAATGCTTTCGGAATGGGAATTGACAAAGACAATGTAAAAACCGTTATTCATACACAGCTTCCAGAAAACTTAGAAAATTATTATCAAGAATCTGGGCGCGCAGGACGAAATGGCGCAAAAGCCTTTTCGGTTCTTTTGTATAATAATTCAGATTCTATTCAGACCGAGCAGCAATTTTTAAATATTTTGCCAGACAAAAAATTTCTGAAAACGATGTACAACAAACTTTGCAACTACTTCCAGATTGCTTACGGAGAAGGTTTAGACGAAACTTTTTCTTTCAAACTGAATCATTTTTGCAATAAATACGACTTCCCTACTCTTAAAACCTATAATGCTTTACAGTTTCTGAATCAGCAGGGAATTATTACCATGTCTCAGGAGTTTTCAGAAAAAATCAATATTCAGTTTTTGATTGAATCTAAAGAAGTGATTCGATACATGAGCCTAAACCCAAATGACGAAGAAATCATATTGGCCATTCTAAGAACGTATCCAGGAGTTTACGAGGTAAAATCTAATTTAAACCTGGGATTGATTGCTAAAAAAGCGAATCGTTCTGAAGAACAGGTTCTTTCTGTTTTAGATAAATTAAAAGAAAAAGAAATTATTGAATATAAATCTAAAAATAACGATGCTACAATTTTATTTAATGAAGTTCGCGAAGATGATCATACTATAAATAGAGTTTCGAAATATTTAGAAAAACAGAATGAAGTTAAAAAAGAACAGCTTTTATCGGTTCTTCATTATATAAAAGACAATAAGACCTGCAAAAATAGATTGGTTTTGGATTATTTTGGAGAAGAAACAAAAGAAAACTGTGGCATCTGTTCGTACTGCATTACACTAAAAGGAAAAATTACCGAGGCCGATTCCATTGCAGATAAGATTTTATCTTTACTCAGAACCGCTTCTCTGACTTCGAGAGAAATAGAAAATCAGATAAAAATGGATACAAAAGACATTTTATCGGTTCTTCAGGAATTACTCGAAAACAATCATATCATTATACAAGCGAATAATAAATACACTTTAAAATCATAATGGAGAAATTGAAAATTATATTTATGGGAACACCAGAATTTGCCGTTGGCATTTTGGATACCATTATTAAAAATAACTATGAAGTTGTTGGCGTAATTACTGCTGCAGATAAACCAGCAGGACGCGGACAAAAAATTAAATATTCGGCTGTTAAAGAATATGCACTTGCCAACAACCTTACTTTATTACAGCCAACCAATTTAAAAGACGAGAGTTTCTTAGCCGAATTAAAAGCTTTAAATGCCAATTTACAAATTGTAGTTGCTTTTAGAATGCTCCCGAAAGTGGTTTGGGAAATGCCAAGTTTAGGAACCTTTAATCTTCATGCTTCTTTATTGCCAAATTATCGTGGGGCGGCTCCTATTAACTGGGCTATTATTAATGGCGAAACTAAAACTGGAGTTACGACTTTCTTTATTGATGATAAAATTGATACCGGTGCCATGATTTTAAATTCGGAGATCAATATTGAGCCAGAAGAAACGGCAGGTCAATTGCACGATCGTTTAATGGAACTAGGAAGCACAACTGTAATTGACACTTTAAAAGTTATTGAAAGCGGAAATGTTACCACAACAATCCAAGAAGACAATGACGATATTAAAACCGCTTATAAATTAAACAAAGAAAACTGCAAGATCGACTGGACAAAATCTGGTGCAGAAATAAATAACTTAATTCGAGGATTAAGTCCGTATCCTGCATCTTGGTGTTTTTTAAAAGATCAAAATGAAGAATTAAACATCAAAATTTACGAAGCCAAACTAGTCTCAGAATCACACTCTTATGAGATTGGAAAGCTAATTAGCACTAAAAAAGAAATCAAGATTGCAATAAAAGAGGGCTTTATTCAGTTATTAAGTCTACAATTTCCAGGAAAAAAGAGAATGCTTGCTTCAGAATTATTAAATGGGGTGAGTTTTTCAGAAGTTGCAAAAGTGTATTAAGGTCAGTAAAACAGGGGTTTGTACCTGTTTTTCATCGATGAACAACACTCTTTATGAACAAAAAAAGCAAGTTATTAACAATTTTTGCTAAAAATAAAGAAAACACTTGCACGCAACGGATTTCCTACTAAATTTGTGTATTAACAATTTTTTTTAACCAACAATTAATAACTAATTATTATGAACAAATCAGAATTAATCGATGCTATCGCTGCTGATGCAGGAATTACAAAAGCTGCGGCGAAATTAGCTTTAGAGTCTTTTTTAGGTAATGTAGGAACTACTTTGAAAAAAGGTGGAAGAGTTTCATTAGTAGGTTTCGGATCATGGTCAGTATCTTCAAGAGCTGCTAGAGACGGTAGAAACCCTCAAACAGGAAAAACTATCAAAATCGCAGCTAAAAACGTTGTAAAATTTAAAGCTGGTGCTGAATTAGAAGGTGCAGTGAACTAAGTAAGAAAGTTCTCTAAACTTATAATATAATTAAAACCTTCCTTCTGGAAGGTTTTTTTATGCGGTTTAACGATTTTTTTTGTGATTTTAATTTTTTTATGATTAAATTTAATAAAAATTGTAACCGTATGATTTCAGAAAAATTAAAAAAAGGACACCTGCTTATTGCCGAGCCTTCAATAATTGGAGATTTATCTTTTAATAGATCGGTAATTTTATTAGCAGACCATAACAAAGAAGGATCAATAGGTTTTATAATTAACAAGCCATTAAAATATACTATTAATGACTTGATTCCTGAAATTGATGCTAACTTTAAGATATATAACGGCGGCCCTGTAGAACAAGACAACCTTTATTTTATTCACAATATTCCCGAGTTAATCCCAAATAGTGTTGAGATTTCAAACGGGATTTATTGGGGTGGCGATTTTGAGTCAACCAAAGACTTAATAAACAACGGATCTATTAGTAAAAATAATATTCGTTTTTTCTTAGGTTACACTGGTTGGGAAGAAAATCAGCTTGAGAATGAAATGCAGGGAAACTCTTGGATTATTGCTGATAATAATTACAAAAATAAAATTATCGGAAAATCTACTACCCATTTTTGGAAAGAGCAGATTATTGAGCTTGGCGGCGATTATCTTATTTGGTCTAACGCACCTGAAAATCCATATCTGAATTAATTTTCAGAGATGGATTCATTTAGTCGTTGCACTAATAAATGAGCCAGATTTGCTGTAAACTCTTTTTTTCGATATTTGGTTATCGGCTGTATTCCCGTGATTACATTAGTTAGAAATAATTCGTCTGCTTTTTGAAGATCAAACGGCGAAATTATTTCTTCTGATACTTCTATACCTTCTATTTTTTTCGCTAGAGCTAAAATCTGTTTACGCATAATTCCGTTTAAAGCACCTTCTGAAACCGGAGGCGTAATAAGCTTGTTACCCATTACCATAAAAATATTTCCCTGAAGTGCTTCCACAACATTTTTACTATCATTCAGTAAGATACAATTGGCCAAGTCATTTTCACTCGCGTAAATACTTCCTGTAATATTAATTATCTTATTTGTCGTTTTAAGAGAAGATAATAATTGTTTTGTCACATAGAAGTCTTTATACAAATCTACTTCGTATTCGTTTGTATTTATACTGTACGCTTTATTTCCAAGAGAAATGGCGTTGATTAAGAATGAAATATCATTGCTTTTTGGAAGATATAAACCGCCATCATTTCTAAAAACGGTAATTCTTGCACGTGCTGAAGCCTCAATTCCTTGTTCTTTTACCAAACTAAGAATCTGCTCTTCAAAATACTCCATTGTAAAATCCATCGGAATCATCATTCTAACCACACGCATTGAAGCCATTAATCTAAAATAATGATCTTCAAGGAACAAGATCTTCCCATTGACAATTTTTACTGTTTCGAATATTCCGTCACCATACAAAAAAGCGCGATTTAGAGTTAACATATTGTCTTCCTGCGCTATATTTCCGTTAAAATTAATCATAAAAAAACCCTGAATTTTGTTCAGGGCAAATATAAGGTATAAAATAGACTTTTACTAAACTGAACCTATAAGATGTTTTAGATCTGAGATCTGATTCTCCCACAATTGTTTAGCTTCGCCTAATTCATCTTTATCGGCAAAATCGACTACCATAAGCGATACATCTTTAGTCAATTCATCGACTAAAATATGAAGTTCAAAAAAGTACTCAGTATCTTTACTGCTATCATCAACCCATTTGAATTTTACTTTTTCTCCAGATTTTTTTGAAGCCAGACGCGCTTTTTCTTGTGAATCGTTCCACATAAAGGTAAAAAATTCACCTCTTGAATTAACATTGTCAGCAAACCATTCTTGTAAACCTGACGGAGTTGATATATATTGATACAATAATTGCGGCGAAGAATTGATCGGAAACTCTATTTCGTAACGTATTTTTGAATCCATGTGCTACTTTAATTTTTTTCGAAATATAAGAATATATGTCCAAAAACAATGCATTTTTAAAAATATTTTTTTTTCTTCATTTTATGCTTGTATGCTTTAATAATATTTATATCTTTGCACCCGCAATCAGGAATTCATGATAGCAGTCCAGGCGAGGTAGCTCAGTTGGTTAGAGCGCAGGATTCATAACCCTGAGGTCACGGGTTCAACTCCCGTCCTCGCTACTTAGAAGGTAAAACCCTTAAACAGAAATGTTTAAGGGTTTTTTATTATTTTTAAATAAAAAACAGTCCTAATTTTATGGAAGGCGAAATAAATTTAAATACTATTTTGGAGAATCTTAATCCTATTCTTAATGAAGGGAAATATGTTTTTACAAAAGTAGATTCTCTAGAACAAGTTCCTTTTTCAAAAATTTTGTTTCTATTTAAAGAAAAAGAAGGGATTACTGTAGTATTAGAAAAACATTTTGCAGAAGAGCTTAATCTTCATTTCTCTTATATTGCTTCTTGGATTACTTTAGAAGTTCATTCTTCTTTAGCCGCTGTGGGTTTAACCGCTGCATTTTCTCAAGCACTAGGAAATGCCAATATTAGTTGCAATGTAGTTGCCGCCTATTTACACGACCATATATTTGTTGATGAAAATGACGCTCTGAAAGCAATGGATGTACTTCTGAAATTGAAAGAAGAAAATAAAAATTCTTTGTAATTAAAAAATCAAAAAATAAGCATAAAAACTGCCATTAAAATAGTTATTTTGCAGAGGTAATTTATAACATATGGACATAGTAAAATTTAAGATCACATCTAAAACTATAAAAGTAGAAGTACGTAATTCTAATAATTATGTTTTTAATTTCAATACTGCTTTAGATATTGCCAAAGAAGACAAAGATGTTTTATTAAAACTTTACAATGCGCTTGATCTACTTTTTAAGAAAGAGCAAATTAGCGAAAATAAAAACTACATTTCGCCAAATCAAACCAACATCTTAGATCAGATTTCTGCTGCAGATTTGGAAAAGGAGGATAATTAATTTTATCCTGAGACCCTTTTTTTTAAAATCAAAAACCATTTCCAGTTAATTCTATTAACCAATATCAAATGGATAACAAAATCATTTCTGAAAGAATAATTGAGTTGAAAAATGCTGATCTCAAATTGAGAAACAAGCTTATTGAAAACAAAAAGCTTTTTGAAGGATATGATGAAGAAATGGAAAAGCTGCATAAACAAAATGCAATAATCTTAGATGAAATCATAAATACAATCGGTTATCCGACGATTGATAAAGTTGGGAAAGAAGCAAGCGAAGCTGCTTGGCTAATCATACAACATTCTATTGGATCTCCAGATTTCATGAAACGATGTGCGGAGCAATTGCAAAATGCAGTCAAAGAAAAACAAGCAGACCCTATTAATCTTGCCTATTTAAAAGACAGAATAGCCGTCTTGGAAGGAAATCCACAACTTTACGGAACCCAATTTGATTGGGATGAAAAAGGAAATTTAAGTCCAAATTTATTCGATGACTTAAAAATGGTAAATCAAAGAAGACAATCTATCGGACTCAACTCTCTGGAAGAGCAAACCGAACTTATTCGAAATCGAATAATACAAGAAAATCAATTACCTCCTGAAGATTTCGAAAAACGAAAACAAGAAGCACTTGAATGGAGGAGAAAAACAGGATGGATAAAATAACTTCAACTCCAACTGCAATTCTCAATCAATTCCGCCTACTGTAAAAAGTCGGCAGACAGTTTTTACCGACTCGAATAAAAACATTATCTTTAATCTGTACCCATAAAAAAAGTATTTTCTGTGTCTGTACCCAAATCTGCAATAGCAATAATTTTGCTAAAAAAAGATATGGAATCTAAAGCAGTTACTCAGAAAAAAATAAATTTTAGAGAAGTTTATGTATTTGATATGGAGATTTTACAAAACATCTTCATTCAAAACATGCGTGAGAAGGCGGAAGACAAAATGCTTTTTGGAATCCCTTTTCTTCTCTGCGAAAAAAACAATAAAATAAATTCGTTTGCCAGTTTAATTTTAAACAAAAGCAATCAAATCGAATTTATAATTTATGATAATGGAAGTTTAACAAACGAAGAAAAAGCAGCATTTAACGATTACATCAAAAAATTTCTGAAGAAGAAAAATAGCGCCAATTTCAATAATGCCGCACAACTCATACAAAGCACCGATCAGTTTATCCATTGTCTGTCTTTTTAAACGCTTAAGAAAAAGCAAAAATGAAAAATCGAGAAACATTATACTTAAAACTTGCCAAAATCATTGAAGATCAGATTCACAATGAGACTTTAGCACTTGGCGACAAATTGCCTTCTGTACGAAGTGCACAAAAATTGTATAATGTTAGTTTGAACACTATTAAACAGGCTTATCTAGAATTAGAAAGCCGTTCGCTTATAGAGTCGCGTCCAAAAACGGGATATTATGTGAGTAAAAGTTCGCAACGCACAACAGCACTTCCAACAATTGCGAGTATAGACAATAAGCAAACAGAAAATACTCCCGAAGAGCTTATTGATAAAGTTTTTGGCACCATCACCCAAGTCGACGTAACCCAATTTGCACTTGGCATGCCTGGAAAGAATTTCCTGCCTATCGCAAAACTAAATAAAGGAATCATCAATGCTGTAAGCAACAGAGACGATGCAGGAACTGCTTATGAACCAGTTCAAGGACCTGAAAGTCTTCGTCGTGCTATTGCAAAATGGGCTTTAGTGATGGAAGGAAAAATTACTGAAGATGATATTGTGATTACTTCTGGTGCAATGCATGCGATTTACAACGCGCTTATGGCGGTGACATCTCCTGGAGACAGCGTTGCAGTAGAAAGCCCAGCTTATTTTGGAATACTTCAGGCGATAAAAGAATTAGGTTTAAAAGCAGTTGAAATTCCTACACATCCCTTGTTTGGATTGGACCTTGAGGCTTTGAAAAAAGTTCTTCCCGAAATTAAAGCTTGCTGTTTTATTACCAATTTTAACAATCCAATGGGATTTCAAATGCCTGACGACAACAAAAAGGAATTGGTTAAACTGATCACACAATATAACGTTCCGCTGATTGAAGATGATATCTATGGCAATGTTTACTTCGGCTCAGAACGTCCGAAACCTTGCAAATTTTATGATGAAGCTGGTTTGGTTTTATGGCTCGGATCGGTTTCAAAAACACTTGCACCTGGGTATCGAGTTGGATGGATTGCTCCCGGAAAATTTAAGGATAAAATTATTCGTCAGAAATTGGTTCAGACGGTTTGCAATTCTTCATTGTATTCAGATGTTATTACAGATTTCTTAGAACACGGACGTTATGATCATCATTTAAGAACATTCAGAAATAAGCTTTATGCCAATTATCTTCAGATGAATCGTGCTGTCGAAACTTATTTTCCAGACAACACCAAAATTGCACAGCCGAAAGGTGGTTTTATGCTTTGGCTAGAATTAGATGAAAGAATATCAACAACAGAATTATTTAATACAGCCCTAAACCAGAAAATCAATTTCGCGCCCGGAAGAATTTTTTCGCAGTACAATCAATACAATAATTGCATGCGGCTGAATTATGCATTAGAATGGAACGAGCGCGTAGAATCTGATTTAGAAAAATTGGGCAGAATAATAAAAAACAGTATTTAATGTATTATGAAAAATAAAGAACAAGTAGAAATAGTAACTTATAAAACCTGAGTATCAAAAAAGCTTTAAGGATTTAAATATAGAATGGATTTCAAATTATTTTGTGGTTGAACCTAATGACGTAAAAGCACTAGATCATGCCAAAGAATATATTATAAATAAAGGCGGAGAAATATTTTCTGCCATTTTAAATAATGAAGTTTTAGGCGTTTGCTCTTTAATTAAAGGTGACGGTAAAAATTATGATTACGAATTGGCCAAAATGGCTGTAAGCCCAAAAGCTCAAGGAAAAGGTGTTGGCTTATTATTGGCTGAATCAGCAATAAAATGGGCTACAGAAAAAGGAGCTTCTAAAATTTATCTGGAAAGTAACACCAAGCTGAAACCTGCTATTAAACTGTATGAAAAACTAGGTTTTAAAGAAATAAAAGGCATTTCGTCGTCTTACGACAGAGTAGATATTCAAATGATGCTTACGCTAAATTCTTAAATATCCCCAAAAAAAACAAAACCCCTTAAACACAGATAGGTTTAAGGGGTTTTGTTTTTTATCATTATTTAAAAATATTCCGAATGACCTTACCAATCTCCACAAAATCGTCGTGACTGCTTACAGCTCTTTTTTCGGTAGTATTTATTTCTGTTTTGCTAAAAGGATAAATGAGTATATAATTATTATTGCTCGCTCTACTATTAAGCAGATCTGGCACATCCTTCATATGCGGAACATACGAATGCATTCCTTTATCGGCCATCATAATTATCAATCCAACGTCTTGCCCTAAATCGATAGCAATTTCTTGGGCTTCTTGCCAAGAACCAATGGTTTCAAATGTAGCTTCAATTGATGCTTTTTTTACAATCCTTTTCAAAATGAGCATGGTTTTGTCTTTTCCATAGAAACTCATTTTCGCGCCAGAATTGCGTCCGATATTCCAGATCCTTAACATCGAATGAAAAAAGCCGGCATCCATTTCTGCATTTTCAGGTATCAGCACAGCATATTTTTTAATTGTCGATACAGGCTGAACCGCATGATACACCATGAGATTTATATTTTTATTTCGAAGGTAGCCGTTGTACAAATTGTATACAAAAGAAGCCGAAAAGCCTTTTCCGCCTTGTAATCCTACAATAAGATCGGTAATTTCTTTTTCTTTAACAACATTACTTATTCCGCTTGCGGTATCATTATCATGGCGCGTAATCGGATTTAGTTTAACATCGGCCGCCGAAGCTGCTTTAACTGCCGATTCTAGAATTTTTTCGGCATTTTTTACCGACGATTCATTTTCTTCTTCATTAATAACATTTACAGCAAAAATACGATCGGTGTTGGTCGATGTTTTCACCATAAGTCCCAGATTGACCATTTTATCTACGGTATCTTCATGGTTAAGCGCCAAAAGTATATTTTCTTTTTCTTCACTATTTCCAGATACTTTATTGTCCTTATCTGCATCTGCTATACGCTGGGCTGTTGCCATGGAAACGAAAGAAGAAACAGTACAGGAGATCAAAATCAGAAGTATGCTGCCATTTAAAACATGATCGTTTAAAAGTCTTATTGGTTCGCCGGCATCATTTTCTCCAATAATGATATTGTACCCAACCATCACTGATGCTAAAGTTGCCGCAGCAGAAGCCGAACTCATTCCAAAAATCAGTTTGCCTTCATCATTGGTCAATTTAAATGTTTTCTGAGTTAAGATTGCTGCAAAATATTTTCCGCCAATTGAAGCAATCAGCATAATTGCAGCTACCCACAAGGTTTCCCAACTTTGTATAAAAGCACTAAAATCAATAAGCATTCCCACACTTATCAAGAAGAAAGGAATAAAAATGGCATTCCCTACAAACTCTACCCTATTCATTAAAGAGGAAGTATGTGGAATCAGTCTGTTTAACGCCAGTCCGGCAAAAAATGCTCCAATTATCGATTCAATTCCAGCAAGTTCAGCTAGAAGTGCAGCGAGGTAAATCATTACAATAACAAAAAGATACTGCGAAATTTTATCTTCTACAGTCTTAAAAAACCAGCGGGCAATAATGGGAAACACTAATAAAACAATCAAAGTAAATAGAACCATCGAAATGGAAAGTTTCAGCCAAAACGCTGTTCCAACTTCTCCTTGCGACATTCCGACTACAACAGCCAAAACAAGAAGAGAAAGAACATCTGTTATCATGGTTCCGCCTACCGTTACATTAACCGCAAGATTTTTAGCAATTCCTAAACTGCTGATCATTGGATATACAATTAAAGTATGCGACGAAAACAAACTGGCAAAAAGCACCGAAGTCAGTAACGAAAAACCTAAAATGTAATAACCACCAACAAGTCCTAAAATAAAAGGAACAGCAAAAGTGTAAAGAGAAAAGGTGATGCTCTTCCATTTATTTTTTTTGAAATCGGCCATATCAATTTCCAATCCAGCCAAAAACATAATATACAACAATCCTGTTGTACCCGTTACCACAACACTGCTGTCTCTTGAAAGCAATCCAAAACCGTTAGGACCAACAACAGCTCCAGCAATGATAAGCCCAAGCAAATGGGGCACTTTAATTTTATTCAATAAAAGAGGAATGCACAAGATGATGATAATTTCGATAAGAAATTTTAAAAGCGGATCTTCTATTGGGAGAGTTATATGATGTATACTCAAAAACATAAATTATTTTTTAGATGGCGTAAGTTCGACCGAGAATTTTGTAGTGCAATTGTCTTGTCTAATTATGGTCTGCGTTCCTTTAATGACATTTTTTTTGATATCGTCCAATACGACATTAATTTTTATATTGCTTTTAGCAGAACTCTCTTTGGCTGAATCGAGTACTATTTTATTGACTAAATATTGTCCTCTAAAAACTCTCTTAATCTGATTATTGCTCAATACATTCGCGTACATTCCTGTAGAATCTGATGCAAATTCCCAGACTTCTGTACGCTGATCTCCAATAACATAATTACTGCAATTGGATTCTCGGCAAATCATTTTACTGTTCCATTTAATCTTTAGGCTATCTGGCCAAGTCTGAATTTTAGGCACCGAATCTTTTATCTGGACAGCCAATTGAAGACTGTCTTTCATCTTCAACAATAATTCATATTCGGCTTCTTTGTCGGCAAATTTCTGTTCGCGTTCCAGAAGCGCGTTTTCTCTTTCTGTAAGTTCTTGTTCTTTTTTATTATCACAAGAAATCAAAAGAGGAATAAGGATTAAAACTAAAAGTCTTTGCAAAGTCATAACAGTTGATTTTTGTAACCAACAATTTAAGGATAAAAATCGGTTTATCGCAGTAATGGCTCTAAAAACACCAATACTTACATTGCTTTTTCTTTGCTAATTTGTTTTTATAGATAAAAAAGAAGCATACAAATTGTAACATTTATTATGCAAAAGCGTCAAATCTAAAATTAAATTACGGTTCTTTGTAACTTATTACATTCTCACTTGGGATTACTGAATTTCTGAATACAATAATATTGACTCCAATGAGTTTAGAACTAGGAAGCTAGTCACGATATTTTCGTTATGGACAATAAAAAAATTATTTTAAGTTTAAAAAAAGGTAATGAAGCAGCTTTCAAAGAAGTCTACTTCAACTATTACGATAAACTTATAAATATTGCCAAACGATTCGATTCTTCTGTTTTTACTCCCGAAGACTTTGTTCAGGAAACCTTCATAAGATTATACAATAAAAGAGAACTGCTTAACGAAGAGGTGCTGTTTGACAAACAGATATTTGTTATCTGCAAAAACATCATTCTCAATCATGTTAATAGAGAAAACAAAATAATACAGCTTGATCCTTCTCAAGTTGAAATGTTAGATGATGAAGAAACCGATTCAGGAATTTTTGAAGAAAGACAAGAAAAACTACAAAATTTTATAAATCAGCTTCCAGAGCAGCAACAAAAAATATTCACTCTACACAAACTGGAAAACCTTAGCTATAAGGAGATTGCAGAAATAACGGATCTTTCTGAAAAGACCATTGCCAATCATATTTATCTCGCCAGTAAATTTATTCGAAAAAAAATCGAAAACCATTAGGAACTTTTTAGTTCTCGTTTGTTATACTAAAAAACAAGAACTAAAAATGCATATCGAAGCGTATAAAACTAATGTAAAAACAAAGAAAGACGCAAGTTTACTTGTAGCTTATTTACAGTTTGTTATTTCTGATTGTATCATAAATTTTGATCGTCAAGGACAAGAAAACATCCTTAAAATCGAAACTAATCGAGACATAAAAGAAATGGTTTACGGTGTTTTTAACAAACAAGGATTTCATTGTCAAATCATTTACACCTAAAAAAATGGATCAGGAAAAATTTGACGAGGAATTTAAAAAGTTATGGGAAGAGTCTCCCCTTTCTCATGCGGAAAGCGAAAAAGAAGCTTCGTGGGAACAATTCCATGCTAAAACATTTTCTGAGAAGAAAAGGAAATTTAAACCTTGGCATCTTTATGCAGCGGCTTCGGTTTTACTTTTTACACTTATTGGAACTGGAATTTATTTCAACCAGGAAACTGCTGCTGAAAATTTAGTTTTGGCCGAAAATGTAATCGAAAATACAACCTCAGCAATAAAGTACATTGTTTTACCAGACAGCTCAAAAGTAGAACTAGGTCCAAATTCTAAAATTATTTACGGAAACAATTTTGCTTTAAACAGAAAAATAGAAATTGATGGTGAGGCTTATTTTAAAGTTAAAAAAGACAAACAGCATCCTTTTCAGGTTTTTTGCGATGAAACAACAACTACCGTTTTAGGAACTTCTTTTACGGTTAAAGAATCTGAAAATGAAGAAGTGACCGTTGAACTTTTTGAAGGAAGCGTTCAAATGAATGTAAAAGGCCAAAACCAAAAATGGATTTTGAAACCTGGTGATAAATTTACCTACGGAAACCAAACGGCTTCAGTAACAGAATTCAGCAGATTTATAGATTTTGATAACGAAAAACTGTCGGTTATCAGTCAATACATTGAAGAAAAATATGGTTACAAAGTCAATATTCCGAAAGAAAATCTTGATCAGAAAATTACAATTCGCATCAATAAAAAGGAAGATTTAAAAACAATTTTACAATTAATATCAGAAATGTATAACCTAAATTTTGAAATAAATGAAGATTTAAAACAGATCACTTTTCAATAAAAACAAGAAAGGATGTAAGCCGCGAAACTCCACATCCTCCTAATATTCAGGATAACACGAGGTTATTCCATTTAATAATATTCAAAAATACAAAATTTCATGAAGCATATAATTTCAGCATGCTTTTTTTTATTCAGTTTATGTATGTCCGCTCAGAGCGTTACCATAACTGTAGATCAAAATACGACATTAAAAGAGTTCTTCAAGCAGATTGAAAGTCAAACCGATTTTAAATTTGCTTTTACAGATCAAATTGATACGAATAAAAAATATTTTACAAAAAAAAGCACTTTTAAGGCTATCGAAATTGAGAAGATCATTTCTGAATTAAATCAAACTTCGATTGTACAGTTTTCTATTTCGGGCAATAATATTTTTGTCAAACAGAAATCTCAAACTCAAAAAACAGCTAAAAAAAAAAATAAGCTGACAGGTCGTATTTTTGATGATGAAAGACAACCCGTTATTGGCGCCAATGTTTTTATTAAAGAATTGGAAACAGGTGTTGTAACAGATGTTAATGGAAATTATAGCATTGAAGTTCCTGACGGGAATTATACGGTTCAAGTAAGTTATGTTGGATTTAAAAATGAGGAAAAACGAGTTTCTGTTACAGATGACAATAAAATCAATTTTAACATAGATCCAGATAGCCAGCAATTGGGAGAAGTTATTGTAATGAACAATAAAGCTGCCGATATTAAAGCAACTCAAATGAGTGTTAATAAGCTTTCGATGCAGGAAATTAAAAAAATTCCTGTTGCTATGGGTGAGCCAGATCCTTTAAAATCAATTTTAACTCTTCCTGGAGTTACCAATGCGGGAGAAGCTTCTTCGGGTTTTAATGTAAGAGGTGGTGCTGCCGATCAGAATTTAATTCTTTTGGATGGTGCTCCGGTTTATGCAGATTCGCATATGTTTGGATTCTTCTCTATTTTTAATGCCGATATCGTTAACGGTTTAGATTTATACAAAGGGGGAATTCCTTCAAAATTTGGAGGACGTGTTTCTTCTGTTTTAGATGTAACGCAGCAAACAGGAGATTTTGAAGAATATAAAGTAAATGGAGGAATCGGAATTATCTCCAGCCGTCTTTTAGTTCAAGGTCCGTTAGAAAAAGAAAAAGGTTCTTTTATTCTTTCTGGGCGTGCTTCTTATGCGCATTTATTTATGAAATTGGCAGATAATAATAACTCAGCGATGTTTTATGATTTGAATGCCAAATTAAATTATCGTTTTAATGCCAAGAATACGCTTTCGTTTTCGGGTTATTTCGGAAATGATTTATTCGATATTAACGATCGTTTTGCAAGTACGTACGGAAGCACAATGGGAATTTTAAATTGGAAACATAAATTTACTGATCGCTTAAACAGCAATTTATCGGTTTTCTATAGTGATTACAGATTCAATCTAGAAATTCCAATTGAAAGTTTTAAATGGGATAGCAATATTGCGAGCTACGGATTGAAATACAATTGGAATTTCCAACAATCTGAGAAGTTTAAAATCAATTATGGAATTGATGGTTTGTATTATAATTTCAATCCTGGCGTTGTAAAACCGACTTCTTCAGATTCGCAGTTTAATTATATGCAGCTGGATAAAAAATATGCTTTAGAAACTTCTGCCTTTGTCGATTTTGAAAATCAGATTTCAGAAAAACTGACTTTCCGCTATGGACTTCGTTACAGCATGTTTTACCGTTTAGGAGACGAAACCATCAGCACTTACGAAAACGGTCAGGCTGTCGTTTATAATCCTTTATACAATATTTATGAGGAAGGAACTCCAAACGGAAGCATTTCTTATGAAAAAGGAAAAAAAATCAGCAGCTTTAATAATTTTGAACCGAGAGCTGCATTGTCTTATGCTTTTAACGACGAAACTTCTGTAAAAGCAAGTTATAATAGAATGGCACAGTACATTCATATTTTATCAAATACACAGTCACCGTTGCCAATGAGCATCTGGACACCAAGCGGACCTTTTACAAAACCTCAGCTTTTGGATCAATATGCGATGGGTTATTTCAGAAATTTCAAAGATGGAGATTACTCTTTAGAAACCGAATTATTCTATAAAAATGTTCAAAATCGTATTGACTATATTGACGGCGCTGATGTTTTGGCTAACAACAATATTGAGCAAGTTATTCTAAACGGAAAAGCCAGATCTTATGGTTTAGAATTGTTATTCAGAAAAAATACTGGCGTTTTCACTGGATGGGTTTCTTATACTTTATCTAGAGCAGAACAAAAAACGCCAGGGAGAACTCCCGAAGAACCAGGAATTGCAAATGGCGACTGGTACTTGTCTGGTTACGACAAACTGCATAATTTGAGTATTGTGGGAAGTTATGAACTAAACCCGAAATGGTCATTTAATGGAAATTTCACATTACAATCTGGACAGCCGGTAACGTATGCCAATGGCTATTATGAAATGGGAGGCATTCATATTCCGAATTATTCTTTGAGAAACGAAAATAGATTACCGCTTTTCCATCACTTAGATGTTGCCGCAACATACACGCCAAAACCAGACAAAAAGAAAGGATGGCAGAGCTATTGGGTATTCAGCCTTTATAATATTTACAACAGAAAAAATGCGGCTTCTATGAGTTTTACAACCAATGAAGATACAGGAGCAAATGAAACCAGAAGGCTTTCTATTTTCGGAATTGTACCTGGAGTTTCTTATAATTTTAAATTTTAATGCTATGAATAAATTGAAAAAATATACAATAATGAACAGAGCACTGGCATTAATAAGTCTTCTTTTTGTTTTTTCTTTTGCTTCTTGCGAAGATGTAGTCAATCTGGACCTGGAAACTGGCGAAACGAAACTGGTTATCGATGCTGAAATAATCTGGAAAAAAGGAACTGACGGAAAAGAACAAACTATAAAAATTAGTAAAACGGCTCCTTATTACAACAATTCTACGCCAAAAGTTTCTGGCGCACAAGTACGAATAGAAAACAGTAACGGAGATGTTTTTACCTTTAACGAAACTGAGGCAGGAGTTTACAAATGCACCAATTTTATTCCTGTAATTGATGCCGATTATAAATTATTTATCAATGCTGAAGGGCAAAGTTTTACCGCAACAGAAAAGTTAACTTCTACAACTCCAATCAATAAAATCGAACAAAAGATTGTTCCTGATTTTGACGGAACAGATATCATTGAATTGACTTTTTATTACAACGACCCAGCAGATCAGATCAATTATTATGTAACCGATTATCAAGCTTCATTTTTGATTTATCCTGAATATGAAATTACAAATGATGAATTTTATAACGGAAACGAAATCAGTACAAGATATTCTAATGAAGACAAAATGAAACCTGGAAATACGGTTACAATTACGCACAGAGGCGTTTCTAAAAACTTCTATAATTACTGGAAATTAATTTTGGAAGCTTCCAGTTCAAATCCTTTTTCTGTTCCTCCAGGAAATATTAGAGGAAATATTATAAATACTTCTGATGCTAATAATTTCGCTTTTGGTTATTTCAGACTTTGCGAAGCCGATCAAATTGATTATTTGGTGCAATAAAAAATCAATTGTATGAAAAAGAGAAAAGCCTTAAACAATATGTTTAAGGCTTTTCTCTTTTCCAGTCTTCTTTATTTATTTGATACACAAAATTCCATTTTGGATTTTCTCCAAAATAAGCCACCTCCTCTTCAGCCACTTTTTCTGCTCCTACTCTTGAAATTGCAATTTGTGATCGGATATTTTCTGAACCAATATGAAATTTCACTTTCGAGACATATTGAAAAAGATAATCCAGCATGGTCTTTTTCACACTTTGATTTATGCCTTTTCCCCAGCACGAAACAGCATAAAAAGTATAACCTATAAAAATGCTGTCGTCTTCTTGATCAAAATCGTAAAATCGTGTACTTCCAATAACTTCTCCGGTTTCTTTATTTGTAATTTTAAAAGCGCCTTTACTTTTCATGGCTCCTTCAAAAAAGTTTTCGAAGACTTCTTTTTTCCATCTGTCTTTATTAGGATGCTGTTCCCAAATTTTAGGATCGGAAGCTACTTTGTATAATGCATCAAAATCTTTTTCTTCTAAAGGAGATAGAACACAAAGATCATTTTCTAAAACGGGTTGTAAATTAAAATTCATCATTCTTATTTTTATAACACTAATTCTTCAAAAATTGGATCCATTAAAAGCGAAGCATACAGAGATTCTATAGAATGTTTGGAACCATGTATCTGCCATTCTAAAGTAACATGATCTAGATTACGGCGCTGTGTAATCAATTTTGATTTTACGCCAGAAGTCGAAAAAAGTTCTTTACATCTTGCGTGACCATCATCGGAACGTTTGAAGGTTATTCGGAGAATTTTATGCTCGTTGATGAGGTCAATTTTATCTTGAAGAACCGTTAGCATCGTTAGAATAACAATGATCATAATCGCTGCACAAGCCGAAGCAAAGTAATAACCCGCTCCTACTCCCATACTAACTGCCGCAACCGACCATATTGTCGCTGCGGTTGTAATTCCCGTAACATGATTATCTGATCTAAAGATGACTCCCGCGCAAAGAAAACCTAAACCGGTTACAATATTAGAAGCAATTCTGTCTGGATTTCCTGCTCCGCCGATCCATTCAGACATTAAGGTAAAAAAACAAGCTCCCACAGAAATCATTATTGTGGTGCGAAGTCCAGCAGCTTTTCCTTTGTATTCTCTTTCGGCACCAATTAAAGCTCCCCAAAATGTTGCTAAAAGCAATCTTATGATAATTTCTACTTCCATTAAAACATTATTTAACCATTCTTAAAGCGCATTAAAAGAAAGTTCTCCTATCTTTTACTAAGATCAAGCATTGCTTTTGCCACAGCTTTAGTTGATTTATCATAATCCTCATGTCCATAATTATACTTTTCATTTAATTCATAAAAATCACGATAAATATCAAATGGATTTTGTGATTCGCCAACCCAGTTCACAATAATATCTAAAATCTCATTCATTACTGGTTGATATGTCATTCTTCCATCTGATTTTCTAGTACCGTTATTATCAGATTTCTTCTTTCCCAAATTTAAAAACACATTCTTTTCATCATAAATTATGTTTCTTATTTGTTTATAATCCTTTCCTTTAGGTAAAAAATCTATCAGTAATTTTCTAATACCTCTATAATAAAGATTATACTTCTCTTCTGGATTTTCAAAATCTTTATCAATTAATTCTTTTAATTCGTTGAATTCTTCTAAGTTACCTGACTCTGAATTAATTGTCAACTGTTTTCCAACCTTCTCATTTGCTTTTTGTAAAAGCTCAAATCTCTCAAGATCAGCCTGACTTAGACTTTGGTCTTTTATTTTTTTATTATTTTCCATAAATTATTACTTTATTTCTAAAACGGATTTTATCTTTTCACTCGCTTCTTTTAAACTCGTTTCATTCCATGAAATTGGATTAAGTCTTTTAATTGCACTAAAATAATCTGGATAATGTTCCTTATATGCAGCATGATAATTTTTTCCATATAGTTTTTTTTGATACCAAGTAAAAAAAGAATAAATTATTGATGGATGTATCTCATTTTCAATAGCAAACTTTGATACCAAATAAGGATTATTTATATATTTTTTTATGTAATTAAATTTATCTACAGAAAAAAAGAAATCTCTTGCAAAATTATCTGCTTTATCTTCAATTAGAAATAAATCATCTTCACCAGACAAATGAAAACTACTTGATTCAATTGTTTCATAATCGAAAAGTACGTGATTAAGCTCATGTAAAAGCGTAAACCATAATGTTGGATACATTTTATTAAAATCAGTAATTACTATAGAAGGTTTTCCAGCAATTATAAAAGTGGCTCCCCTAACTTGGGTAGTCGATAAATAATTTTGAAAAATAACTGTAACTCCAATATTGTATAATGCTTTACAAACAGTGTACAAACCGTTTTCAACATCTTGAGAATAAGGTTTTATTTTTACAATTAATTCCTTTAATCTTTCTCTATCATATTCATTCGGGTTATTTATTATTCTAAAAGTCTGATAAGCGGATTTAACCCAAAAATCCTTCATCTTATCCGAGTGGTTCTTTTTTACTCTACTATAAAGCGGCTCTTCCAATTGATGCTCAAATTCATAAGTAGATTCATATCCAAAATAACACAATATTTTATCAACTAATTTATTTGTATCATCAGATACATCAAAAAATCCAAGCTTAGTTAATGTTTTCACATCAAAATTTTTCACAATGAAAGTCGCCTTTCTAGCATTTTCAATAGACGAAATATTTTCTGCACTTTGATTTCTTAAAACCAATTTAATAAAGCTGTTAATTTCAAAATTTAAAAATTCGGCAATCTTCACTATATTTATTAAGTTAGGTTGCTTAGCGTTACCGCTAATTATTTCTTCGAAAACATCTTTATCAATATTAAGAAGTTTCAATGCCTTTGTTTTGCTTAAATTATACTCAAGCAACTTCGCATCAAAAATCTCTTTTATATTTACTTCATCATCAGTAAATATTGAATTCAATAAAGAACTAATATCTAATTTATCCATAAAAAGGGTATTTACCTTTGCAAATATACACAAAAAACTATTTAAAAAACAAAACAAGGGGTAATTACCCCTTGTTTTGTTTTTTAAATCTATTCCGTAACTTTTATTAAAATTATTTTAATAAAAAAGAGACTTAAAAAGTCTCTTTCAATGTTTATCTTTCAATAATTTTTCTAAATATTCAATTTTATCTTTTTCAGCTTGCAGAAGGCGTTCGTAAAGCTTTTTATTTTCTTCAACAGATTCTATTAATTTATCTAATGGATTAAATGTGCATACATTATTACTTCCAAAATTAGTTCCTTGACTATGGCTAAAATCATTTTCTGTGAAAGTATTAAAATAATTAATTACTCCTTCCTCAGAAAAATTCTTAATAGCTTCAACACTTACGCCTAAAGCTTTAGCAACTTGAATTAGTTTCTCTTCATCAATAGTCTCACTATTTTCCATAATAGAAACAGCTTGCTGGTTTGTTCCTAGCGCCTGTGCCAATGCTTCTTGTTTCATGTCTTTCAGTTCACGAATACGGCTTATTTTTCTACCGATGTGATTTGGTCTGGTTAATGTACTCATAGTTCAAAGATAATAATTACGACTTTAAAAATAAGAAATATGTATCTTACATAATTTGTTCTGTATGATACCGAAAACAGTAAATAGAAACTTATTTTTGCATCATGACAAAAATACAACTTTTCAGACAAAAATAAATTTTAAAAATCCAGTTTACTTATATTCTTTTTCTTTTTGTGCATACCAATCTTTCATAACATAAAAAGCTTTCTTTTTAATTCCTTGATCAGAAACTAAACCTTTGCGATTAAAGAAATCCTGAATATTGGGCAATTGTCTTCTTGGCGATCTAAAATCAACGAGAATCCAAGGAGAAACTCCGGCTAAACCTTCAATTCTATTAAACATTTGTGTGTTTTGAATGTATAATTCTTCCTGATATTCTTCGTTCCAACGTTCTTTTTTGTCACCATGCAAACCTTGTAACGCTTCGCCTCCAAATTCACTTATAATAACGGGTTTGTTATACGGAATTACCCATTGCATGTCTTTGCAAGATTCATTAGTTCCTCTATACCAACCTAAGTATTGATTGAAACTTACAATGTCCACATACTCATTCATATTATCGTGAAGCGTATTGATATTATTGGAGCTCGAAGTAACTTCCATCGCCATACTAATCAAACGAGAATTATCCTGCGTACGCGCATATTTTGCCAGTTTACTTAAGAAAATATCACGATCATCGCCATGAGGCGTTTCATTGGCAATTGACCAAATTACGATTCCGCAACGGTTTTTATCTCTGTAAATCATGTCATGCAATTGGTGTTCGGCATTGGCATACGTATCTGGATTTGTCCACGAAATGGTCCAATAAACCGGAACTTCAGACCAAATCATTAATCCCATTTTTTCAGCTTCTTTTACCATATTTTCGTTGTGCGGATAATGCGCCAAACGAACATAATTACAGCCCAACTCTTTTGCCCATGTCAATAAAGTAATCGCATCATTTTGAGACCAAGCTCTTCCAGATCTAAAAGGCGCTTCTTCATGAATGCTGATTCCGCGTAAAAAGACTTTTTTTCCGTTTAACAGAATTTCTTTGCCTTTGGTTTCAATGGTTCTGAAACCAATTTGATCGGCGATATTTTCATCTGCTTTAGAAATGGTTACATCATATAATTTTGGTTTTTCAGGCGTCCACAAAACAGGATTGGCTTTAATTTCAAAAGAGGCAATTCCTTTAGCATCGGTCGTAACGCTTTTTTTAATTTTCAATTCTGGAATGGAAACCGAAACCGTTTGATTTGCCGATTCGCTGTTTAATTTTATCCAACCCGAAATTTTTCCTTTTTCTTTTTTATCCAATTGAACTAGATAATCTTCGATATACGTATTCGGAACTTGAGCTAGAGTTACGTCTCTTGTAATACCGCCATAATTCCACCAATCCATATTTACGGTTGGCACATTGTCTTTATGGCGTTTGTTGTCCACTTTTAGGACTACGAAGTTATTTCCGTCGACCAATAAAGTGGTTACATCAAAATTAAAAGGTGTATAACCGCCAATATGTGTTCCTGCCAATTTTCCGTTTACATAGACTTTCGCATCATAATTGACAGCTCCAAAATGAAGAATTCCCTTGGTTTTGGCGTCTTTTTTATAATTGAAATCTTTTTGAAACCACACCGTTCCTTCATAAAAAAACAATCTTTGATCTTTCGAATTCCAATCAGACGGAATATCCATAACTGATGAGGTTGCGAAATTATATTCGCTCAACTCGGTGGTATTCCATTTTTTATTCTCGAAAAAGCCATTGTCTTTAAAGGGCTCTAAACGATAATTGTAATATCCGTTTTCGAGAGGATCTACAATATATCTCCATTTTCCGTTTAACGTAATATTGTTTCGAGCTGAAATGTTAGATACCAACGGAATTTCCTGTGCTATTGCTTTTCCAATTAGCAGAAAAGTACAACACAGCATTATTATCTTTTTCATAGTTAAAATCATTTTGGTTTTGAGGATCTTTAGTTAGTAAAATATGAAGATTATAAAGTTAAAAAGTTTCTTTAAAGCTGTATTAAATCAACCTCATTCATTTCTTTAAAATACCCCATCAAATACTTATCAGTTTAGCATTTATAACACTTTCTAATTCTAAATTCAGTCTTTTTTGATCTTTATTCTACGAAAAATACTAATATATTTGGAATTAAATTTGCCAACCTTAACCAATAATCACTAATAAATATTCAAGCAAATTATCAATATATTGCTGTATTTAAGCCAATTTCCCCATTAAAATAAGTATGAAAAAAATAAATATTTTTAGAATTTTACCCCTATTTATTGTTATTTCTGCAGTGACCGTATTTCTTATGTATAATAATCAATTGAATAAAAAATTTATAGGACTAGAGGTAAATAGCATTATTGTAAAGCGAAATAATTGGCAATTAAGAACGACTGAATTTTATTTGCAAAATGGATTGAGAATTGACTCTACATTTAAGAATAATTTTGACCTAAAAATAGGAGATTCTATTTCAAAAAAATCAAATACTAATATTTTTAGTGTTTACAGGAAAGAAAATGGAAAGTATCTATTTTATAAAAAAAGTGCTATCGATTAAAGCAAACATATCTTGAATTTAAAAATTAAAAAAGATTAATCCTTTGCTCCTATTGATGCAAATAATCCATCAAGAGGTGGATTTACTTCCGTAGGAGAATAAAGTTGAAGGAATAGTTCAAAATGAACGTGGTGATGAAATAAAGGGACATCTTTCGGGTTTTAGCGGTGGATATGAGACCAACTCGACTAGTAATGAAATAAGTGGTAGCGCTAGTGTTTATGGCGTATCTGCAAATGCCGCAGCTAAAATAGGTAAGTTATCAATATCTGGCGAAGGAAGTATATTCAAAGCTGAGGTTGGTGGAGTAGCGGGTATTTAAATGGTAGTGAGGGAAAATATGGATTTAAATTGGGATCAGAAGCGAAAGCTATTGGTCTAAATGGTAGTTATACTCCTAGTGTTAGAATTTTTGGGTTAAATATAGGATATACAGTAGGGGCTTCAGTAGGAAGTGCACATGCAGGTGCAAAAGTTGCTGCTTTTTATGACCAAATACTGGAGAAGCAGAAATATCTGCTATTGGACATTTCGGATTCGGTGCAGGGGTTAAATATTGTTTTAGTATTACTAATACTAGTCAAGAGTAAAATTAAAACCCTCAAAAAAAGGATTAATAATTCAATAAATTAAAATGAGAATATTATATATATTATTTTTTACAATATTAGGTTTGGTTATTTTTAATGTTTTATCTAAACCAATTTTAAAATTAAGATTGAAAATTTTATTTTCAATCTTAATTTTTGTATTTTGTTTATTACAATTTACTTTATTCTGTAAGTTAGGCTATATGGATAATGAAAAATTCGTTATCTTACTAGTATTTAGTTTTGTGGTTTTTGTCTTTCATTACGGCATTAATTCTCTATTGATTATGTTTTTAAATAAAAATGATACTTTTCAAGGTAATTATTTAGCAAACAGTTTTATTTTTTTTAGAAATTATATTATTTATTTTCTAATTTGGGTTTTTCAAGTATATACAATATTATCGGGTAGTGTTAAATGATGAAATGTAAAATAAAAACAATTAAAAAATAGTTTACCCCGTGATGGCGCGAGCGTCTCACTCATAAACGCAATCAAAATAAAAAAGTCACTTCATTATGAACATGCCCCAAAAAGTTAGACACTATTTGGGGCATTTTTTATGGAAAGAAAAGTAAAATATGCCAATACCTTTACAACCGATTATGCTGGCGCTTTTATTTACGAAAACAACCAACTACAATTTTTCTCGCAGCCTGAAGGATATGTATCAAATAACTCGGGAACTTTTGATTACATTTACCAATACAAGGATCATCTTGGAAAAGTTCGTTTAAGTTATGATAAAGACTTGGTTATTCAGGAAGAAAACAACTATTATCCGTTTGGTTTAAAACATAAAGGGTATAATGCTGTTACTAACATTACGAAAGGAAATAGAGTTGCGCAAAAGTATAAGTATAAAATTTCACAGAAAAGTCATATGCTGATAAACCTTCAGATTACAAAAACCATCCAGGTAAAAATCCAGATTCGGGAGGGACAGCAGCAGGGGCTTATAAAGCATTAAAAAGATTTTTACTCTGGAAAAGACTTTAGTCCTACAAGTCAAGATAAAGCATCTGTAAACAATATGACATCTGCTAGTTATAATGCAGCAAAATCTGGGAACATGACTGATTTTAAGACAACGACTCAAGCTAGGTGGACTTCTCTACAACATTGGAGTGTTCCTCAATTAGAAAAAACTTTCAATTCATATCGAGCACAAGAATTGTCTGGAAATTCTTCCATTGCAACTCCTGTTGGTCAATTACAAAAAGAAATAACATTATGGCCACAAATGTAAATCAAATACCCAAGATTCAAATATTATTTCTATTCTTAATTTCTATTTTTATGGGATGTCAAAAGGATTTATCCAAAGAGATCGTAAAAGACACTTCGATTTCAAAAAAAACTAAAGCTGTACCATTGCTTATAAATCCTGACGAAGTAATCATAAGAAGACTAGAGTACAATAAATTTGCATTAATCATAAAAACTCAATTTTCTAATGATACATTAGATATAATTGATTATAAAAATGATTTTTGCAGTAGTCCAATCATTTTAACGCAAGAATTATCTTTTTTTGAGAAAAATAAATTAATCAAACATTATAAATTACCTATTCAAGTTTTAAAGAAAAAAACCATTACCAAAAATAATTTAAAAACTTTAAAGACTCCGATATATGAAATATTTTTGACTAAAGGGAATAGTAATTATTATTATATTGTAAATGGAGCAGATTGTTGTAATGGTGTCGATTGTGCTGAGTTTACAGGTATTTACACTCTACTAGGTGAAGTTATTTATGAAGGTACATCAATGACAAAAGAGAAAGTTTCTTTAGTAGCCATTCTTCGTAAATATAAAATTGACCTGAATAAATCTGAAAAAAGTATAAGAACAGATAAATAAGATATTTTTTAAGTCTGACAAAAAATTTAAACTTCTAACTCATTGAAATAAATAAACATTAAATAAAAAGTCTTTTAAAAATGAATTTAAGAAATAATTAAAAAGCTTTCTAAAATTGAACTGTCTCCGCTCTTATAAGAGTTCATTATGAAAAGCTGCGCAAATGTCTCTCGACTGCCTCCTAATAATCTCTACCTTTTTCGGTGTAGTCTACTCAGGCTTTGCGCATATATAAAAAAACAAAAGCCATTTCAACTAAGAAATGGCTTATTTATTTTCTTCAATCAATCCTAAAATTTTACCGTAAGCAATTGCCGTTTATGAACTTGAATCGTCCAATCTTCTGCAGCATTGTCATCGGCTGCATCAGAAATATATTTTAGACTTAAAAACGGAATATTTTCTTTCATGGCAATCATGCCTAGAACATACGCTTCTCTGCTGTTGTAGCTTATCGTTTTGAAAAAGCAACTGATAATTATCTTTAAGGATCAGGTTTTGGAGAGGCGATGGTAAGGAAATATTTTAACGGAATTGTAACCGATGGAACTAATTTAACACCTATATCAACACATTAATTCTTGTAAAATAAAACATCTTCCACAGACAAGAAAATTTCAAAACCAAGAGCAATTCCATAAAAGAATCAGAATTTCAAGATATTAAATTTTAGTTTATATTTAATCAAAAAAATATCCCTTTTTCATTAAACATGGAACAATTAGAAGACATAATAAAACACGTTTCTACTAAAAATAAAAGAAACCTATTTACCTTTTTAACGGGCGCCGGAATTTCTTCTGAAAGTGGAATTCCGACTTATAGAGGTGTTGATGGTATTTGGATCAAGGGAACAAAATTTCATAAACCTGAAGAATTTGGGACTTTTAAATACTTCAAAGAAAATCCCGAAGAAGTTTGGCAATATTCATTGTTTAGAAAAAAAATGTTCGAAAATGCAAAGCCAAATGCAAGCCATTACGAATTGGTCGAAATTGAAAACATTTTAAAAGACAGATTTCATCTAATTACTCAAAACATAGACAACCTACACAGGTTAAGCGGAACAGAAAGAATTTTCGAAATTCATGGAAATAACAGACAAATAAAGTGTTCAAACGGTTGCAGAGAAATTATAAATCTACCTGAAGAAATAAAAGGAAAAGAGATTGATGAAGATTTAACCGAAAGAGAAATAGAGCTTTTAAAATGCAAAAGTTGCGGAAGTTGGATGAGACCAAATATTCTGTGGTTTGACGAATATTATGACGAACAGACAAATAAAAAGTTCAGTTCCTTAAAAATTGCCAAAAATTCAGGAATACTTTTTATTCTGGGAACTTCTGGTGCCACCAATCTACCTGTTGCAATTGCAGAGACTACTTTAAAATACGGAGGAACTATCGTTGATATTAATATAGAAGACAATCAGTTTACGGCTTTGATAAAAGATAAAAAGAATAAAATTATCATTCGTAAAACATCTACTGAAGCTTTAAAATTGATTAAAGAAATAATTAAACATATGCATACTATAGTTAAAACTCCAATATGAGAACAATTATGCTACTAACATTCATCTTCCTTACAAACAATATTTTTTCACAAAATTATTTTGACTACAAAAAAGAGAGAAATCTTTTTAATTTAAAGCTCATAAGTAAAAATCAGAAAATATTATCTTATAAAAAAATAAATGATTCTGAAAGATTTCAAGGTAGATACTTAGGAGAAGTAAAGACTAATCAAGGAAAATATTATATTGTTATTTCATCATTTATTTTTAATTTAAAAAATAGTCCAAGTGCTGAAAATCATATTTTTATATATACTGATAAAAAGCAATTTTTTGGATATTATTATTTAAGCCATATTAATGAACTCCCCACTATATTGAAGAAATGTAAACTATATTTCGGCAACAAAGATTGCAAGGAAAAGAATATCATTAATCTTGATAATGGTTTTCCTAAAGCAATAAATTTAAAATGTAATGGAGAAAACAATTATTATGAACTTAATAAGTAAATCAAAAAATATAGTTAGATGAAACTATCTTAATTCAAAATTAAATTAAACTTTGAGCCTTTATAAAAAGTGTCCTTTATAAAAAACTGTACAAGTTAGAGACATTTTGCATAGCGCTTCAGTGAAGACTAAAGAGAGTAGAAAACAGATTTATTAACAAGGTAATAAGCCATTTCAACTAAGAAATGGCTTCTTTATTTTCTTCAATCAATCCCAAAATTTTACCATAAGCAATAGCCGCTTTATGAACTTGAATCGTCCAATCTTCTGCAGCATTATCATCGGCTCCATCAGAAATATATTTTAGACTTAAAAACGGAATATTTTCTTTCATCGCAATCATGGCTAAGGCGTAGGCTTCCATATCAACCACATTGTAGGCATCTGAACAATGTCCCATTTCAAAATTATCTCCAGTTCCGCAGATGCCTTCTTGAAGATTATCCATTAACAAACCATATTCTAAAAGTGGCGACAAACCAGAAAGTGGCGTTTCGTATAAAGCAAATCCTAAACCGCGAACGTCCATATCTCTTTGTACAAATTTGGTACAGCAAATTACATCTCCTTTTTGAAAACAGCTGCTTCCCGCCGAACCCAGATTAACAATTACAGAGGGCCTTTTCTTTTGAATGGCTTTTGTCAATTCGTAAGCTGCATTTACTTTTCCGATTCCGGTAATTAAGACATTGTGATCTTTAAAAACTTCTGCTGCTTCAGATTCGAGCGCAAAACAGAATAATATATCTACAACCGCAAATGATGCCGTTTGGTTAATTTGTATCATGTGTAATTTATTTTCGGTTTACAAAAATACGTTTAAAAATTTACGATGCTCTAACCTAAATTTAAAATCCAAAAAAGACGTTAAAGTCTGTTTTCGCTATTGGATTTTATGATATAAAAAATACATTTGCGAGAACCAGTAATAAAAGTTTAAAACCAGAAAGAATAACTGCATGGATAGTGAAAAATTTATTTTCTGCCTTGAAGGCGTTAAAGATATAGACGATCATACCCAGACCAATGTGGTAAAATGTTTGGAAGAATTGGCCATAGACCAAGGTATTTCGAGCATTCATAAAACTTGCGATACAATCGAAGGTTTAGAAGAAAGTCTGAATATTTTGCTTTACGAAGATCATAATTTCAAAGATTATGAAATCATTTATTTAGCCATGCCTGGGCAGGAAAATAATATCTGCCTTCACGATTATTATTACAGCATTGAAGAAATTGCCGAATTGTTTGAAGGAAAAATGAAAGGAAAAATTATTCATTTTGCCAATCTTAAGGTTTTAGATTTAAATGAAGAAGAAGCGCAATATTTCTTAGACATAACTGGAGCAAGAGCCATTTCTGGCTATGGTTCTACCTACAATAAAATTGCCAGTTGTAGCACGATTGACAAAGCTTTTTTTAGCTTGTATCAGGAAAACGACAATATAATTGAAGTGGTTGAAGATCTGTATGCTAAACATTACAATCTCTGCAAACTGCTTGATTTTAGATTATATTATTAGAATGAAAAAGCAGGCAGAAAAAATAAAAACCTATAATCCAAAAGGGTTTCGAGAAAAGTTTTTAGGAGAAGACAATCCTATTCATTTACTTTTTAAATCGAATTCTGATCATTTTTTCTGTTTGGAAATCGAAGAAATGATGCAGATGCAGCATCCTGTTCCGCCTTCGAAACATTCTTGCCATACTCTAATTTTTATTTCGTCGGGACAGCATGTTATGAAATTGGGTTATCAGGAATATGCCACGACCGATAATGAAATGATTATGGTTCCTGCTGGTCAGATTTTTTCGCTTGATAATGTCAACAACATTCATAAAGGTTATATCTGCCAATTTCATCCCGATATATTGATTCGAAAATATGGCAGCCGTGAACTGCTCAATGATTTTGACTTTCTAAAAATTTCAGGAGATCCCAAAATTAAGCTTGCTCCCGAAGATATTACTCCAATTACCAATATTTTGGAACGATTGAAAAAGGAATATTCTGAAAAAACGATTACAGATTTAAATATTGTTCAGTCGTATCTGATTACTTTGTTTTATGAAATGAATAAAAATGCAGTGAAAACTTCTAAAAGTATTTCGGCGGCAGAAGCAATTACGGGGAAATTTAAAGAATTGATTCATGACCATATTAAAACCCAACATCAGGTCAATTACTATTCCTCGATGCTAAATGTTACTCCCAATCATTTAAACAAATGTGTCAAAAATGTAACAGGAAAATCTGCTGTAAAATGGATTGACGAAAACATATTGCTAGAGGCCAAATATTTATTGTTCCAAACCACACTTTCTGTAGGTGAAATCGCAACGCAAGTAGGCTTTGAAGATCAATCTTACTTTAGTCGATTTTTTAAAAAAGCAGAAGGAATCTCTCCTATTCGATATCGAAAAATGATTGATAAGTCCTAATTATTGATTATAGAATCCTAACAAATATGCGGGTGTTTTTCAGAAATTTGCTTCCTCAAAAATGCAAATTATGATTTATGTTTTTAAAACTTCCGTTGACAGCCCATCCAAATTTGAATCGGCCTCTGTACTTCTAAATGAATTATTACCTAATTCTTTGTGGAATTTTGACCTCGAAGATTGCGACAACATTCTGAGAGTTGACAGCGAGCTGAATGTGACCGCATTACTTCAAAACAATAGTATTTTCGATTGTATCGAATTAGAATAAAACTTTACAAGCCTTTTAAATTTATATGGAATCAAAATTATACCAAAACCGAACTTTTGAAACGATTGATTATTCGGATCAGAGTTTAGCCAATACCGAATTTGTAAACTGCGAATTCGTTAATTGCAACTTTTCTAAAAGTGATTTAAGTCATAACGACTTTCTAGATTGCACTTTTAAAAATTGCAATCTTTCTTTGGCTACTTTGAGAAATACGGGATTAAAAAACATCAAATTTATTGGCTGTAAATTAATGGGATTGGATTTTAGCGCTTGTAATAGTTTTTTATTTTCGATGAATTTTCAAGATTGTGTATTAGATTATTCTACTTTCATTTATAAAAAATTGAAGAAAACCAATTTTATAGACTGCCTCCTAAAAGAAGCTGATTTTTCGAATACCGATTTATCTTTGGCCGTTTTTAAAAATTGTGATCTTTCTGGTGCCACTTTTGTGGAAAGTATTTTAGAAAAAACCGACTTCAGAACTTCCAAAAACTATGCTTTTGATCCATCCGAAAATAAAATTAAAGGAACAAAAGTTTCCCATACGGCACTTGCGGGTTTGCTTCAAAAATTTGATTTATCCATAGAGTGATTTTAAGTTTTCAGTCGCAGTCACAGTTTTCAGTAACTGAAGACTGTGACTGAAAACCGAGACTGAAAACTTAAAAAGCGGGACTACAAACTAAATTGTATCCCGCTTTTCTCTATTTAATCAACCACGATTTTTATTTTATCCAACGTGGATCTCCCACTTTTCTATCAATTAATGTTTGATTTTTAACTGTAAAATCACCATTTACTGCATTCGTAAATTGAGGATCTAATACAGTTGCAGCAGCATCTGGTCTATTATTACCAGTTGTTACCTGTAAATTAGGCGAATTGAAATTATTATTATTCGCAAATCCTGGAGCAGCCGTTGCTGTAGAATTGGTGTAAACTGCAGATCCAACTGCTAATAATGTATTACGTACTGTTGATAAATTAGAAACAAAACGTATATACAGAATTCTACTTGCTGACGGTAATGTAGGTGCATAGATTGTACATCCATCGATTAACACATTACTAGTTAATCCTGTTCCTGTTAATCCTGCAGCAGCATCTAAACGGATGAAATCACGTGATGAACAAGTATCGAATGTACTTTTTGTTAAAGAAACACTTGCCACATAAGTAGTTCTGAAGTCAATAAAATCAGCACCTGCATTAACGTTTACATTTTCAATAATACTATTATCCACAGAGAATGATTTCAATCTTGCTGAGGCATTTCCGTAGATTAATTGAGATGGATAATCATGAACATAACATCCGCTTATTAAAACATCTCCTAAACCTGTAGCCGCTGCTGTCGCAATTGCTATTGCTCCACCAGTTGTACCAGTTCCGTTTAAGTCTAAATCGATTAATGAAAGGTTAACCACTTCACTTGAATTAGCCGGATTATTAGCCAACGTAAAATTAACTTTTAGTTTTGGTTTGTTTTCTGGTCTTAAACCTCTTAATGTTATTGTTTTATTTATTGCAATTGTTCCAGTTTGAGCTGTATAATCTCCTGGCATGAAAACTAAAACAGATCCTGAAGGCGCATCAATAATTTTCTGAAGGAAATTATCTCCCTCTTTAACTAATATTCCTGTTCCAATGTCTATTCCGGTGGTAAAAGTTGCATTACCTCTTTTCTTTGTTCCGTTTAATAAAATTGCAGTATAAGCAGTTTCTGGTGTTAATCCTGTAAGTGTAGCTACTCCCGCAGTTTTTTCAGCTGCTGTAATGGTGTGCGCAATATTTCCAGGCATAGCAGTAATTTGTGTTACAGCGCTATTTGGAGTCCATCTCAATGTAACTTGAGTGGCTTGAATATCTGCATCTTGAACAGGGAACATGATCTGCTCTGATAATGTTGTAGCTGTTATAACCGACCATTTAGAATCTGCTAAGCCAGAAGTAACTGCTTTTACTCTAATAGAATAAACCGTTTCTCCTTCTAATGCTACTTTTACAGGAAGTTCTGTAGGAGCAACATTTACCGTTTTATAAATTGTAGCGAAACTAGGATCATCGGCACTAAATTCAACTACATAATGATCTGCATTTTCATCTGCTTTAACTGTCCAATCTAACTCAACCGTGGTTGAGTTTCTGATGGTAGCTTTAAGTCCGATGGGAGAAAATTCTCTTGTATTTCCTATACCGTCTAATAACGCTTCATTATAACTTTCACAGCTAGAAACTGCAACTGAAAGAAGTAATACGGTTATTAATCCTTTAAATATATTTATTGTTTTCATCATAATAACTTATAATTTATTATTAGTTTTTTGAAAGATTTTAATAACCGTAATCATTTTTTAACTGACCATTACTTGCATCAAGAAATACTTGCCATATTGGCCAGAATTGTCTCTCATCAGGATTTACTCCTGCTTTATACAATGAAGCTATCTTAGCATCTGCAGCAGTTCCTGTCCATGTCCAAGCAGTAGAAGAATACAATGCTCCTGGATTTGTAGTTTCTCCACGATTAAGTCCATAGATATCTAAACTTACATTATCTGACTGATATTTATAGTACAAAGTCGCTGGCACATCTGCATATTGTCCCGTACGAGTAGATAATTCAGCCATTTTTTGTTTTGCTTTATCTAAGTTTGCTTTAAGCAAGTTCCAACGGATAAGCGCTTGTTTACGTTCCATCTCTCCTGTAAACTCATATTTATTTTCTTCAACAAGAGCATTAAACATTGCGTCTTTGCTCGTTAAGGCATTTACATAAGATTCAACCTTAGTCGCTTGATCTGCTGTAGAAAATGATCTTCTACGAATTTCTTTCAAATAGGGCATTGCTGCACTTGGACCTTCTAATTCGTTTGCTGTTTCAGCAGCTATTAAAAGCACCTCAGCATAACGCATGTACATTTTATTAACCCCGTCATCATTAGTTGAAGTTACATAACGTTTCATCCATTCATAACGATATTTACCAAAATACCATGTATCTAGAGTACCCAATTCTTGTTTTGCAATACCATTTACTGCTGCACCATATTTGTAAGGTACACATGTAACATTTCTACGTGTATCTGCTTGATCATAGTCATAGAAAACAAATGGCAATGGTCCTGCTACACCTCCACGGTTAGCTCCATTAGCTTGAAATTGATCAGCTGCTGCAGTGTGTTTTACTGCAAAAGTGAATAACATTCTACCACGCCCATCAGAAAAAGGAAGCTCCCAAAGAGATTCTCCTCCTGCAGCAGTATTTTCTTCATTGTATTTTCTCCATAATCCTTCAAAAGTAGATTCTAAACGAGCAGAACCACTTTGGATCACTTCGCGAGATTCTTTTAATGCCAATGCATACATGTTGGCAACTGAAAGTTCTGGATCGCTACTTCTTCTTACTCCATCAGGATATTGCTGATAACCACTTGCTGCCAAAGCCAAACGTGCTCTAAATGCTTTTACAAAAGCTTTATTTACATGTTCTACCGTACTTGTATAAGAAGTTTCGTTAGGCCATGCCACCAATGTTGATGCTTCACCTAAATCTGCAATTAATTGTTTGTAAATAACATCTCTACTCGCTTTAGGCAAATATAATGTTGCAGTAGTGATAGGTTCAAAACGAGCTGGAACATCACCCCAAGACTTAAGCAAATCGGCATAATAGATTGCTCTTAATGTTAAAGCTTCTCCCAGTAGTTGTCCCATTTCTGAGCCTGGTGTAGGATTCCCATATTGACGTAGACCTTTAATACAGATATTGGCACGCTCAATACCTGAATACATCATTGAATAAGCATTGTTGGTAGTATTCATCTCCGTATTAGTTGGCTTCGCATCATACACACACAAATCTGCTTTATCTCCTGCTGTCTGCGAAGTATTGTACCATTCTACGTCTGTATTTAATCCATAATATGGTAAAAATCTTCCTCTATAAGAATTGGTTTCTGCAAATGGCACTTTTATTCCATCAATAGCTCCTTTTGCAAGTGCTACTTCAGAAAATATCAAAGATGGTTCTAATGTTGATTTTGCATCTGTTTCTAAATAGTCATCTTCAAATTGCTGGCAAGAACTAAATAAAGCCGCAATAATCAATCCCGCTATTATTATTTTATGTTTCATTTTGTGATCGTTTAAAATTAGAAATTAAGATTCATTCCAAAAATCATCTGTCTGCTTCTTGGATAAGGACTTGAATCAACCCCAGGAGTAAGTGGAGTTTTTCTTTTTGTTGAAACTTCTGGGTCTGAACCCGAATAATTAGTCCAAACAAAAACATTGCTTCCTGTCAAGTAAAATCTCAATTTAGAAACTCCAAGTTTAGATGTAAACATCTCAGGCATTGAATACCCTAATGTTAAAGTATTCAATCTTAAAAAAGATGCATCTTCAACTGCCCAATCAGTAAAGATAGCTTGTCTCATATATGGAGACCACATCGTTGTATTAGCGTTAAGCGCCGCTAAAGCTTCAGGATTATCTGTTACTAATTGACCTGTTGCTGGATCTAAATTAGTCCATCTTTGACCATCAGCCATAGTAGAATTTAAATTTTTATATCTTCCTGAAGCTGTAGCTGTAGAAAATTCAATTTTATCGGCATTGTATACCTCATTACCAATACTCCAGTTAAAAGCTGCCATTAAATCGAAACCATAAGCATTACCATTAATCACAAAACCTCCTGTGCTTTTAGGATTAACATTACCAATAACGGTTTTATCGTTTATATCTACTTTACCATCTCCGTTAATATCTTTTAATTTCATATCTCCAGGCTTAAGACCACTTCCGTCTCCTACTAGAGAAGTCGAAGTATTAACTACTCCAGTTTTCAAAACATACTTCCCTGCAACATAATCAAAGTCTGAAACTTCATATCTTCCATCATTTTTGTAGCCGTACATACTTCCTAACGAAGAACCAACTGCGATAAGATAATCATCTCCAATTTGAGAAGAAGCCCATCCTGTAGGTTGTCCAAAGTCATTCATAATACCCAATGAGTTAACACGATTTTTGTTTACTGCCATATTGAATGAAAAATTCAATCCATATTTCGCTTTTTCAATTGCAACAACGTTTATAGTAGCCTCGAAACCTTTATTTTGATTTTGTCCCATGTTACGATATTGAAAATCATATCCAACTCCTGAAACTGGAAAATTAAGCAATAAGTCGTTCGTTAGATTTTTATAGATATCAAAATTACCACTTAAGCGATTTTTGAAAAATGCAAAATCTAAACCAATATTTTGAGTAACTGTTGTTTCCCATTTCAAGTCAGGATTAGGCATTGTTTTAGAAGGTGCCCAAACACTAGTAACGCCGTTAATCCATGTTGTTGGTGTTGATTGAAAAATTTGAATTTGCTGTCCAACAGGTATATTGTTATTACCTGCCTCACCATAACTTGCTCTTAATTTTAAAAGGCTTAACCAAGTTTTATTTTTTAGCCAATTTTCTTCTGACATTTTCCATCCTGCTGCAAAAGCTGGGAAATATCCCCAACGGTTCGCCCCTAAAAATTTACTAGATCCATCTGCACGAAATGTAGCCGATAGGATATAACGGTTTTTATAATCATAATTTGCACGTCCGAAGAAAGATAATAATCTGTCATCAGGGCTATAATAATTATCTACCGCTTGAGGAGTACCTTGTGTAGTTAGAGTTTTTGCTTTTTCAAAATCAAAAAAGCTAGGATATCCATGTATCGTACTCGTTACAGTATTGGTGCTATATGTAATACTTTCCTCCCCTATAAGAGCTGTCAAATGATGATCTTCTCCCATTATTTTTTTGAAGTCGTAATTTAACGTATTAGCATTTCTAAAGCGTTTCTGTTTACCATCTGACATAATCATTGCAGGCAAACCTTGTAATACAGCTGTTGGCGAATTATTTACATAATAAGTTGATTGACCATAAAAACGATAATCTGTGTTATTAGAATTATCTAGACCTAAATCTACTTTCAGTTTTAAATTATCTACGATCTCCCATCCAAAACTTCCTAACATATTAAAGTTTTTACGAAACTGCTGAGCATTATTATCCGAAATAGAAGTAAAAGGATTTATTAACATATCTGTTCCATCTCCACTCACATCTTCTGAAGTTAGACCTGGTACTGGAAGTGGTGCATAACCCACAACAGTACGCATACGAGAATCTGACGAAGATTTCTCATTTTGCTCATTTACCCCGCCACCATCAATCTCTGTATCTGAATAACGCATTGTAAAAGCAACATCAATTTTATCATTTAGTTTACTTTTTAAAGCTAATGCTAAGTTATTTCTTTTGTAGTTTGAGCCTACCATGATAGCTTTTTCATCGTAATGAGCATAATTAAAATTATAATTAAGCTTATCCGTTCCACCTCTAATTCCCAAATCACGACTTTGAACTTCTCCTGTGCGTCCAAAAATTTGCTCTTGCCAATCATCCCCTTTTAAACCTTGGTACATATCGTGATCTTGCCAATTTCCAAAATACTTTGTATAGCTATCTGGATTAGAAGGTACTTTAGTTCCGCTTTGCGAAAGCAAGGCATATTCATATTGCCATTTCGTATAATCCTCTGGAGATAAAACATCAATTTTATTCGCCATCGTTTTCATACCATAAAACATATTAAAGTTTACGGCCATTTTTCCATCTTTTCCGCTTTTTGTCGTAATAAGAATTACCCCATTTGCACCACGTGATCCGTAGATTGCAGTTGAAGCCGCATCTTTTAAAACGGTCATTGTTTCAATATCAGATGAAGAAATATCATTCATATTATTGATAGGGAATCCATCTACAATAATTAAAGGCGAAGCGTCTTGAGTAAGTGAACCTCCTCCACGAACTCTAATTTTAATATCAGCATCTGGAGAACCCTCTGCTGCAGTTACCTGCACACCGGCAATTCTACCCGTTAAAGCTTCAGCAACATTGGCTACCGGCACTTTTTTCAAATCTGCACCAGAAATAGTAGAAACTGCACCAGTTAAATCAGATTTCTTAGCTGTTCCGTATCCGATTACAACAACTTCATTTAAGTTGTTAGAATCTTCAGACATCGTTGCGTTAACTTTCGTTTTTCCCTCAGCAGAAATGTCAATGTTTTTGAATCCTATAAAAGAAAAACTTAATACTGCTTTCGGATTGGTTAGTTTTATTTTGTAATGCCCGTCAAAATCGGTAGAAGTTCCGTTCTTAGTTCCTTTTTCTAAGACGTTTACCCCAGGAAGAGAAAGTCCCGCAGCATCCTTCACGGTTCCCTCTATCGTTGTGCCCTGCGCGTGTACTTGACTACCGATCAATAAGCACAGTAAGAAAACAAGTTTAAAGCAAAAATTTGCTCCTTTGTTTAATAGTTCTTTAAAGTTCATGGTTGATTGTTTAAGTTATTAAAAGTTTTTTCTTTTTGGTTTAAGTGGTTTTTTGTGGTTACTTTCAATTCATTTTATAGTTAATTTTTGTGGTTTTATTTTAACAGTAATTTATCTACCTCCTCACTAAAGCTTTGTTTCTGCTCTATTTCCCATCTTTTTACTTAATCGATTTCGAACAATCAAAAAAAAGTTGTAATCGATTACACAAACATAGATATTTTTTTCAAACGAAAAATAAAATTTCCCAAAAATTTCATAAAAAAAATTACATTTTAAAAATTTTATTGCTTTTTTATGTGGGATGTATAATTTATACCAACTTAAAATATTAAAAATATTATTATTAATCGTTCATTTGATTCTATTTTTGCAAAAAAAACAATCGATTACATGAATATTAATTACGAAATTATTAGGTGTTAATTTTACACTTAAAAAGTTAAAGAGATCCTAAAAAAAATTAGAACAGCGAGAAAGAAGAGCTATATTTTAAAGTGTATTTTCTGACTAGAAGCGTCTAATGAATAAACCCGAAGAAGAGTTTAAGCTTTAATCAATTCGTTTAAGGCACAAAAAAAGCCCTTAAACAAAAGTTAAGGGCTAAGAAAAATGAATATTTTAAAGTTATACAGGCTGTAACTGAACTTGTTTCTGATGTAATCTCATCAATATGAATGTAATAATCATTCCGATTACCGACATAACAACTCCAATAAGATTTGGAGACGAATAACTGAATCCCGCAGCCAAAGGTAATCCACCAAGGAAAGCGCCTAAAGCATTACCAATATTAAAACTTCCTTGAAGTGATGCCGAAGCAATCATTTCTGCTCCTTTTGCTGTACGAATCATAAGCATTTGAATTGGCGCAATAACCGAGAATGAAATAGCTCCGGTCAAAAAAGTAAGAAACAGCGATACATATTGATTGAATGAGAAAAAGTAAACTAGAGTTAAATCTAAAGACATTACTAATAATAAAGCTAATGTCGTTGGTGCTGGCGAAAAACGATCTGCCAATTTACCTCCCACAAAATTACCAACTACCATTCCTAGTCCTGCTAAAATCAGGATAGACGAAACATCTTCTGGTGAAAATTTAGACACATTAATTAATAAAGGAGCAATATAACTGATCCAAGCAAACAAGCCTCCAAAACCAATTGCGGTAATTCCGATAATTAGCCAAGCTTCTGTTTTCTTAAAGAACTGAAGTTGTGTTTTCATATTTACACTTTCTCCTTTTTCAAGATTTGGCATCCAAAGATAAATTGCCAAAAAAGTCAATAATCCAACAATAGCAATTAATACAAAAGTATAACGCCAAATAAAATGATGACCTATATAAGTTCCAATTGGCACACCTATTAAGTTGGCAATAGTTAAACCAGCAAACATTATAGAGATTGCCTGCGCTTCTTTTCCTTTATCTGCCAAACGGCTTGCGACTACTGCTCCCACTCCAAAAAATGCTCCATGCGGTAATCCAGATAAAAATCTAGATGCAAATAAAATATTATAATCGGGAGCAATAATGGACAATGCGTTAAAAACGGCCAACATTAAAGCTAAAATTAAAAGCATTTTTTTAGGTGCATAATTTCTTCCTGCGATTACTAACAAAGGCGCTCCAATAACAACTCCAAGTGCATAAGATGAAATTAAATATCCGGCAACTGGGATTGAAACTTTCATATCTGAAGCAATATCTGGGAGCAATCCCATCATTACAAATTCTGTAATACCAATAGTTAACCCTCCTAAAGAGAGCGCAATAAGACTTTTTTTCATTTTGATTTACTGTAGAAAGGAATAGATTTCTACGAGGCAAAATTAACACCGTTAGCCTTAAAAAAAATTGTAAATTTGTGACATAAAATTGTATATTTAAGTTATGCCTAAATTAAATCAGTTTAAAACGCTTGTTCTGGATGAATTTGAAGAAGAGAAGTTTCATCTCCCTCCACATACGCATACGTATTATGAAATCATCTATATAAAGAAAGGAAGCGGAATTCATCACCTCAATAACAATCTGCTTCCGTATAAAGCTGGAGATCTATTTGTTATTTCGCCAGACGACGAACATTATTTTGATATAAAGAAAAGTACCCGATTCATTTTTATCAAATTCACTGATAATTATTTCAACTCCAAACAAAATCTTACTTGCGATGAATTTTTAGTAAATACTCCCGAAAGCTTCATGCGTGATAAGATCCTAAAAGAAACGGTTTTGAAGTTTGACGAACCTTGCAAAACGATTCTAAAAAACACAGTTGAAAACATTGTAACGTATGGGCATTATATAGATGTTACCTCATCTCCTATTGTTTTCTATCAGATTCTTTCTCTCTTTGGTTTAATTAAAGAAACAATTCGAGGCATGAATTTACAGATGAAATCGACTCATTTGGATAGCGAACAAATTGCGAATTACATTCATCAGAATATTTATCAGCCCAAACTGGTTCAGGTAAAAGTAATTGCGGATCATTTTAATATTGCTCAAACGTATTTTAGTGCTTATTTCAAAAGAACTTTCAGCATCAGTTATCGCGAATACATTCATAATTTAAGAACTACTTTAATCGAAAAAAGATTTCATAACAATCAATTGCCAATAAAACAGATTGCCTACGAATTTGGTTTTACATATGAAAGTCATTTGACGAATTATTTTAAAAAGCGAAAAAACATGAAACCAACCGATTTTAAGAAACTGTAGTTATCGAAATCTTAAAAAGTAATTTCTCCACACATTTTTAACTAAATTTGTATTTATAAAAACAATTTCTTTGAAAAAGAAGATCCATATAATACTGCTTTTTATAACACTCAGTTTCTTTTTGAATCCGAGTTATATCTACGCATGCAATATGGTGCATCACAAAGAAATCGCTTCTAAAGAAGAAAACAGCTGTTCTAAAAAATGCTGCGAAAAGAAAACTTCAAAACAGGAAAAACACAATTGTGACGGAAAATGCCGTCATTCTGGCTGCACAACTTCTGCATTGCAATTTGTTATTTTAACTTCAAATGATCTTGAGTTACAAAATGATGTTTTCAATTTTTCTTTAAAAAACACTATTTCATCTTACAGTAATTCTACCATTTCTTCTGGATTTACTTCTATTTGGCTCAAGCCGAAAATATAATTATCGCATTGATGACAGCCCATATTGGGTCTTTTTTAAAACTAAATTTTTAATTAATTTTAAAGGAAATAAAATCCTTTACCTAAATATTATATACAATGAAAAAATCAATCATAGCTTTAGCAACAGTACTTACCCTATTATTTAATGCCAATAACATTCAGGCAAATACAGCAAAAGTAGAATCGGGAACAACAGAAATCGTTGATGCGAGTCAGCTTCAATCTGTTTACGATGCTTATTTTACCGTAAAAGATGCACTTATTAAAAGTGATAGCAAATTAACTTCGGCGAAAGCCAAAGACTTACTGACAGCGATTACTGCGGTAAAAATGGACAAACTAAAAAGCAACGAACATACGGTTTGGATGAAAGTGGTTAAAAAACTAACTGCCGATGCTAAAAGTATTTCAGCAACAACAGATCTTAAAAAACAACGCGAGACTTTTAAATCTTTATCTAAAAGCACTTATGATCTTATAAAAGTTTCAAGTCCAGAACAGCCAATCTACAAACAATATTGCCCAATGGCAGATGCTGATTGGTTGAGCAAAGAAAAAGCAGTTAAAAATCCGTATTACGGTTCTTCGATGCTGACTTGCGGAAATGTGGTAGAAACGATTAAATAATATGAAGCTTTACATCAAAAATATGGTGTGCAGCCGATGCAAAATGGTAGTGAAGTCTGAGTTCGAAAAACTCGGACTTCAAACTATCTCTGTTGAATTGGGTGAAGTCGAACTGGAAAAAGAAATTAGCGACGAGCAAAAAGAAGTTCTATTAGAAAACCTTCAAGTTTTAGGTTTTGATTTAATTGACGATAAAAAAACAAAAACCGTCGAAAGAATAAAAAATCTGATTGTCGATTTAGTTCATCATAAAAACAACGAACTTAAAATTAACTTATCTGATTATTTGGCAGAAAACTTAAATCAGGATTATAATTCATTAAGCAACTTATTTTCGGAAATTGAAAATACCACGATTGAAAAGTATTTCATCAGTCAGAAAATTGAAAAAGTAAAAGAATTATTGATTTATAATGAGCTTTCGTTAAGCGAAATTGCAGATATTCTCAACTACAGTAATGTAGCTCATTTGAGTAATCAATTTAAAAAAATTACAGGCTTTACTCCTACTTCTTTCAAGCAATCAAAAGATAAAATGCGTATTCAGATTGAGAATATATAGTTTTTGATTTTTAACCGCAAAGAGCGCAAAGGTTTACGCAAAGTTCGCATAGACTTTTTTATTTAGCCACAGATTATAAGGATTAAAAGGATTTTAAAATCTGTGTTAATCTTTTTAATCTGTGGCTAACTTTTTATGCGCAAAGCTTTGAGAACTCTCTAATCTTTAAACAAACAAAACTTAGTGCTCTTTGCGTAAATTCTTTGCGCCCTTTGCGTTAAAAAACAGCATTTCGTAAATCTTACAAATCATTCCCAAAATTCTACAAACTGAACTCGCAGATACTTCGGAAATTTGCATTGTAATACTTAAAAACCAATACAATGACTCATCAATATATAATTTCAGGAATGTCTTGCAACGGATGCCGAACCAAAGTAGAAAAAACTTTAAATGAAGTTGAAGGCGTTCAGGCGGAAGTAACTTTAAATCCTCCAACGGCTACCATAACGATGGATAAGCACGTTCCTACTGAAAAGTTTCAGGAAGTTTTATCTGCAGCGGGAAATTATACAATTGAAATGGATTCTCCTAAAAACCATTCTGAAACAGCAGTTAAATCATGTTGTTCTAGTCATAAAAAAGAGCATCACAATCATCATAAAACAGAAACTAAAAAAATACATCAGCACAGTGCAAATGGCGTTTATTACTGCCCCATGCATTGCGAGGGTGACAAAACATACAATAAACCTGGAGACTGCCCAGTTTGCGGAATGGACTTAGTACCGCAAGTTGCCATAACCGCAACACAATTTACTTGTCCAATGCATCCCGAAATCATTTCAAGTGAACCAGGCGATTGTCCGATTTGCGGAATGGATTTGGTTCCGATGCAAGCTTCTGAAAGTGAAGAAAACAAAACCTATTCTGATTTATTGAAGAAGATGAAAATTGCTATTTTGTTTACGCTTCCAATTTTCATTATTTCCATGTCAGAAATGATTCCGAATAATCCACTCTATAATATAATGTCTATCGAAAAGTGGAATTGGGTTCAGCTTTTATTTTCGATTCCCGTTTTATTTTACTCAGGATGGATGTTTTTTGTTCGTGCTTACAAATCTATTGTAACTTGGAATTTAAACATGTTTACTTTAATTGGAATTGGAACCAGTGTTGCGTTCCTATTTAGTATTGTCGGAATGTTTTTCCCAGATATTTTTCCATCGGAATTCAAATCACATCACGGAACCATTCATTTGTATTTTGAAGCTGCGACCGTAATTATCACTTTAGTTTTATTAGGACAATTATTGGAAGCCAAAGCTCACGGACAAACAAACGGAGCCATAAAAGAATTATTAAAATTAGCACCAACTGAAGCGACTTTGGTTGAAAACGGAATAGATAAAGTAATCTCTATTCATAATATTAAAAAAGGTGATTTACTTCGTGTAAAACCAGGAGAGAAAATTCCGGTTGACGGAAAAATAACTTCTGGCGAAAGCAGCATCGACGAATCTATGATTACGGGAGAGCCAATTCCGGTTGATAAAAAAATGGACGATGCCGTCATTTCCGGGACTATAAACGGTACAAAATCATTTGTGATGATTGCAGAAAAAGTAGGATCAGAAACCATGTTGTCGCAAATTATTCAAATGGTAAATGATGCCAGCAGATCTCGCGCTCCAATTCAGAAATTAGCCGATCGCGTTTCTAAATATTTTGTGCCGACAGTTGTGATCATTTCGATTTTAACATTCTTTCTTTGGGCAAAATTTGGTCCAGAACCCGCTTACGTTTACGGATTAATTAATGCGATTGCCGTTTTAATTATTGCTTGCCCTTGCGCACTCGGATTGGCAACGCCGATGTCGGTTATGGTTGGGGTTGGAAAAGGAGCACAAAACGGAATCTTGATCAAAAATGCCGAAGCATTGGAAAACATGAATAAAATTGATGTTTTAATTACTGATAAAACGGGAACAATTACCGAAGGAAAACCATCTGTAGAAAAAATATATTCAATTAATAATGAGGAAGATTTTCTACTTCAAAACATTGCCTCTTTAAATCATCATAGCGAACATCCTTTGGCGCAAGCTGTAGTCAATTTCGCGAAAGCAAAAAATAGTTCATTCAAAGAAGTTCAAGGTTTTGAAACTATTGCAGGAAAAGGTGTTTTAGGAACAATAGAAAACATAAGTGTCGCTTTAGGAAATAAAAAACTAATGGCTGAAATTGGTGCTTCTGTTTCTAATGATTTAGAACAAAAAGTAATTTCTGAACAGAATTTAGGAAAAACTATTTCGTACATCGCCATTGAAAAAAGCGTTTTAGGCTTCGTAGCCATTACCGATGCTATCAAAGAAAACAGTGCAAAAGCCATTAAAGAATTAATCGCTCAAGGTGTTGAGGTTATCATGATGACGGGCGATAATCATAATACCGCAAAAGCTGTTGCTGAACATTTGCATCTGAGTTCCTTTAAAGCAGATTGTCTTCCAGAAGATAAACTAAAAGAAATCGAACGTCTTCAAGCACAAGGAAAAATTGTAGCCATGGCGGGAGACGGAATCAATGATGCGCCAGCTTTAGCACAATCAAACATTGGAATTGCAATGGGAACAGGAACTGATGTTGCGATAGAAAGTGCTAAAATTACTTTGGTAAAAGGCGATTTAAACGGAATTGTAAAAGCTAAAAACCTCAGCCATGCTGTAATGTCAAACATAAAACAAAACTTATTCTTTGCTTTCATTTATAACACTTTGGGTGTACCAATTGCGGCAGGAATTTTATATCCGTTTTTAGGAATATTGCTTTCGCCGATGTTGGCCGCTGTTGCAATGAGTTTGAGTTCTGTCTCAGTAATTGTAAACGCTTTGCGATTGAGAAATTTAAAATTATAATGATGATAAAAATCAAATATATACTTGTACTTTTTTTAATTGCTTTTCAGCTAAAGGCGCAAAAAGTAGTGCGTTACGATTTGCATGTTCGTGACACAATTGTCAATTTTTCGGGTAAAGAAAAACGAGCGATTGCGGTAAATGGACAAATTCCGATGCCGACTCTGACTTTTACCGAAGGAGATATTGCCGAAATTTACGTGCATAACGAATTAAAAAAAGAAACAACTTCAATGCATTGGCACGGATTGTTTTTACCTAATAAAGAAGATGGTGTTCCGTATTTAACTCAAATGCCGATTGAACCTGGAACAACTCATAAATATACTTTTCCAATTATTCAGAACGGAACGTATTGGTACCATAGCCATTCTGGTTTGCAGGAACAAATTGGTTTGTACGGACTTTTTATCATCAACAAGAAAAAAGACGATTCAACTATTAGAAAAGGCATTGATGATTTACCTACTATTCCAGTTATTTTAAGCGAATGGTCGGATCTTAAACCGGAGAATATTCAGCGAATGCTGCACAATGCCAACGATTGGTTTGCAATTAAAAAAGGAACAACACAAAGTTACTCCGAAGCCATAAAACAAGGACATTTTTCGACCAAAGTGACCAACGAATGGAAAAGAATGAATGCTATGGATGTCAGCGATGTCTATTATGAAAAGTTTCTCATTAATGGTCAAAATGAACAACAATTTTCTGATCTTAAACCAGGTTCAAAAGTAAGATTGCGAATTGCAAACGGAGGTGCTTCCAGTTATTTCTGGCTGACTTATGGTGGAGGAAAAATCACCGTTGTAGCTAGTGACGGAAATGATGTTGAACCTGTAGAAGTCGATCGTTTGATTATTGCAGTTTCTGAAACCTATGATGTTGTGGTTACAATTCCCGAAGACCATAAATCTTTTGCCTTTTTGGCTACAGCCGAAGATAGAACAGGATCTGCCTCTTTGTTTTTAGGAAATGGCGAAAAACAGCCCGTTCATCATCTTTCGAAATTAAAATATTTTGAAGGCATGAAAATGATGAACGATATGATGAAAATGAACGGTGACATGAACGACATGGGCATGAATATGTCTTTGAACAAAATGGACATGAATGCCGTAATGTATCCCGAAATTTCGGGTGAAGATAAGAATGCAAAACCTGCTATGGATCATTCAAATCATAATATGGAAGACATGAAAATGGAAAGTGACAGTACTGAAACCTCCGAAATTGTGACTTTGAATTACGGAATGCTGAAATCTCCTTTTAAAACCAATCTTCCAAAAGATGCGCCTGTAAAAGAATTACGTTTTACGCTTTCTGGGAACATGAATCGTTACGTTTGGAGTTTAGATAATAAAGTAGTTTCTGAAACCGATAAAATTTTAATTAAAAAAGGAGAAAACGTTCGCATCGTTTTATACAATGGTTCGATGATGCGTCACCCGATGCATTTACACGGACACGATTTTAGAATTTTGAATGAACATGGCGATTATTCTCCGTTAAAAAATGTCATTGATATTATGCCAATGGAAACCGACACCATCGAATTTCAGGCAAATGCCGACGGCGACTGGTTTTTTCACTGTCATATTTTATACCACATGATGGCTGGAATGGGAAGAATTTTTAGTTACGAAAATTCAGCTCCAAATCCATTGATTCATCATCCAGAAATGGCTTTCAAAATGTTGAAAATGGACGATCGTATGTTTCATTTTATGGCTGAAAATGATTTTGCAACCAACGGAAATGATGGTGAAGCCATGTTTAGCAATACCAGATGGAGTATTGGAACCGAATGGAGATTGGGTTATAATGACAAACATGGTTACGAAACAGAAACTCACATTGGAAGATATATTGGTAAAAATCAGTGGCTGATGCCTTTTATTGGTTTTGACTGGCGTTATCGAAAAATGGGAATGGACGAACAGGAACAAAATCTTTTTGGTCAAAAAAACACCAAAGACAATCGTTCGGTTTTTAGTGCAGGTCTTGAATATACTTTACCAATGCTCATAAAAGCACAAGTTGAGGTTTATACGGATGGAAATGTTCGTTTTCAGTTTGAGCGAAAAGATATTCCGCTTTCGCAAAGACTTCGCATGAATTTAATGTGGAATACCGATAAAGAATATATGGCGGGATTGAAATATATCGTGGCTAGAAACTTCGGAATTACGACGCATTATGACAGCGACATGGGAATTGGATTTGGGGTTAATTTGAATTACTAACTTGTTTTTTGAACCATATAATCATCATAAAATGCAATAGGATTTTAGAAAATTATTAAATTATGTTTTTCAAAAAAACACGTACAACTACTTAATATTTAATAGATATATTATTTATAAATTGCCGAAGAATTTAATTTCCTTTCATAAGAAATTTAGTCACTAAACATTATATTAAGGAAAAAACTAAACAATTTAAAAGATGATAAAAAAATATTCAGTATTTGTAAGCTCTACATATAAAGATCTCATCGAAGAAAGAAAAGAAGTAATACAGGCTTTATTAGAATTAGATTGTATTCCAATTGGAATGGAATTATTTCCTGCAACAGATGATGATCAATGGACTTTGATAAAAGAATTAATTGATGAATCAGACTATTATATTTTAATTCTTGGAGGAAGATACGGTTCTTTAAGTAAAAGTGATATTAGTTATACACAAATGGAATACGAATACGCAATTTCAATAGGCGTTCCCGTTATTTCATTTTTGCCAAAATTTCCCGATCAAATTCCTATTAGTAAAACAGATAAAGATTCTATCAAAGAACAAAAATTGAATGAATTTAAATCAAAGGCATCAGAAAAAATGACAAAATTCTGGAGTTCTCCTGAGGAATTAGGTTCTGTAGTAAGTAGAAGTTTAGTTAAATTAATAAAAACGAAGCCTAGAACTGGATGGGTTAAATCTGATCAAATCAGTTCCGATGAAGCCAACTTAGAAATTTTAAAACTGAAACAAAAAATTCATGAGTTAGAAGAAGAACTAAAAATTTCGATTAATAAGGAAAATCAAGATTTAATTCAAGATGATGATTTATTTAGAATTCAATATGTTTATAAATTAGATGGTAAAGGAAATTATATTTCAACATCTATTGATTTAAAATGGAATGATTTATTTTCAAAAACATGCACTATTCTAATTGACGAAGGGAAAGAAGAAGATTATAAATCATTTATAAGCTCTTATATAACTCATGTAATCAAAGACACATTACCTAAACAGAAAGATATTACTATAATAAAGGATAGTTTTTTATCAGTTTTAATACAATTGAAAGCTCTAGGATTAATAGAAAAAAGCATTAGAAAAAGATCTCTTAAAGATTCTAGTACATATTGGCAATTAACCCAAAAAGGTGATGATTTAATAACTAACTTAAGAGCAGTTAAAAAGATGGAATTGCCTGAAAACATCCAAAACCTAAACTAAATAATAAATTACTTTTCACTTTTACCAAAATATTAACAATCAAACTATTCTTACAGATACAAAATCAGTTTATATTTGATTTACCAATTATAATCTCTAACACTAAAAAACATTTAAAAATGACAAAAGTTATCACGGTAGTAACAGTTGCTTTATTTTCGATCGGTGTAATGGCTCAGGAAACAAAACCTGCAACAAAAGAAAAAGCAAAAAAGGAATCTTGTTGCAAAAAAACATCAACTGAGAAGAAAGATAAAAAGTCTTGTTGTGTTAAAAAATAATTGAAATGATGATTTCATGGAAAAGGCCTCAAAAATATTTGAGGCCTTTTTTTATACTGTTGAAAAACTGTGTCACAGTTTAAAACTTTGACAAAGTTCTTAAATTGTAATTCGTGAATTCGCGGCAAAAAAACTATTTAACTCGAATACTCCATTCAAAATCCATTTCAGAAACTTGAACACCTTCTTCGTTTGTTCCAATAGATTTCATCCAGAACGTCTGTCCTTCTCCAGTTTCTATGGTTTTCTTTATTGCCTCTGTAATTAAATGCCCGTCATTGCAGACAAAAGTAATCCTTCCTGTCGCTTTTTTTGTGAAGTTCCCTTTGTTGTTGGCTACTAACATCGAAATCTTTTTTCCACTTTGCTGAATCTGAGAAATCACTAAAGCTCCCGTTGTAAGCTCTGCCGCCATAGCTTGAACAGCAAAATACATGGAGTTAAACGGATTCTGATTGATCCAGCGATGCTTGACACTTACAATGCAACTATCACTATCAATTGCTTTTACACGCACACCACAAAAGTATGCAGAAGGTAATTTGAACAAGACGAATTTGTTAAGTTTTGAGACCGAAAGTGCCATATGATTTGTTTTTTCTTGTAAAAATACAAAAAAACTATGCATGCACAATAAATTATTCGCATATCAAAAGATTCCCAATAAATACAGGGATTCGGAATGATTTTCAGTCTTTTAAAGGTTATTTCACTGTTTTAAATTTGTTAATTTTTTGTTAATATTTGGTACTATGCAAAACAAGATACTGTCTTTTAGACATATATTTGCATAAGAAATTACTATATACTTTTAATTATGGAAACAACAACACCACTCATCATGGAAAAAACATCAGAAAAGAATACCGCATCATTTACTCATTTGAGTACTTTAAGCCAATATATAATTCCGTTTGGGAACTATATTTTTCCGCTAATCATTTGGACAAACTATAAAGACAAGTCTGAATTTGCAGATCATCACGGAAAACAAGCTTTAAATTTTCAGTTAAGCATTTTGCTTTACAGTTTGATCTTAGCACTTATTGCTATTCCGATTTTCGTTACTGTTTTTTTGCAGAATCTTCCGTTAGAAGCTGTTTTTAATGACGACGATTTTGTAATTAGAAACTTTAACTTTCAAGCAAACATTGGACTTTTAAGTGTTGGAATTACCGCTGTGGTCCTTTTTGGAGTTTTAAAATTCGTTGAATTCTTTTTAGTGATCTATGCTTCAATAAAAGCTTCAAACGGAGAATTATACAAATATCCGCTTACGATTCCTTTTATAAAGTGACACTAAAAAATTAAAAGTTATAGTCGAAACATCAATCAAATCAAATAAGTTTCGCAATCAATCATCAATCAAATTATCATCAATCAAAAAACGAATTGTTCAATCAAAAAAAAACAAAATGAAATTATGAACATTGAAAACACAAAAGCACAGATGCGCAAAGGTGTTCTTGAGTTTTGCATCTTATCAGTTCTAAAAGAAAAAGACGCATATACATCTGAAATATTAGACACTTTAAAAAACGCAAAATTACTAGTTGTAGAAGGAACCGTTTACCCGTTGTTAACTAGATTAAAAAATGACGGTTTACTTAATTATCGCTGGGAAGAATCGACCTCTGGGCCACCACGAAAATATTATGGGCTAACCGAGATAGGACAAACTTTTTTAAACGAACTTAGCGGCACCTGGACAGAATTATCTGACGCCGTAAATCTAATCACCAATCAAAATCAATAAGTCATGAACAAAACAGTAAATATTAACTTAGGCGGGATGTTTTTTCACATCGATGAAGATGCATACTTAAAATTGACACGCTACTTTGACGCTATAAAACGATCACTTAACAACTCATCTGGACAAGACGAAATTATTAAAGATATCGAAATGCGTGTTTCTGAATTGTTGACAGAAAAACAAAAAAGCGAAAAACATGTTGTTGGACTGAAAGATGTTGACGAAGTGATTGCGGTAATGGGTCAACCAGAAGATTATAGAATTGAAGACGAAGAAAATGCAAATCAATCTTTTAATAACTACAGTGCAAGAAAACACAAAAAATTATATCGTGACAAAGAAAATGGTATGATTGGCGGTGTAGCGACAGGTTTAGGACATTATTTCGGAATTGACGCCGTTTGGATCAAAATCATATTCTTAATCTTTGTTTTTGCAGGTTTTGGAACTGGAATTTTAGCTTATTTCGTTCTATGGATTGTAACTCCAGAAGCTGTTACAACATCTGAAAAATTAGAAATGACGGGAGAGCCAGTAACCATTTCTAATATCGAAAAAAAAGTTCGAGAAGAAATTGATTCGCTTTCTGAGAAATTCAAAAATGCGGATTATGATAAAATGGGAAACCAGGTAAAGTCGGGAGCTGGGAGAATAAGTAGTTCATTTGGAGACTTTGTCATGACGGTTTTTAAAATCTTTGCTAAATTTTTAGGCGTAATTCTAATTATCTCAGGGATTTCTACCTTAATCATGTTATTAATTGGAGTTTTTACTTTAGGAACCAATATTTTCATCGATTTCCCTTGGCAGAATTTTATTGAAGCTGGAAACTTTACAGAATACCCACTTTGGTCATTCGGATTGTTAATGTTCTTTGCAGTTGGAATTCCGTTTTTCTTCTTGACTCTTTTAGGATTTAAACTGTTATCTCCAAATTTAAAATCAATCGGAAACATCACAAAATATACGCTTTTAGCTCTTTGGATTATTTCTATCGCAATTCTTACTAGTATTGGAATCAAACAGGCAACTGAAATTTCATACGATAATAAAGTAGTAGAGAAAAAAGCTCTGGCAATCAAACCTACTGATACTTTATATATTAAGTTCAAGTACAATGATTATTACACAAAAAGCTTGAACCACTATAGAGAATTTGAGTTTGTACAAGATTCTGCAAATAAAGAACTGATTTATTCTAATGATGTACGTATACACGTATTACACACAGACGAATCAGCTCCGTTTATGCAGATTGAAAAAAGTGCAAGAGGAAACTCTTTTACAAATGCTAAAAAAAGAGCAGAAAAAATCGATTATAAGTTTCAAGTTAACGGAAATCATTTAATTTTGGATAACTATTTTCTGACAGATGTAAAAAATAAATTTAGAGGTCAAGAAGTTGACATCTATCTTTACTTACCAGAAGGGCAATTAGTTAAACCAGATTCTTCTATAAGAGATTACTATAACTCAGATGACAATTTCTTTGAATTAAATTACAACGGAGATTACAATTACAAAGTTATCGGGTCTAAAGTAAAATGTTTAAACTGTCCTGCTGATGAGGATAATGACAATGATGAAACGGACTACGAGAATATAAACGAAGAAGTTAATAATGCCATTAATGATGCTCAAATTGAAGCCAATGATACGGTAAGAGAAGTTTCGGTTAAAATTAACGGAAAAGAAGTTATTAACGGAAAGAAAACTAAAGGAAGACTAACCACTGATAAAAACGGAGTAATAATCAAAATTAACTAAACCATGATAAAAATAATCATTCATATTACGAAATTTATAATCATAACTATAACTGCTTTATTGTTTGCTTCGTGTAATTTTAACATGAATGCAATTGAAGGAAGCGGTAATGTTACAACAGAAAAAAGAACCGTTCAAGGAGAGTTTAAAAACATCTCTGTAAGCAATACTATCGATTTGGTTATTGTACAGTCTGATGCTACAGAAATTACCGTTGAAGCTGATGATAATCTTCAAAAAGAAATTGTTACTAAAGTAGAAAACGGAACACTTATTATAGAATGCAAATACAGCTCTTTCCGCAACATTACATCAAAAAAAGTAACGGTAAAAATGCCTGTTGTTCATAAAATTGAAGCTTCAAGTGCTTCAAGTGTTGAAACTGAAGGACTTGTTCAGGGCGAAGACATTACTTTAGAAGCTTCAAGCGCAGCTTCGATGGATGTTAAAATCGAATCGGATAGAATTGCAATAGATGCTGGAAGCGGAAGTTCTGTAGATATTGAAGGTAAAGCATTAAGCCTTACTACTTCTGTTTCAAGCGGAGGAAGTATTGATGCCGAAAAGTTAATGGCTAATGAGGTTCAGGCAGATGCTTCTAGCGGAGGAACAGTTTCTGTAAAACCAATCTTAAGCTTAAAAGCAGATGCTTCTAGTGGAGGAAATATTAACTATAGCGGCACTCCAAAAACTATTGAAAAATCTGCAACATCTGGAGGGAGTGTAAATAAAAGCTAAAAAAGCAACTGTTAAATATAAACGAAATCATTCATCAAAAGTGGATGATTTTTTTATATTTGTCAAAATCAAATCTAGAATTAATGAAAAAAAGTACAGCCCTGCTCCTATTATTATTTGTTACGACACTGACTTTCGCTCAAAAAAGAGAAAAAATTAAAGGTTCTAAAATTGTGACAACCTCAGTAAAAGAAGTTGGAAGTTTTGATGCCCTTGAAGTCGATGATAATATTGAAGTTTATTTGGAACAAGGAGAAAAAAACGAAATTAAAATTGAAGCCGATGACAATCTTCACGATATCATTGGAATGGATTTAAGAGAAAAAACACTTCGATTATATACCAATAAAGAATCTTCTATATTCAAGAAATTATCTGTTAAGGTTACTTATACTAAATCATTAAATAAAGTAATCACAAAAAATGAAGCTATTGTTTATGCTATTCAGGAATTGCAATTAGATGATATTACGATGAATTGCGTTGATTATTCTAAATTGTATCTGAATGTAAATGCAAAGAGATTTACTCTAATTGCCGATGATAAATCTAAAACAGAGTTAAACTTAAAAGCCGAAGACGGAAATTTACAATTGAGTAAAAATGCCGTGGTTAAAACATTGGTTTCTGCTGTAAAATTTAAATGTGATTTGTATCAAAGAGCAACTGCTGCAATTGAAGGCATTGCCGAAAAAGCAACTATTAGATTAGACAATAATTCTGTTTTTACAGGAACAAAATTTACTTTGAAAGATGCAAATGTTACCACTGAAGGTTCTGCCGTTGCTACTATTTTAGCAGATACTACTATTGCAATAGCAGCTGGAGACAAATCTGAAATCTCATTATATGGCGATCCAAAAATAGACCTTACGCGCTTTAGCGAAGAAGCAAAACTGATTAAAAAGCCAGGCGCAACAAAAGCAAAATCAACGACATTGTAAACTCTTTAAAGTTTAAAATATAATGAAAAAGAAAAATCCCAGTCTAAAATTTTAGACTGGGATTTTTTATTACAAAAATTTCAAAGTTCCAACAACTTGAAACCTGAAACTTGAAACTTTTTTAACTTACTCCTTTGAAGCCAAATATCTTTCAGCATCCAAAGCAGCCATACAACCTGTACCCGCAGCCGTAATTGCCTGACGGTATACATTATCTGCAGCATCACCAGCTACGAAAACACCATCTACATTTGTTCTAGATGTTCCTGGTGTATTTACGATATAACCGGTTTCGTCAAGGGTGATATAATCTTTAAAAATATCTGTATTAGGTTTGTGACCAATTGCCACGAAGAAACCAGTTGCAGGAATTTCGATTGTTTCGCCAGTTGTTTTGTTTAAAGCTTTAACAGCATGTACCACATTATTATCACCTAAAACTTCAACCGTATCATGATTCATTAAAATCTCGATATTTTCAGTTTTACGAACACGCTCTTCCATGATTTTAGAAGCTCTAAATTTTTCGCTTCTAACCAACATCGTTACTTTTTTACAAAGTTTAGATAAGTAATGTGCTTCTTCGCAAGCAGAATCTCCTGCTCCAACAATAACAACATCTTGGTTTCTGTAGAAGAATCCGTCGCAAACTGCACAAGCAGAAACTCCACCACCCATATTTAAATAGTGTTGTTCTGATGGCAATCCTAAATATTTAGCCGAAGCACCTGTAGAAATAATTACGGTTTCACAGTGCAATTCGATTGTATCGTTAATCCAAACTTTATGAATATCTCCAGAAAAATCAACTTTTGTTGCCCATCCGTCACGAATGTCTGCACCAAAACGTTTGGCTTGATCTTGTAACTGAATCATCATTTCAGGTCCTGTTACTCCATCAACATAACCAGGAAAGTTTTCAACCTCATTAGTAGTTGTCAATTGACCACCAGGCTGCATTCCTTGATATAATACTGGATTCATGTTAGCTCTAGCCGCATAAATAGCCGCAGTATAACCTGCAGGACCAGAACCTATAATAAGGCATTTAATTTTTTCGATTGTATTTGACATAGTAATAGTATTTTTGAGTTGCAAATGTAAACTTTATTATAAAAAATAACGTCTAAAATAAATCTGAAATAGCTATGTGGAAATAAGTTTTATTTATTTTCATTTTTTTTCTTTTACAAATCAAATTTATTTATATCTTTGCATCCGCTTTCGGGCACTACAACAAAATTACATCTTCGGGGTGTAGCGTAGCCCGGTTATCGCGCCTGCTTTGGGAGCAGGAGGCCGCAGGTTCGAATCCTGCCACCCCGACAAAAGCCGAACAGAAATGTTCGGCTTTTTGTTTTTCTTAAAATTTTACACTTTATGTTTTTCGTTTATATTCTTTACAGCGCTAAAAAAGAAAAGTTCTACATTGGTCAAACTAATGATATAGAA
>NZ_JBYUVT010000018.1:0-97239 GCF_058135255.1 Flavobacterium sp. LK-23
ATTCTGAGATTCTGAGATTCTGAGATTCTGAGATTCTGAGATTCTGAGATTCTGAGATTCTGAGATTCTGAGATTCTAATAAATTTACTGCGTAAATTTATTATCTGCAAGTCTGCAAATAAAAAAAGCCTCTTCAAAAGAAGAGGCTTTAGTACTCAGAGCGGGACTTGAACCCGCACGAACATTGCTGTTCACTGGATTTTAAGTCCAGCGTGTCTACCAATTTCACCATCCGAGCATTGTATGGTTTTTGAGCGAAAAACGGGGCTCGAACCCGCGACCTCGACCTTGGCAAGGTCGCGCTCTACCAACTGAGCTATTTTCGCATTTTCAAATTCTATTTAAGAACTGCAACACCTGTTTTGTTTCGTATTGCGAGTGCAAATTTAGGACATTTATTCAATTACACAAGCGTTTTTTCAAAAAAAAATCCACTTATTTTATAACATTCTGATAACCTAAACTTTAAAATTGAAAATTTTTAGATTTTATTTTTTAACCAGCATTCTTTTAATCTCATTCAGTTTCATCAATGCTTCTACTGGTGTAATTGCATTAATGTCGAGACTCAAAATTTCCTCTTTTATCTCTTCCAACAAAGGATCATCCAGATTAAAGAAACTCATCTGCATTTCATCATTAGCAGATTTTATTCCGTTTAAAGCATCACTTGAATGGTTCTTTTCTAATTTCTTTAAAAGCTTTTGTGCTTTCGAAATAACCAGCTGAGGCATTCCAGCCATTTTTGCAACGTGAATTCCGAAACTATGCGCGCTCCCTCCTTTTACGAGCTTTCTAACAAAAAGAACGGTATCTTTTAATTCTTTCACCGCCACATTAAAATTCTGGATTCTTGGCATCGATTCTGTCATTTCATTCAGCTCATGATAATGCGTTGCAAAAAGCGTTTTTGCTCTTCCTGGATGCTCGTGCAAGAATTCAGCAATTGCCCAAGCAATCGAGATTCCGTCGTAGGTACTTGTTCCTCTTCCAATCTCATCTAACAGCACTAAACTTCTATCCGAAATATTATTCAAGATCGAAGCCGTTTCGTTCATTTCGACCATAAAAGTAGATTCTCCCATAGAGATATTATCTGAAGCTCCTACTCTGGTAAAGATCTTATCGACAATTCCCATTCTAACACTATCAGCAGGAACAAAACTTCCCATTTGAGCCAAAAGCACAATTAGAGCCGTTTGCCTTAAAATAGCCGACTTACCTGACATGTTAGGTCCGGTAATCATAATAATCTGCTGTGTTTCTCTGTCTAAGAAAACATCATTGGCAATATAAGGCGTTCCAACTGGCAATTGCTTTTCGATTACAGGGTGTCTTCCGTTTTTGATATCCAATTCGAATGTATCATCGATTTCAGGCTGCACGTATTGGTTTTCGACAGCCATTTGTGTAAACGAACACAAACAATCCAATTGCGCAACCAAATACGCGTTCATTTGAACTGGTTTGATATAAGTCGAAATCCAAGCTACTAATTGCTCAAAAAGCTCACTTTCTATTTTATAGATCTTTTCTTCTGCTCCTAAAATTTTGGTTTCATATTCTTTCAATTCTTCGGTAATATAACGCTCTGCATTTACCAAAGTCTGTTTACGAATCCATTCTTCTGGAACTTTATCTTTGTGCGTATTTCTAACTTCAATATAGTACCCGAAAACATTGTTAAAAGAAATTTTCAATGAAGAAATTCCTGTTCTTTCCGATTCTCTTTTTTCAATTCCTTCTAAAAATTCTTTTCCCGAAGTTGAAATCGCACGCAATTCATCCAGTTCTTCATTTATCCCTGCCGCAATCGCATTTCCTTTTGAAATTGCAACTGGCGCATCTTGGTTTAATGTCGTTTTAATTTTTTCGCGAAGCAAATCACAAGCATGTAAACTGTCTCCGATAACTTTCACCGCTTCTTGCGGACTTTCCAGTGCAAGAGTTTTAATCGGAATAATGGCATCTAAAGATTCCTTTAAATACACAATTTCTCTTGGCGAAACTTTTCCTGCAGCAATTTTAGAAATCAAACGCTCTAAATCTGAAATCTGTTTAATCTGATATTGGATATTATGCAGAATTTCAGGATTTGACTTTAAATACGCTACTACTTCATGTCGTCCTTTTATTTTATTAGCGTCTTTTAAAGGCAATGCCAACCAACGTTTCAACAAACGACCTCCCATTGGAGAAAGCGTTTTATCGATAACGTCCAAAAGCGTAACTGCATTTGGATTATAACTATGATACAATTCTAAGTTTCGAATGGTAAAGCGATCCATCCACACGTAAGCATCTTCCGCAATACGCTGAATTGCCGTAATATGTTGCACACGATTATGCTGCGTCTCGGATAAATAATATAAAATTGCTCCAGAAGCAATAATTCCTTCTTTTAATTCTTCAACACCAAATCCTTTTAACGAATTGGTCTGAAAATGCTTTGTTAAAGTTTCTAAAGCATAATCTTCTTTATAAATCCAATCTTCTAGGTAGAAACTATGAAAATCTTCTCCAAAAGCAGTTTTAAAATCATTCTTATTACTCTTTGCAACCAAAACCTCGCTTGGGTTAAAGTTCTGCAACAATTTGTCAATATATTCTGCATTTCCTTGAGCCGTTAAAAACTCTCCAGTTGAAACATCTAAAAATGAAATTCCGATATTTTTATTAGCAAAATAAACAGATGCCAAAAAGTTGTTTGATTTCGATTGTAAAACCTCATCGTTCAAAGAAACTCCAGGAGTTACCAATTCTGTCACCCCTCTTTTTACAATGGTTTTGGTCATTTTTGGATCTTCCAGCTGATCGCAGATTGCAACACGAAGTCCAGCTTTTACCAATTTTGGCAAATAAGTATTAACAGAATGATGTGGAAACCCCGCAAGCGCCGTTTCTGTATCAGATCCTGCACCTCTTTTTGTTAATGTTATTCCTAAAATCTTAGAAGCTCTAATGGCGTCTTCTCCAAAGGTTTCATAAAAATCTCCTACTCTGAAAAGCAGACATGCATCAGGATATTTAGCCTTGATTTCGTTGTACTGTTTCATTAAAGGTGTTTCCTTCACCACTTTCTCTTTAGCTGCCAAATTGTAATGTTTTTAAATGAAAAAATTAAGACAGCGAATTTATGCTTTTTTAGCCGCATATGAAAAGCTTCAAAAATTAAAATATTTTAAGATTTTTTTAGGTTGTAGTATAAGATTTTTACATAGCTTTGTTTATCATTAAAAAAGACCCTTAAAGATGAAAAAAATAATCTTATTCGCTATGTTAGCTGTAGCTGGTATTACGGCTACTAATGCACAAACAACTAAAAAAGCTAAAGCGGCTAAAGTTGCTAAAGTTGAAGGAGCTGGAATGGCTTTCGAAACTGAAACTATTGATTACGGAACTATCGCTCACAATGCTGATGGAAAACGTGAATTCGTTTTTGTAAACAACGGAACTAAGCCATTAATCATTACTAACACTACAGGATCTTGCGGATGTACTGTTCCAACTACTCCAAAAGAACCAATCGCTCCAGGAGCTAAAGGTGTTATTGGTGTAAAATATGCTACTGATAGAGTTGGTGCTTTTACAAAAACTGTAACTGTAACTTCTAACGCAGAAGGACAACCTACAAAAATCCTTACTATTAAAGGTACTGTTTTACCAGATCCAGTAAAAAGCTAATCTGAAAAACATTTAAAATAATCAAAAAGCTTCCTTATCTTTGGAAGCTTTTTTTATGACTACAATTCAAAAACAATGAGAAAACTCGAAAACAGCGAACTAGATCGTAAATCTATTGAAGATTTTAAAAAATCGGAGAAAACACCTTTAATATTAGTTTTAGACGATATTAGAAGCCTACACAATATTGGTTCTGTTTTTAGAACTGCTGATGCGTTTTTGATTGAAAAAATAATCTTATGCGGAATCACCGCAACTCCTCCAAATAAGGAAATCCATAAAACTGCACTTGGCGCAACCGAAACTGTTGCTTGGGAACATCATGAAAATGTTTTGGAAGTTATCGAAAACTTAAAGAAAGAAAATGTTCTTACAATGGCAATTGAGCAGGTTGAAAGTTCGATATTTCTTCAAGATTTTAAAATTGAAAAAGACCAGAAATATGCTTTAGTTTTTGGAAATGAAGTTTATGGCGTTTCGCAAGAAGCCGTAGCAATCTGCGACGGATGTATTGAAATTCCTCAACTTGGAACCAAACACTCTCTAAATATTTCTGTAAGTGCCGGAATTGTCGTTTGGGATTTATTTCAAAAAATGAATTGGCCAGAATAAAAACAATCCATTTTTATTAAAAAAGTGTGATTTTACAATATTTTTAAGCTTTAAAATGTTAGAAATGTAAATATATTTTTTTATTATTATAAAATTGATACTTTTATAAAATGAAAAATAATCATTTCTTAAAAGCATCTTTTTTATTCATTTTACTGCTGTCCAGTTTTATTGGATCTGCACAACAATATACTTCAATTCCCGATTCTAATTTTGAACAAGCTTTAATCGATTTAAATATTGATAGCACTATTGATGGTCAAGTTCTGACTGCAAATATTATTAATCTGAAGACATTAGTGCTACAAGGAAAAAATATTTCAGATCTAACCGGAATAGAAAACTTTACAAATCTGGAATATTTAGACTTAGGTGCAATTAATAATGATCCTGATAGGAATAACAAAATCAGCTATTTAAATATCACCAAAAACACAAAGCTAAAGCTTCTAAGCTGCAATTTCAACAATCTAACCAGTCTTGATTTATCAAAAAACATCAATCTGACTGAACTACATTTAAATGGAAACAAATTAAATAGCATCAACATATCTAACAATAACCTTTTAGCCATTTTTAATTGCGGCGGCAACAATCTTACAAATCTAGATGTAACCCAAAACATAGCATTAAAACATTTATCTTTCGACAGAAACAAATTAACAGATATAGATTTATCAAACAATACAGCATTAATCGGTTTATCCTGCAATTACAACGAATTAACAAATCTTAATATCAGTAAAAACATAAATCTTGATAATTTAAATTGCAGTTTCAATAAATTAACCACTCTAGATGTTAGTCAAAATACTATTATTCAAGGCATATCCTGCGATATCAATCAGCTTACAAGTTTAGATGTCAGCAATAACTCCATATTAAAAACTTTAACTTTAAATAACAATAAAATAAGTGCATTGGACATTTCTAAAAATCTTCAGTTATTTGTTTTAGATGCTGGCAATAATCAACTAACTAGCATCGATGTAACAAGGCATTTAAGATTAATCCATTTATACATTGGTAGTAATCCAATATCCAATCTAGATGTTACAAATAATAGCGATTTAGCAACATTATCTTTTAGTTCGACAAAGATTCCCAATATTGATACTTCTAAAAACCCCAAACTAACACAGTTATATTGTTCTAACACATTATTAACTTCTTTAGATGTTTCTAAAAATCCTGAGTTAACCAGCTTTGTCTGCAATAGTAATTCATTAACTTCTTTGAATTTAAAAAACGGAAACAATACTCTACTTAATAATTTAAGTTTTGTCTCCAACCCAAGCCTTAACTGCATTCAAGTAGACAACGCAAATTATTCTAATGCCAATTGGGCTGCTTACAAAGACAATTCGGCTACTTACTCTAACAATTGCAGTAAATTTTCGGCTGTGGCTCCGCCAGTAATTAAAGCTACTGGCGATCAATTATACTGTCCTCAAAGCACTATAAAAATTGTAACAGACGTAACCATAACAAATGATCCTTCTGAAACTGGAACCGAAGCCATTTACATTCAAATTTCTTCTGGATATTCTAGCGGTTTTGATAAACTTGTACTTTTAAATCCTACAGCTCATTCTAACATTACCACAAGTTGGGATCCTGTGGCAGGAAAACTAACATTATCTAGCACTACCACTGGAGCCGATGTTTTATATTCCGATTTTGTTGCCGCTATTAAAGATGTTGCCTTTACAAATTCTTCTGCAACAGCTTCTGGAATCAGGACATTTTCTATCACAATGGGTAAAGCAAATTATTTACCCTCTACACAACATTATTACGAATATGTTCCAAGTATCGGAATAACATGGACAGCGGCAAGAGATGCGGCAGCGGCTCGAACTTATTATGGTCTTCAAGGTTATTTAGCCACTATTTTATCTGCTGATGAAGCAAAACTAATTGGCGAACAAGCTTCTGGAACGGGATGGATTGGAGGCAGCGATGCCGAAACTGAAGGAGTCTGGAAATGGGTTACGGGTCCTGAAGCAGGAACTATTTTTTGGAATGGAAACGCAAACGGATCAACACCAAATTATGCTTTTTGGAACACAAATGAACCCAACCAACAAGGCGATGAAGATTATGCTCACATTACACAGCCTGGTGTAGGAATACGAGGCTCTTGGAACGACTTATCAAATGCAGGAGATACCTCTGGCGATTATCAGCCAAAAGGATATGTGGTAGAATATGGCGGAATGCCGGGCGAAACTCCTTTACAGATTGCAACCAGTACCAAAATCACCATTCCTGTGGCAACACCAGCTAGTAATCTGAGTCCCGTTTGCAACTCAGGAAGTTTTACTTTAACTGCAACCGCAAATGCCGGTACGATTAACTGGTACGATGCCGCTACAGGAGGAAATTTATTAGGAACCGGAACTACCTACACCACTCCAATAATAAGTACAACTACCATTTATTATGTTGATGCAGGTTGCGAATTAAACCGAAAATCAATAACTGCAACTGTAAATATAACTCCTTCGACTCCTATTGCAGAACGAGACACCTATACCAATTGTGGCCCAGGAACTTTGACTATTAAAGCAACTTCAAATATTGGTTCCATAAATTGGTATACTTCAGCAACTGGAGGAACAAGTCTTTATGTTGGAACAACTTTTACCACTCCAACAATTTCATCCAATACCACTTATTATGCCGAAGCATCAAATAGCGGATGCATAAATCCAACTAGAACTCCAATAAACATAGAGATTTACACACCCCCAGCTGTTAATGATGAAACTTTGTCATTATGCGAATTTAAAACCATAACATTAGATGCTGGAATTTCTGGAATGAGTTATTTGTGGTCAAATGGAGCTACAACTCAAACTACTACTGTTAGTACTGGCGGAACATACACAGTAGCCGTTACAAGTCCTTCTCCTGAAAATTGTACGAGTACAAAAACAATTATAGTCGAAGAACATAAAATTCCGCAAATTGCGCGAGTTGATGTTGAAGGAACAAGAGCTATTATCTACCCTGTAAAAGCAGAAGATTATTATGAATATTCTGTAGATGGTGTCAATTTTCAAGATTCTACTATTTTCTACGATGTTCCTGGAGGATTACAAACTGCGTATGCACGAGAAAAAAGTGGCTGTGGGCAAAATACCAAACAATTTGTAGTGCTTGTTTTTCCTCCATTTTTTACACCAAACAACGATACTTACAACGATGTTTGGGAAGTAACCGGAATGGAAAATTATCCTCAGGCGGTCGTTACGATTTTTGACCGCTACGGAAAATTAATAGCACAGTTAAGCCGCTTCAAAATGACTTGGGATGGTACTCTAAATCAAGTTCCGCTTCCTGCTTCAGATTATTGGTATGCTTTAAAAGTAGATGATTCAATGCCGATTTTAAGAGGACATTTTACTTTGAAGAGATAGTTTTTAATGAGAGAATATGTCAATTAGATAATTTTAAAAAAAACATCTCTACAAAATTATCTAATTGACACATTATCTCATTATCTCAATTAATTAAGCTTCTTCTTAATTTCATTTAATATATAAAGATAATCTTCGTGTTTTTTTACAAAATCTCGGTCTGAAACATCAATGATTAAAACGTTCAAATCGGTTTGAGATTTTATATATTCCAAATACCCATTATTGATTTTGTCTAAATAGGATCCTTCAATATTCTGCTCATAAATACGTCCGCGTTTTTTTATGTTTTGAAGAAGTCGCTCTGTATTCTGATACAGGTAAACATACAAATCTGGCTTTGGCATTTCTTTATAAATAATATCAAACAGATTTCTATACAAACGATATTCATCTTCGGCAAGCGTTATTTTCGCAAAAATCAAAGATTTAAAAATATGATAATCGGCCACTATAAAATCTTTAAACAAATCAAATTGCGCCAAATCATCGGCCAATTGCTGATAACGGTCCGCTAGAAAAGACATTTCTAAAGGAAACGCATATCTATTTTGATCTTTATAAAATTTGGGCAAAAACGGATTATCTGCAAATCGTTCTAAAACAGTTTTTCCGTTAAAATCTTCGGCTATTTTATGCACCAAAGTAGTTTTTCCTGCCCCAATATTTCCTTCAAAAGCAACATAATTAAATTGATTCAAAGGAATTTTTGCAATCGGACTTTTCAGATTCTGCACAACTGTACAAACACTATCGTCTGGAGTTACGGCAATCAATTCGGGAATTGTTTTTTGCAAAATCGGATGTTTCCAACTTAACTTTAAATCCTGCATCGGAAGTAAAACAAAATTCCTGTTCTGCATTAGCGGATGCGGAACTTGAAGTTTTTCGGTATCGATTATTTCGTTATCAAAAGCAATCAAATCAACATCAATAATTCTAGACTGATACCCTTCTTGATTCAAGCGGATCCTCCCTAGTTCTTTTTCGACTTTTAAAATTTGATTTAATACTTTTTGAGCAGAGGAGTTGGTGTGCAAAAGAAGTGCACAATTATAAAAAGCATCACTTTCAAACCCCCATGCAGGAGTTTCGTAAAGTTTTGAAACCTCGATAACAGTTCCCACATTTTGATGTATTAAATCAATACAATTTTGAATGTTTTCTAGTCTGCTGCCTTGGTTGCTGCCTATCGATAAAACGACTTGATGCTGTAATTTCATAATTAATGCAAATTAACTAAAACTATTTTAGAATTAACCAATATATTTGTGAAACGACGTCTCAAATACAATCCTAAATTTAGATGTCTAGTTTGTAACATTTTGCCCTTTTTTGCTACTTATTAAAAAAATATACATATGAAGTTTTTAGGAAATGTAATTGCCACAGTTATTGGTATTTTTGTTTTTATTATGCTCTTCTTTTTTGGAGTAATCTTTATCGGAGTTGTTTTTGGCGGTGACGACAGTGTCTCTGCTAAATCTAATTCGGTTATTGAATTAAATTTAAAAGAAATTAAAAACGATTACGCAGGAAAATATAAAGATCCATGGGTAACTCGTTTTTCTGAACAAAAAGGCATTGGTTTGACCGATGTAATTAACGCTATTGAAGCGGCAAAAAAAGACGATAACATCAAAGGAATTTCGATCTTAAATGATGAATCGTCTCTTGGACTTGCACAATATAAAGATTTAAGAAATGCTCTTGAAAGCTTCAAAAAATCTGGAAAATTTGTCTGGGCTTATGCCAATACGTATTCTCAAAAAGAATATTACTTAAACTCTGTTGCCAATACCATTTATCTAAATCCAGCTGGAGATTTAGATTTTAAAGGGCTTTCTTCTGAAGTTATGTTTTTCAAAGATTTTCAAGATAAATCTGGAATTCATATGGAGGTAATTCGTCACGGAAAATACAAAAGTGCCGTTGAACCTTTCTTAGACAATAAAATGAGCGATGCCAATAGAGAGCAGATTACTGCTCTTTTAAACTCTATTTGGAGTATAGTTTCGACAGATATTTCAAAAAGCAGAAATATTCCGTTACCAAAATTAAACGAAATTGCAAATGGTCTTTTGGCTAGAACTCCAGAAATGGCAAAACAGCAGCATTTAGTAGATATTATTGCTTACGAAGATGTTTATCACGATGCCATTAGAAAAGTTCTAAAAGTAGACAAAGATGAAGATTACAACAAAATTTCAATCTCAGATTACACTCAAAATCATGTAACAACTGCTTTAGCAGATACTTCAAGCGATCAGATTGCGATTATTTACGCTCAAGGCGAAATTGGAAGCGGTGAAGGAGATGTAAATACAATTGGAGAAGGTTCTATGCGCCGATCTTTGCAAGAAGCGAGAAAAAATGATGATGTAAAAGCAATTGTCCTTAGAATTGACAGTCCGGGCGGAAGTGCACTAACTTCTGATTTAATCTGGAGGGAAATTGAAATTACTAAAAAAGTTAAACCTGTTGTGGTTTCTATGGGTAATTATGCGGCTTCTGGCGGTTATTATATCGCTTGTAACGCCAATACAATTTTTGCTGAAAACAATACCATTACAGGATCTATTGGAGTTTTCGGAATACTGCCAAACTTTAGTCCATTGGCAAACAAATTAGGAATCAATTCTGAACAAGTTAAAACGCATGAAAACTCAGCAAATTATAGTCCGTTTGTGCCTGTTGATGAAAAATTCAAAGCTTTTACTTTAGAAGGGGTTGAAAAAGTATACAACACTTTTGTAACTCATGTTGCCGAAGGCCGAAAAATGACTTTTGCACAAGTCGACTCAATTGCGCAAGGTCGAGTTTGGTCGGGAACTGAAGCTTTAAAAATTGGTTTGGTGGATAAAATTGGCGGACTGAATGATGCCATTGCTGAAGCAGCTAAAATTGCTAAAGTAAAAAAATACAGCACTCAGAATTATCCTGAATACGAAAAAACACTTAACGATTTACTTTCAAATCTTCCTTTTGCAAGATCGAAAGAAGCTTTCATAAAAGAAGAAATCGGTGAAGAAAACTATCTTCTTATCGAGCAGGTTAAGAAATTTCAAAAACAAAAAGGAGTGCAAACGATATTGCCTTACGGAATCAATATTTATTAATTCAATTAAAAGATGAATAAAGTAATTCTTTTTTTAACGGTTTTGTTTTGGAGTTTCATAAATGCTCAAGACAAAAAAGAAATCACGTTTAAAGAAACACCGGCTATATTAAAGATTAACAACGACCAGATTTTTGGTACGCTGACAACTCCAGATTTAACTAAAAAATTTCCGGTTGCTTTAATCATTGCAGGCTCTGGCCCAACAGACAGAAACGGGAATAATTCGATGATGAAAAACAATTCGTTAAAAATGCTGGCAGAAGCTTTGGCTAAAAACGGAATTGCATCTTTGCGATATGACAAAAGAGCTATAGGAGAAAGTAAGGCAGCAGGCGGATCTGAAGGCAGTCTAGTTTTCGAAAATTATATTCAAGATGCCAAAAGCTGGATTAATTACTTGAAACAAGATAAGCGTTTTTCTAAAATAATCATCATTGGTCATAGTGAAGGCTCTTTAATTGGTATGGTTGCCAGTGCAAAAGCAGACAAATTTGTTTCTATTGCGGGCGCGGGCGAACCAGCAGATCAAATTCTAAAAACACAAATTGGCGCCAAATCAATGAAACAGTTAAACGATATGACTTTTCCGATTATCGATAGTTTAAAAAATGGATTTCAGGTTAAAAAAATTGATCCAATGCTGAATTCTCTTTTCAGGCCAAGCATTCAACCCTATTTGATTTCGTGGTTTAAATACAATCCGCAGACCGAAATACAAAAACTTACTATTCCTGTTTTACTAGTACAAGGAAATAATGACATTCAAATTGCAGTAAAAGATGCAGAGAATTTAAAACAAGCCAACAAAAATGCAGATTTGCAGATTATTGATAAAATGAATCATATTATGAAAATTGTTGAAGGTAATCAGGAAGCCAATTTAGCCACCTACAACAATGAAACACTTCCTATTTCGGAAGTCTTAGTTGAGAAGATAGTTTCATTTATTCAGAAATAATAAAATAAATTCACTTAAAAATCCGTTTTGAAAATAGTTCTCAACGGATTTTTTTTATTTAACAATTTTAATAAAATTCTTACTTTTTTAAGAAAACTTTATCTGCAAACTGTAGTAAAAAAAACTATTTTTGCAAGAGTCGATTTTAAAATGTTAACCCTCAAATCTATTAATATATGCTAAAAAAAGTTTTAAAAATAAGTGCCATAGTTATTGTGGTATTTGTTGCTGCGCTATTTGCCATTCCGTTTTTATTTAAAGACCAGATCAAATCTAAAATCGTCGAGGCAATTAACGAAAGTGTTGATGCCAAAGTAAGTTTTAAAGATGCGGATTTAAGTCTATTTAAAAATTTTCCAAATGCAACGGTTGGAATCGAGAAATTAGTGATCATCAACAAAGCTCCTTTTGAAGGAGACACATTGGTTTCTTTAGGAGAATTAAATTTAAAAATGAGCGTTAAAGAACTTTTCAAAGGAAAAGATGAACCTTTAAGCATTCAGGGAATCAGTTCTACAAACGGATTAATAAACATTATTTTCAATAAAGATGGTGTCGGAAACTTCGATATTGCCTTAAAAGACAAAAAAGAAGATAAAAAAGATGAAGCAAGCAAACCACTTGCGCTTAAAATTCAAAACTATAAGATTGAGAATTTTACTTTTAGATACATCGATCAAGGTTCTAAAATTAAAATGGTAATTGACAGTTTAAACCATGAAGGAACTGGAGATTTTACCAATTCAAAATTAGATTTGACAACAAAATCTACTGCAAAAGTTTCATTGGACATGGATAAAATGAATTACATGAAAAATGTGAAACTGACTTTAGACGCCGTTCTTGGAATTGATTTAGAGAAGAGCAAATATACTTTCAAAGAAAATAAAGCTTTAATCAACCAACTGCCTTTAGAGTTTGATGGATTTATTCAAATGACTGAAAAAGCTCAGATTTACGATTTGAAATTCAAAACGCCTACTTCATCGTTTACTAACTTCTTAGGTTTAATTCCTTCAGCATACGCATCTAGTTTAGAAGGTGTAAAAACGACTGGAGATTTTACTGTAAATGGTTTTGCAAAGGGTGAATTGACAGATACGACAGTTCCTAAATTTAATATCAAAATTGCATCAAACAACTCTTCTTTCCAATATCCAAACCTTCCAAAATCAGTTCAGAATATTGTAATTGACACGAAAATCATTAATGAAACCGGAATCTTAAATGATACTTACGTTAATTTAGATAAGTTATCTTTCAGAATTGACCAGGATGTTTTTAGCGCTAAAGCGAATATTAAAAACATAACGGTAAATCCAATTGTAGATGCAGCTTTAAAAGGAACAATCAACCTAGCTAATCTTTCGAAAGCCTATCCAATTAAAATGGATAAGCCTTTGGCAGGTATTTTAAAAGCTGACGTTACAACAAATTTTGATATGGCTTCTGTAGAAAAAAGTCAATATCAAAACATAAAAAATGCGGGTACAATGAGTTTGTCAGGGTTTAAATATACTGATGAAAACAATAAAGCAATGAACATCAGTACAGCGTTGGTCGAATTTAATCCGAGCAGAATCAACTTAAAACAATTTGATGCTACAACTGGAAAAAGTGATATTAGCATTAACGGAGTTCTAGAAAATTTCTACGGTTTTATGTTTAAAAAACAAGAACTAAGAGGAAATTTCAACATGAGCTCAAAACAATTGGCTGTTGATGATTTTATGACTTCTGGCGAACCTGCAACTGCAAAAACAGAAGCGAAACCAGCGGAAGCGATGAAGATTCCGGCTTTCTTAAACTGTACTTTAAATGCTAAAGCGACAACCGTTTTATACGATAATTTAAAACTTCAGGATGTTGCTGGAACATTAATTATTAAAGACGAGAAAGCAACTCTTCAAAACTTTAAAACAAATATCTTCGGAGGATCAATTGGTCTTAACGGAGCTGTTTCTACAAAAGAAAAAGTACCTACGTTTGATATGAACTTAGGTTTCAATCAAGTTGATATTGCACAGACTTTTACACAGTTGGATATGATGAAAAAAATCGCTCCAATTGCGGGAATCATTAACGGAAAATTAAATTCGACTATCAAATTGAACGGTAATTTGGATGCCAAAGAATTGACTCCAGATCTTAAATCAATTTCAGGAGATTTAATTGGCCAATTACTATCTACTACAGTAAACTCGAGTAACTCTACTTTACTTACTGCATTAAGTTCTAATGTTAAGTTTCTTGATTTAAATAAAGTGAATCTGAATGACATTAAAGCTGCTTTAACTTTTGACAACGGAAAAGTAAATGTAAAACCATTCGATATTAAATACCAAGATATTAAAGTAACGGTTGGAGGAACTCATGGTTTCGATCAAACTATGAATTATACTCTAAAATTTGATGTTCCTGCTAAGTATTTAGGAACAGAGGCTAACAACTTAATCGCAAAAATGTCTCCTGCAGATGCTGCAAAACTGGATAATATTCCAATCAATGCTTCTTTGACTGGGAATTTTTCAAATCCTAAGATTAGTACAGATATGAAAACTGCTGTAAGCAATTTGACTACACAATTGGTTAATCAGCAAAAAGAAAAACTGACTCAAAAAGGAACTACTGCACTTACAGATTTAATCAATAAAAATACTAAAGCGAAAGATACAACTCAAGCAGCTAAAACTGAAAAAGAGCAAAAAACTCAGGAAGTAACTAAAAAAGCGAGTGATTTATTGAATGGATTGTTTAAGAAGAAGAATCCATAAAAAAGATTCTAAGATGCTAAGGTTAAAATACTGAGTTTATCTAAAGCTTAAAAAACTTACAACCTCAGTATCTTAGAAACTTAGCATCTTTTAAAAAAAAATCCTGTTCGAATGAACAGGATTTTTTTGTTATTATATTGCTCTTGAATAAAAATTTAATCTACCGTTATTCAAAATTGAATTTATTGTTTTTATGTATTGTTTTTTGGTGTAGAGATTAACATCTATTCCGATACTACAATTGTCATACGGTTCATATTTTTTCAAATTAGATACAGAAAACAATCCAATAGTTGGGGTATGTACCGAACTTGATAAATGCATAATTCCGCTATCAGCACCAATAAACAAATCTGCATTTGCAATAACAGATCCTATTTCTCGAATATTTTTACTGTAAAATGTGGGTGCCTTAAATCCAATTTGCGACACATTCTCTACAGGCAAAATCTCAATAATATTATAGTCTTTATACTCTGAAGTAAGTTGAGAATAAAATTTTTCCCACCATTCCTCCGACAAACATTTTGTTCCTGTTGCATAGGTAAAAATACAAATCGTCTTTTTATCGTTATTCGTTAGTTCGCTTAATATCTTTCTTCCTTCTGCAATTTCAGAAGCTGATAATTTAAGTTCTAAAGGAGCAATTATTTTATTGCTATTTGTTGGTAATCTCAATTTTGAAAGATAATTGCGGAAATTATAAACAGGATATTTTGCAATATGTTCAAAATCACTTTTATGTTCTGTTTCTTCTTCATTCGAGTCTCCAAAAAACTTGTATTTAGCATTTGAAAATTGAACTGCTAATCGTCCAGAAGAAGAGTTTTGATCTACATTAATCGCTAAGTCATATGGTGTTCTCTTTAGTGAAATCCAGACTTTTGAATAGGCCAGCAAGCTTTTAAATGGTTTTTTAGGCAGATGAATTATTTTATCAACAGTATCGTATTTTTCAAAAATAATTGGAGCCAACGTTCCTTTTACAAATAAATCAATTTTACAATTTGGAAACATTTCAGACACTTCCTGAACAAGTGGAGTAATTAACAAAAGGTTTCCTAATCTTCCATTTGGCCTACAGATCAGAACTTTTTTGATCTCGCTCTTATCGACCAAAATAAAATCGTCCTGCATACTTGTCTTTCCAACATTCTTAGTCAGATTCCTCATTATGCTACGTCTGTGTACGTTTATTTTGCTTAAAACACTCATTTATGGAATAATTTATTGATTATAAAATCTTAATTAAATTTTAGAAATAGTGGCAGTCTCAAATCTACCTTCTTTTATTATCTAAAAATAAATTCTTCCAATAAGCATTTGTTACAAAATTGTAATCAAATGTATCATCATTTACATCTTTTTGTGTTTTGGAATTGAGCTAAAATTACAATAAATTATCACGTAATTAACAAATTAATAGACGATTATGCAATAAATATCGACAAGTCCGTAAAAAACCTAGACATTTATTGAAACCACATACCCTTCCGAACCACGAATATTAAAAACTGTACCGTTCTCAAATAGTAAATATTGTCCTTTAATTCCAGTTAATTTTCCGCTGAAAGAAGGTGTTTTATCAAGATTTAAACTGTTCACTTTAGCAGGATAACTCAAAACGGGATACTGAAGTTCGTAAACATCATTTTTTTCAGCATAAAAATAATCTCTAACTTCTGTTGGAATTAAACTTTCAATTTTTGCTTTTTCTGCAATTAAATCAAAACTTTCAACAGAATTTTGCAACATTTTTCTCCAATTGGTTTTGTCTGTATAATGGTCTTTTAGTGCTACTTCTGTTATTCCTGCCAAATATCGGTTCGGAACCTCAACAATGGCAATCGCTTGAGAAGCGCCTTGATCGATCCAACGAGTTGGAACTTGCGATTTGCGCGTCACTCCAACTTTTATTTCGCAAGCCGAAGCCAAATACACAACGTGCGGTTGCAATTGCGCTTTTGATTCGTATTCTAAATCTCTATCTGCAATTCCTAAATGCGCTGTGCTCAATTCTGGTCTCATAATCCAATCTCCTACTGCAGGGCTTGAATAAAAACACTCGTAGCAGAAGCCTTGTCGGTATATTTTTTTCTTTTTACCGCAATTTAAGCATTGACAGCCCACAAAATTGATTTCAATTTCTTTATCTAATAATTGATTAACATTTAAGAAACTATCTTCGAAAACCAAATAATATTGAATTGGACTTCCAAGTTCGGTTTGCATTTTTGTGAGTACACCTTGATATTGCATTCGTATTTTTTATTTATAATTGCTGATTTAGACTTCTCAAAAGATTTAAAATTTTTTGTGTTAAAATTCGACTTATCAGGTAGAATCTTTACCTTAAATCGAATTGTTTATTACAAAAAAATATTATTTTTGATATGAAGACAAAGTTACTATTTGTCTATCGATATTCAAATTTTAAGTTTTTTGTTTTACAGAGATTGTAAGATTTAAAACCTAAAATTAGCTAACTAAAAAACAGATTCATGCCTTTATCTATTATCAATTCGTTTGCATCTTGGGTCCTTAAACAAAGGATTCATCAAATAGAGCTTTTTTTAAAATACCCAAATGAAGTTCAGGAAGAATTATTGCACAACTTATTGACGGCATCTGAAAATACGGTTATTGGAAAACAATATGATTTTTCGAGTATTAACTCTTATCAAACCTTTGCAGAAAGAGTTCCAATTGCCACTTATGAAGAATTACAACCGCTAATCGAACGTACACGTTTAGGCGAGCAAAATGTGTTTTGGGAAACCCCAATTAAATGGTTTGCCAAATCTAGCGGAACCACAAATGCAAAAAGTAAATTTATTCCAGTAAGTAACGAAGCTTTGGAAGATTGTCATTATAAAGGAAGTAAAGACCTTTTGTGTCTTTATTTGAATAATAATGAAGATTCTGAATTGTTTTTAGGAAAAAGCCTTCGTTTGGGTGGAAGTTCTCAGATTTACGAAAACAACAACACTTTCTTTGGCGATTTATCGGCAATTTTGATTGAAAACATGCCTATTTGGGCTGAATTTAGTAGTACGCCTAGCAGTAAAACTTCGTTAATGAGCGAATGGGAAACTAAAATGGCTGCGATTATCAACGAAACTAAAAATGAAAACGTAACCAGTTTTGCTGGAGTTCCTTCTTGGATGCTGGTTTTAATGAATAAAGTTTTAGAAAATACTGGCAAACAGAGTTTATTGGAAATTTGGCCGAATCTTGAAGTCTATTTTCATGGCGGAGTAAGTTTTTCTCCGTACAAAGAACAATACAAGAAAATTTTACCAAGCAAAGATTTTAAATATTATGAAATCTACAACGCTTCTGAAGGGTTCTTTGCTATTCAGGATTTAAATAACTCAAGTGATTTATTATTGATGTTGGATTATGGAATTTTCTACGAATTTATTCCGATGGATACTTTTGGAACTCCAAACCAAAAAGTAGTTCGCCTGGCCGATGTAGAATTGAATAAAAATTACGCCATTGTAATTACTACCAATTCTGGTTTGTGGCGTTATTTGATTGGAGATACGGTTCGTTTTACTTCTTTAAATCCGTACAGAATTAGAGTTACGGGAAGAACCAAACATCATATTAATGTTTTTGGGGAAGAATTAATGGTAGAAAATACTGATCAGGCTATTGCAAAAGCTTGTCAGGTAACCCAAACTGAAGTTATCGATTATACAGTAGCTCCTATTTTTATGCAAGATAAAGAAAAAGGCGCTCACGAATGGATGATTGAATTTAAGAAACATCCTGCTGATGTTGGTCTTTTCCAAAAAGTTTTAGACGAAACGTTGCAGACTTTAAACTCAGATTACGAAGCAAAACGTTACAACAACATGACTTTAAATCCTTTGGTAATAAATGTTGCCAGAGAAAACCTTTTTTATGATTGGCTGAAAGAAAGAGATAAATTGGGAGGCCAACATAAGATTCCTAGATTATCGAATCAGAGAGATTATTTGGAGCAGTTAAAAGAAATGTGCTAATTTATATCTAACTCATTTGATCAAGAAATTTTTATCTAAAAGAGAAATTGAGGTTAAAATTCTAATTGCTCTTCTTTTAATTCTTATTTTCAGTTGCTGTTCTCATTCAAAGTTTGGAAGTGATCAGGCTGAATTTGAATTAAAAGATGCTCTTGAAAATCCAAGGAAGGGCAATTTTGTGGATAACAAAAAATTACTCATCAAGGATAATCAAACTGCAATCAAAATCGCAGAGCCTATTCTTTTTAATATTTATGGAGAAGATGAAATTAAACATCAAAAACCTTATGAAGTAAATCTAATTTATAATCATTATGTTATTAACGGAACGTTAATGTGGGGAGAACAGGGCGGAACATTTCTAATTATAATTGATGCTAGGAATGCAAAAGTTTTAAAAATCAGTCATTCCAAATAACTATTTAATTTTCTTAAATAAAAATTATACAAAATGAAGGATACCAAATTCAGCGATATGACTACTGAAGAACTGATTAAAAATCAGAAGACATTAAAAACTGTGAATACTATATTCTGTGTTGTGCTTTTTATGCTTTTCGTTCTTAATCTATTCATTGTTTTCATGAAAGGTTTTAGCGCCATGAATATTATTCCGATTGCTTTGTTGCCTATTCTTTTTTTGAATATTAAGAATTTAAAAGAGATAAAAAAGGAATTAGAATCTCGTGAATAAAATAAGTGAAACTAGAATTGGATTAAGCAAAAGAAAAATGGCTTTAGCTTTTATAGGCGCCGCAATCTTCGTGGCATTAGGAATTCAATTTGTTATAAACCCAGAACAGTATATTTCGCATGTATGTAGAAATATTGAATTTATAAAAATTGCTGGTTTTGCCTCATTATCTTTCTTTGGAATATGTTTAATTTATATTTTTTTCAAAATCTTTGACACAAGACCAGGCTTAATAATTAGTGATATTGGAATTACTGACAATTCCCATTATGGCAGTGTTGGATTAATTGCTTGGTCAAAAATCGAAGGGATAAGAATTCAACAAGTAATGTCTACTAAATTTTTATTAATTGATGTTTCAAATCCAAAAGAGTTTATTGAAAAAAGCTCTCATTTAAAAGGATTATTGATGAAAACTAACTTAAGAATGTATGGAACTCCTCTTTCTATTACTTCTAATAGTTTAAATTATAATTTTGATGATCTTGAGAAATTACTGCATGAGGAATGGAACAAATACAAATCACGTTAATTCCACTAAACCCGCATGAGGGATAGAAGTGGAAATCCTTTTATGCCGGGGTTCGGCATAAAAGATTGGAACGGATAGCCCGACCCGCCTTTTTCTGGCGGGACATGCCCATATAAAAAACCTCAGCTCTTTTATGAAGAACTGAGGTTTTGTTTTTTTATTTTGATTGTGGAATTGCTAGTGTGATTTCTCCCTTCGGTCGAAATGACAAACTAGACTTTACATCATATCAATATATCTATCGTGATATCCTAATAAGTATAAAACACCATCAAGACCTAAACTTGAGATTGAAGTTGAGGCACTTTCTTTTACTTTTGGTTTGGCGTGAAAAGCAATTCCTAAACCTGCTAAGTTTAGCATTGGTAAATCGTTTGCTCCGTCTCCAACTGCGATGGTCTGATTGATGTGAATTCCTTCTTTTTCGGCAATTGCTTTTAGATATTCGGCTTTTTTCTGGCCGTCTACGATATCGCCTAAATATTTACCGGTCAGTTTACCGTCTTTTATTTCTAATTGATTGGCGTGAACATAATCTATTCCTAGCTCTTTTTGAAGATATTCTCCAAAATAAGTAAATCCTCCAGATAGAATTGCGGTTTTGTAGCCGTAGTATTTTAAGGCTTTCATTAAACGATGTGCCCCTTGTGTAATTGGCAAATTAATAGCAACGTTTTGTAGAACTTCTTCGCTTAAACCCTCAAGAAGAGCCATACGTTTTTTGAAGCTTTCGTTGAAATCAATTTCTCCATTCATAGCCGATTCCGTAATCGCTCGAACTTGATCTCCAACGCCATTCAATTCTGCAAGCTCATCGATTACTTCGGTTTGAATTAAAGTCGAATCCATATCGAAGCAAACCAAACGACGGTTTCTTCTATAAATATTATCTTCTTGGAAAGAAATATCAACATTCAACGTTCTAGAAATCTCCATAAAACTCGCCGTCATGATGATCTTATTTACAATTTCGCCCGTTACAGACAATTGAATACAAGAACGCGGATATTCTTCTTTTTCTACAATTGAAGTTCTTCCAGTTAATCGGATAATAGAATCGATATTTAAATTTTGATCTGACAATATTTGAGTTACTGCAGACAATTGTGAAGCCGCAAGTTTCTCACCCAAAATATTAATGATATAACGTTGTTTTGATTGTGATTTTACCCACGTTTCGTAATCTTCGATAGAAATCGGAATGAATTTCACTTTGATTTCCAATTCGTATGCTTTAAACAAAAGATCTTTTAAAACGGGGGCTGAAGAAGAACCTGCAGCAATTTCGAACAAAATTCCTAAAGAAAGCGTATCATGAATATCGGCTTGGCCAATATCTAATATATTAGCATCATATGCTGCCAAAACAGCCGTTAAACCTGCTGTAACCCCAATTTTATCGTGTCCTGAAACTTTTAATAAAATTATTTCTTTATCTTCTGCTGCCATTTTTCTTTCTTGATTATGAAGCGACAAAAATCGGCAATCTCTCGTTGATAAAAAAGAATAATCCTTGTTTTTTTGAAAAGAAAAAGCACATATAAATGTGCTTTTTCGAGTAATTTAACAATTATCTTTTATTATTAAAATAACGTAACTTTTAAGTTATTTCATTCCTTCATTTTTATCAAAACTCACCATCCAATTGATGCCGAATTTATCTTTAAACATTCCGAAATAAGATCCCCAAAAAGTGTCGTTCATCGGCATTTCTACTTTTCCTCCAGCCGAAAGTCCGTTAAAAATTTTATCGGCATCTTCTCTACTTTCTGCATTAATGGAAATCGAAAAATTATCTCCAAAACCTACATCTCCGTATCTCGGATGACTGTCACTTCCCATTAAAATAGTATTTCCAATTGGAAGAGAAACATGCATAATTCTATTTAGAGCTTCCTCAGAAAGTACTTCTCCTTCTTCTGCTGGTGCATCTTTATATTTTCCGATATACGGAAAATCTCCACCAAAAACTGATTTATAAAACAGAAATGCCTCTTCACATGTTCCGTTAAACATTAAATATGGATTGACTGCTGTTGCCATGATATTTCTTTTTAATTGTTAATTATCTACCTTCCATCTCTCCTCTTTATTCTATTCTCTTTATTCTAACTTTTACTTCTCAGACAATTCTTTAATTAATTCCACCGCCTTTGGAAACGCATCTTTGAAGTAATCAATATGTTTTTCAATTACATCTACCTCAACATGAAGATTTACAACATCTCCTTTTTGAGTCAGTCTGTAAGTTTCCATTGCACCGCTCCATTTTTCTGTTTCTGCATTTGGTGGTACTTCTTTATGATCCTTGATTTCGCCAAGATGCTTAAAAGCCATATATTCATTCGGAATTTTGGTCTCAATCAGACTATTCATTCCATCTGCTCCTCCAGGACCTAAAAAATAAATTTTGTCCCCTTCGTTCCAAGTTGACTCAGCGTAACTTCCTTCGGCAAAAACGCTTGTCCATTTTCTATACGTTTCATCGTCCCATAAGACTTTCCAAATCTTTTCTTTTGGAGCCTTTATATCGATATTAAATACTAATTTTTCCATCTTAACCTGGTAATTTGCTAAAATCCATAAATAAAACATTCCAACGATGACCATCCAAATCGGCAAAACCACAGCCGTACATCCACCCCTGACTTTCGGCAGGAGGAGCAAAAACGTTTCCGCCCGCTTCTTTGACTTTCTCTGCCAGTTCATCTACTTCTTCCCTGCTTTCTGCATCAATCGAAATCAATACTTCTGAGCTTAATTTTGTATCTGCAATACTATTTTGAGAAAAGCTTGAAAAAAGCATTTCTTCAAAAAGCATTACTACAAAATGTCCTTCACCTACCACCATGCACGTCGAACTTGGCGTGTCATGCTGTTCATTAAACGAAAAACCAATTTTCCAGAAAAAGTCCTTCGCTTTTGCCACATCCTTTACAGGAAGATTCAACCATATTTGTTTTGTCATTTTTTGTTTTTTTTTGTTGGGTTAGATATTTATTTCTTTTAAACCATATAAGTATTATTTAGCATTCTATTTCAACCTTTGTCACTCTATTTCTTTGCACCTTAATTAGCTTCAACGTAACTTTTAAAATTATCCAAAATTGCCTGCCAGCCTGCACGCTGCATTTCTTCTGGATTTTGTGTTTCTGGATCAAAACTTTCAACGATTTCTACACCGTCTGGAGTTTCTGTAAAAGTAATTTCAACTTTTCTTCCGTCTCCCAGAACATACGAAAGCGCTTCGTTTGGTTTAACCAAAGTAAATTCTCCTCCAAAATCAAAACTCATGCTTCCGTCTTTGGCTGCCATAGTCGATTTGAACTTGCCTCCTTCTCTCAAATCTGCTTCAGCATAAGGTGTGTGCCAATCGGGAGATGCAAAACTCCATTTTGTAATGTGTTCTGGAGTATTCCAAAAATTCCAAACTTTATCAAGAGATGCGTTGACAGTGTTTTTTATTGTTATCATTTTTATCGTTTTTTTTGTGATTTGTTAATTGATTATTACATGTTAGCTGGAATCTGACTTTCATCCATATAAAAAACTTCCCAGTGATGTCCGTCTGGATCAAGGAAAGATCTTTGATACATCCATCCGTAATCTTTTGCTTCAATATAATCTGTTCCTCCAGCTTTAACAGCTTTTTCAAGCATTTCATCTACTTGTTTACGAGAATCAAGAGAAATCGAAATAAGAACTTCGCTTGTTGTAGCAGAATCACAAATCTGCTTATTAGTAAAGGTTTTATAAAACTCTTCTACCAATATCATTACAAATATATTTTCGTCAATAACTATGCAAGCTCCTTTTTCGTTTGTGAATTTCGGATTGGTTGAAAAACCAAGTCCGTTGTAAAAAGACACTGCCTTGTTCAAATCTTTTACGGCAAGATTTAAGAAGATTTTTGTTTTCATCTTTATAAAATTACGAATTAATTAAAACAAATTTAATTTTTTAAGATTAGTTTAAAATGCCAATAAAAGTCATTTTTAGGGGCATTTAAGACAAAATGCTTATTTTTGTCTGAATGTGAAATTTTCAAAACAATCAAAATCATGAGCAAGAAATTAGGATTAATCGTGCCTCACGACTATAAATTATTAAGTATTGCGGCTATTTTAGAAGTATTCGAAACAACCAATAAATTAAGTTCGGGAATCGAAAAACCATTCGAAATCATGATTTTTCAATCTAAAGAACAATCGGATCAAGGAAAGATATTTGGTTATACTTCTAACGAAATTGAAACTTCTGATATTATTTTAGACCTCATTTTGATTCCCGCTTTTACGACTGACAATATGAGTGAAATGATTAAAAAGAATAGAAATTTTATTCCGTGGTTACAAAAACAACATCAAAATGGAGCCGAATTAGCCAGTTTTTGCACTGGAGCTTTTTTGTTTGCTGCTTCTGGTTTATTGAACGAAAAATTGGCCACAACACATGTTGACGCTTGCAGCGCTTTTACCAAAGCTTTTCCGATGGTAAAATTAAAAGCCGAAGAAACCTTGACAGCAGACGGAAGTTTATACACCAGCGGCGGATCTACCTCAACTTTTCATTTATTGATTCTTTTGGTTCAGAAATTCTGCGGTAACGAAATGGCAGTTAAAATTGCTAAAATATTTTCAATCGATTTGAATCGGTACAAACAAAGTTATTTCAGCACCTTCAGACCCAATCATTTGCACAATGATTCCTTAGTTGCACTTTTACAGCAAAAAATTGAAAATCAGTATCATTCTATCGAAAAACTGGAAGAAATCACAAAAGATATCCCAACCAGTGCCCGAAACATGACTCGTCGTTTCAAACAAGTGACAGGAATTCCTCCGATTGAATATTTACAGAATATCAGAGTAGAAAGTTCGAAGAAATACTTAGAACAAACCCAACTTTCGATTTCAGAAATTATCGAAAAAACCGGCTATAACGACCCAAAAGCTTTTAGAAAAGTATTTTATAAAATGGTCGGTATGAAACCAATTGAATATCGAGAGAAATTTAGAGTGCAATAAATAATATTTTATAATTATTTTCCTATTTTTATCATCGATTTTAAAATTTTAAAAAGATAAAAAAAGTTATTGGAGTTTTATTAATCATCTTATTTTCAACTAGCTGTGATTCAAACACTCTTAAAGAAGAACCTATCGCAGGTTATATTCTTGACGCCGCTATAGACTTCAGCGTTGTTAATTCTAAAAACGAAGATTTATTAAATCCGAGCAATCCTGGCAGTTATGACCAAAGTAAAATAAAAATACTTTTTTTATTAGATGGTAAATTAGTTCCACAATATCAAGGAAACTTAGATTACCCCAATTTCTTCATGATTTATCAAAATTCAGATCGCTATGTAATTAGGGTTTTCTTAAATTACGATAAAGGAGAAAAATTACCTGAAACTTATATTCAATGGAATGAAAACGACAAAGACATCGTAAAAGTTGAATATTCGCGAACAAAAAATTCTACTATCAAAAAAAATGTTTGGCTTAATGATCAAGCAATTACTAATCCTACTTATTTAACCATTACAAAATAAGCGTTTAGCTGATTATATATTTATGTTTTTATAATCCACATCAGGACTTTTTTATTCGTTTTCAAAAGTTCGTCAATTTCTTTCATGCTTTCGTTTGAAACAGCTGGACAGCCCCAGCCTTCTGGAGTTCCTTTTGGGTAAACTTCATCATCTGGTACTGCTTCCCATGAATGCAAAACAATGGCACGTTTTTGCGCATTAAAATTGCTTTTCTCTTTTCCTTGTAAAACATAATTCACTTTTATTCCCCACTGGCTTACACCACGATCTAAAACAACATATTTTCCAACCGAAGAACAATGCGAATCAAATTCGTTGCTCATCTTTGCGTTATCTTTAGAATAAGTTCCTCCCCATTGATTGTCGCCGCAGCCGTGACTTACCATATACGATTTTGAGACTTCCTTCTTTTTAAAATCGTAAACAAAAAATCTTTTATAACCAGAATGCAATCCGAGGTCTATCAAAATAAATTTATCTTGATTTAAATTATTGACTTTACAATAGTATGCTGCTTCTTTATAATAATTATTGTAATTAACTTCAATACTAGGATTTTCTGAAACTGCTTCTCTTTTATACTTATTTTCAGAAACAGTTATTCTTTTGCTTTCTTTATTACAAGAAAAAACAAATACTAGACAAATTATAAAAAGCATTCTTTTCATATCAAATATTTACACAAAAGCACAAACGAAAATAGGGTTAAAAAAGTATATAAAAAAACCTGCTCAAATAAATGAGCAGGTTCTATAAGATGAACTTTTTCAAAGTTTAAATCTTTGAAAAAGCTGATTTTAAAATTTAAGAAGCAATTTCCATACGTTTCAATAAGTTTTTACTTAACGTATGTTCTGCATATTCTTTGTCGATTGTCAGACTAATATCATCAGATGTTGGCAGTTCGTACATGGCATCTGTTAAGATAGCCTCGCATAATGAACGTAATCCACGAGCACCTAATTTGTACTCTAAAGCTTTATCTACAATAAAATCTAAAGCTTCATCTGTAATTGTAAACTCAACATCATCCATTAAGAATAACTTCTGATATTGTTTGATCAACGCATTTTTAGGCTGTGTCAAAATTGCACGAAGCGTTGCTTTATCCAAAGGATCCATGTGCGTTAAAACTGGTAAACGTCCAATAATCTCAGGAATCAAACCAAAGTCTTTAATGTCTTTTGGGATAATGTATTGCAATAAATTGTCTTTATCTATATTGTCAGCATTTTTAGAAGTTGAGTACCCAACTGCCTGACGGTTTAAACGTTTTGAAATAATACGTTCTACCCCATCAAAAGCACCACCAGCAATAAATAAGATATTTTGAGTATTTACCTCAACAAATTTCTGGTCTGGATGTTTACGTCCACCTTTTGGCGGTACGTTTACAACTGTTCCTTCTAATAATTTCAATAAAGCCTGCTGAACACCTTCTCCAGAAACATCACGAGTAATTGATGGATTATCGCTTTTACGAGCAATTTTATCAATCTCATCAATAAATACGATTCCTCTTTCTGCTTTAGCCACATCATAATCTGCAGCCTGAAGTAAACGTGTCAAAATACTTTCAACGTCTTCTCCAACATAACCCGCTTCTGTCAATACAGTTGCATCAACAATTGCCAACGGAACATCTAACATTTTAGCAATAGTTTTTGCTACTAATGTTTTTCCAGTTCCTGTCTGACCCACCATGATGATGTTACTTTTTTCAATCTCTACTTCATCGTCTAATTGCTGTTGCATTAAACGTTTGTAGTGATTGTAAACCGCAACTGACATCACTTTTTTTGTCTGGTCTTGACCAATAACATATTGATCTAGAAAAGCTCTAATTTCTTTCGGTTTCTTTAAAATTAAGTCCCCAACTAGTTTCGCGCTTCCGCTAGATTTTAATTCTTCTAAAACAATTCCGTGAGCCTGTTCAATACACTTATCACAAATATGTGCATTGATACCTGCAATTAATAAATTAGTTTCTGGCTTCTTTCTTCCACAAAACGAACATTCTAATACTACTTTTGCCATTCTATATTTAAGTTACTAAGCTGCAAAGATACTAAGTTTCTAAGCTTTTTGACCTAAAACTTAAAAACTTAGCTCTTTACAGCTTAATATTTTTTGTTTAAAGTTTAAAGTTTCAGGTTTCAGATTTGCCGAAGCAACTTGAAACATGAGACCTAAAACTAATTTTTAGCTTCTTCTTAATACTTCGTCAATCATTCCGTACTCTTTTGCTTCATCTGCTTTCATCCAGTAATCACGCTCACTGTCTTTGTGCACTTTATCAAAAGTTTGTCCAGAATGTTGAGAGATGATGTTGTATAATTCATCTTTTAATTTCAACATCTCACGTAAGTTGATTTCCATATCTGTTGCAACACCTTGCGCTCCTCCAGATGGTTGGTGAATCATTACTCTTGAGTGAGGTAGTGCAGAACGTTTTCCAGCAGCTCCCGCACATAATAAAACTGCCCCCATAGAAGCGGCCATTCCTGTACAAATTGTTGCTACATCTGGCTTGATGTACTGCATAGTATCATAAATTCCTAAACCTGCATAAACACTTCCTCCTGGCGAGTTTAAATAAATTTGAATATCTTTTGAAGCATCAGCGCTTTCTAAAAATAACAACTGAGCCTGAACAATATTAGCAATCTGATCGTCAATACCAGTTCCTAAAAAGATAATTCTGTCCATCATTAATCTTGAAAAAACGTCTAATTGAGAAATATTCAGCTGACGTTCTTCGATAATATATGGAGTCATGTTTGTTGGTGTCATCGCAGCTACGATTTTATCGTAATACATTGCGTTTACTCCTTGGTGCTTTGTAGCAAATTTTTTGAATTCTTTACCGTAGTTCATATTTTTAGTTTAAAGTTGAAAAGTCTAAAGTCAGCATGTGACTTTAACGAATTAAACAAAGTTCATACCTTTTTATAAGAGATGCCAATTTGTCGTCTTTTTTAAGATGCTAAGATTCTAAGTTACTAAGGTTCTAAGTTTTTTTTTCTAAGAAACGTTTACCAACTTCAAGCCTGAAACAAAAAAAGAACGTCAACAGAATAAAAAATTCCATTGACGTTCAAATATAATTATTTTTATCTTTCAGTTTCTGTAATAAAATCTTAATTTTTAAAAAGTATACCTCTTAACTCTCGACTTTAGAACTTTTGACTTTCAGACTAAAATTTATTCTCCGTAAGATGCAGCAATAAATTCTTCGTAAGTAACCTCTTTAGTAGTTGGGTTAGCTTTTTCTTTGAAAATATCTAGCATTTTAGCTGCTACTACTTGCTCAGAAAGTCTTTTCACTTCGTCTTGGTTAGATAAAACTCTAGCCACGATTCCTTGAACTTCTTCTTCAGTTGGGTTTGTTTGACCAAATTGAGCCATTTGCTGTCTGATTGCATTTGATGTAAACTCTTTTAAGTCATCAAATGTAATTTGAATATTACTTTGAGCCAATGCTTTTCCTTCGATTAATTGGAAACGTAAACCTTTTTCAGATCTTGCGTATTCAACTTCTGCTTCTTCTGGAGTTAATTTTTTCTCTCCAACAGTTTGCAACCATTTTTTAAGGAATTCAGCTGGTAAATCGAATTTTGTGTTTTCGATCAAGAAATCCTGAACGTCTAATAATAATTTTTGGTCTGCTTGCTGAGCAAATTGCGCTTCAGCATCTTCTTTAATTTTAGCTTTTAAATCTTCTAAAGAAGCCACATTTCCTTCACCAAAAAGTTTATCAAATAATTCTTGGTTTAATTCAGCTGGTTCAGAACCGTTAATAGCTTCGATAGTGAAGTTTACTTCAACATCTAAACCGTGAACACCTTCGTGACCTACTTTTAAATAATCCATTAATTGGTGATCGTCTTCAAATAAACCTTTTGTGCTTACTGTAACAACATCTCCAACTTTTTTACCTGTGAATTGTTTTTGAGCTTTTTTGCTAAATGCATCAACAGAAATTGTAGTCGTATTATTGATTCCGTTTGCTTCGTTTGAGAAAGTTCCAGTTAAATCAGATTTAGCATCAGAAACTTCTTGAGGAACTGCTTTTCCAAATTGTTTTTGGATACGCTCCACTTGTCCGTCGATTAATTTATCGTCTGCAGTAACGATATATTTTACGATATTATTTTTAGCTTCAAGATCAATTTCGAAGTTTGGCACTAAACCAATTTCGTATTCGAAAGTTAACTCTTCAGCATCCCAGTTAAAATCTTCGTTTACTTTAGCAAGAGGAGTTCCTAAAAGATTTAGTCTTTCAGATTGAATATAACGCTCTAAAGCCAAATCAACTACTTTTTTGATCTCTTCTTGCTTAATAGCTTTTCCGTATTGTTTTTCAACAAGATCTTTAGGCACAGCCCCTTTTCTAAATCCTTTAACTTGTGCTAAAGGCATTTTTTCGTTAATTCTTTTTGCTACTTGACCTTTATAATCCATATGAACAACGTTCATAACGATTGTCTCGTTTACAGCGTCTATTGCTACTCTTTTAATATCCATCTTCTTCTTTAATTTACATAATAAAATTGGGTTGCAAAATTATAAAATTTTTGCAACCCAACCAAGTTTTTAATCTATTGTATTTGAAGCAGTTTTAATCTGCTCAATTGTTTTATTTATCGTCTCCCAATATTTTATAAGTAAGAGATTGAAGGATAGACAAAATAATGCTGAATATTAATGCCGTCCAGAATGTATCGACTACAAAACCGCCAACAATTTTTGTACAAAGCAAGATAATCAAAGCATTTATAACTAATAAAAATAAACCAAGTGTAACAAACGTTACCGGCAGAGTTAGCAATACCAAAATTGGTTTAATGAAGATATTTAGCAATCCTAAAACTACTGCAACAATTACGGCCGTACCAAAACTTTTAACATCTACTCCAGTTAAAATGTTTGACAATAATAAAACTAAGGCAGCTGTAACAAGAAGTCTAAGTAATAATTTCATAGTTATTCAGGTTTAAAATTTATTTAAAAGTACTAATTTTTCATCAAAAAATAACTACTCTTTCAAAAACTCCGTTGTCAATTCAAAAAACATTTTCGGATTTTCAGCATGCAGCCAATGCCCAGCATTTGGGATGGTTTCTAATTTTAAATTTGGAAAATGTTTACGGATTCCCTCCAAATCTTGATCTTGAATGTATCCAGAGTTTCCTCCACGAATAAATAATGTCGGGTTATTAAAAACTAAATCGTCTGCCAAAGGTTTTCCAATTGCATCTAGATTATTATTAAAAGCTTCTAAATTAAATCTAAAAGCCAATTGTCCTGGCTCTTTCCAATATAAATTTTTCAGCAGAAATTGTCTTGTTCCAAAATCTGAAACATATTGAGAGACTATCTCTTCAACATCATTTCGACTTGGTTTTACTGAAAAATCGACAGCATTTAATCCTGCCAAAATATCCTGATGGTGCTGTTTGTAAAATCTCGGACCAATATCTGCTACAATCAATTTATCTACAATCTCTGGGTGTGTTGTTGCGAAAAGCATTGCTACTTTTCCTCCCATAGAATGGCCAAGAATATCAACTTGTGTAAGATTGTTTGCTTGACAGTATTCATACACATCTTGAACCATTGCTTCATAACTCCACTCATCTGAATGAAAACTGCGACCATGATTTCTTAAATCTAAAATATGAACTTGAAATCCGGCTTCTACATATTGCCCGGCAAGAGTTTTCCAGTTATCGGACATTCCCAGAAATCCGTGCATGATGATAAATGGTTTTCCTTCGCCTTCTATTTTTGAGTATAACATTTAATTTGCTTATAAAAATTCTATTTACAAATGTAAAAAAACTTATCCATTACGACGATAACAGATATATCTATAAAACATTTTCAGATCATTAATATTAATAAAAAAAACTTTACATCCTTACGGTTTCCCGTAATGTTTAGAGAATTTAATCAGCTACCTTGCGCCCCGAAATAAAAACTAAAATTTCATTTTAATTTAAACACAAATCATGATCAAAAAACTACTTTTATTATCATTGATTGCTTCGCAACTTATGATTTCATGTTCTAGCGACAACAGCGATGAAGTAATTCCAGAAGTAAAACCAGACCCAAAACCAGAAGTAGAGCTAACCATAGAAGAGCAAATTGCAGCTTTATTAAAACAGCCGTATTCAAACCTTACTCCTGCACAGCAAAAAACAAAATTTGAAGCTGAAGCTAATGAAATGCTTGTTCAATTGGATAAAAGCAAAACCTCTGGAGCAATCGAAGCGATTAAAAACTTAGGCCGTTTGTTTAGCGTTAAACATATTGATCTTTTTGACGGAAAAAGTCAAAATGGTGTAGAAGAAGTTTTAAACATTTCGGGCGTATATGGTACATATACTTGGGATGATGCTAAAAAAACATGGACTAAAACGGCTTCGACTACAGAATTGAAATTTGTTTTCCCTGCAAAAGAAGGACAAACTACAAACAATGCAATATTAACATCTAAAAGCACTTCTTCGAACATTAAATTTTCAAATGTTGACACTTATGCTGAGTGGGGCTACAATTCAGAAACGCAGCAATACGGACCTATTACTCCTTCTGTACAAGATTGGTTTTACTTACCATCAACTGTAGAGGCTCTTTTAACTATTAATGGTGCACAAGCTGCTACTTTTACTTCAAATGCAAAATACTCAAGCCAAAACAAATCGCCAGAAGATTACAGCTACAAATTAGCCTTAAATGACGGTTATACTTGGGAAATGAGCGGTAAGAAAGGTACAGAAACTACTTCTAAAGCATTGTTTACTTATAACGGAAAAAGCTTAATTAACTTTAATGTTGCAAGTAATGCTGATATCGACAAATTGATCGAAAATGTAGAACTAAGCCAATACAAAGGAAAAGCAAATACGCTGTTTTCAATAATGGATAACTTTATTGTTATTGGTAATACAGATTTAGCTGCTGACGCTGCCGATAAAGAAGCTTTATACAAAAACAATACTCGCCCTGCATCTCCTGACGGTGAAAATCCTAAAAGTGACTACAAAGCTTATTACACAGCTTTGAATGCCTATGAGAAAAAAATATCTGAAGGAAAAGCAGCTAGCTTTAACAAAAACACGAAATTGTCTTTAGTTTCTAAAAAAGACGGTACTAAAATCGCTGATATTGTTTTGCGTTCTGAAAAAGTTGGAGACGATTATCTTGTTAGTTTACCTGTTTGGAATGCTCAAGGAAAATACTGGACATGGAGCCCTAATGGCGAACTATTTGCACAACCTTATCTTGATGAAGTAGTTTATTTAAAGTTCAATGATACTACAGAAGCTGCGATGGATGTTTATTTCTCTGAAATATTTAATTCACTTCATACTAAATTTACAGATTTCACAAGCGCTTTTCAAACAAAAAGCAAATAAACCTTTTTAATAAAAATGAAGCCGATTTGAATTACTCAAATCGGCTTTGTTTTTTTAGAAGAAGTCTGGATAATTATATTACTTTGCCCATACCCAGCCCAAATACCTATTCCTCCTTTTATATTTGATTTTAAACTTGTATTTGATGGATAAATTGGATTTTTGGCATTCACAATTTCGTTTTGCCAACTATTCCAGAAGTCTAAAGATTCTTTCGTTTGGGTTCGTAACTTTACATGAATCAAATCTCCATCAGTAAAATTTGGTGTGAATTTAGTTTTAGGAAACAATAAAATTCCTCTGTTTATCTGCATTTCAATGGCAGGACTTTTGAAATTTTTATCATCTAAATTGCCATAAAAAGAGGGAACAAAAATGGGTTCTTCGCCTTCCACTTTTGTTGCAATTTGGTAATAATTTTTTTCAGACACTGGATCATCAAATTTCACAAAAACATAGCCCGTTGTATCTGTTGCATTCTTTTTTATGTATTCTGCACTTTTAAGCTGTACCGATTTAGGAATTGTGGTCGTCGCTTCAACAACACGGTTTAAATATTCAATTTTCATCGTGTATTCTTTCCCTGCCTGCCCCATTAGAGTCGAACCAAAATATACAAATGGAGGAATACGGTTTTTATCGTTTTTTACTCTTAAAACTTCTGAATCCTCTCCGTCAGAAATGGTAATCTTTGCAGATCGAATCACATGATTTAAAACGTTTGTAGAATCAATGCCATCTGTTACCGGAATACTGCTAGACAGCAAAACATTTGCATAATCTCCTTCTTCAATCCAGCCTTCTACCACTATTTTAGATTCTATGTTTTTCTGTTCATTAAAATTATCATTAGAACAGCTTACTGCTAATAAACCCAAAAGAAACAATATATATTTTTTCATCTCATTTTAAAATTTAAATCTCCAACTTATCGAAGGAAGAATTCTATACAAAACTTTCTCATCTTGCTTTACCACAACTTTATCTTTGTTTTCGTTTACTTCGACATCCAAAACAACATATATAGGATTAGAAACATTAAATGTATTGTAAATCGAAAAATTTAAAGCGCTTTCTTTCTTCGAGGTTTTTATAAAATAATAATTTACAGAAAGATCTGTTCTGATATAATTTGGCATTTGAGCATTATTATATCCCGAATATTCTTTTACAGGGTTATTATTTATAAAATACCACGAGGTTGGCATTGTAAATCTATTTCCAGAACCAAATATTTGAGTTATTCCGAAATTCCATTTTGTATTCAAATCATACATTCCAACTACAGAAAGATTATGTCGTCTGTCATATTTTGCAAAATACGTGTTGCCATTATTCAATTCGTCAAAGTTTCTTTCTGACCAACTCAAAGTATAGCTTAACCAGCCGGTAAATTTTCCATTGCTTTTTTTCAACATCATTTCAAATCCGTACGCCTTACCTTCTCCAACATACAAATCGTTCTTTAAAGTTGTAATTTCATTAAACTGAGTTATTCCATACGGATATTCGAGTAGATTTTTCATCGAACGATAAAACCCTCCAAAAGAAGAAGAAAAATTTCTGCTTATATTTTGATTTGATCCAATAGAAAATTCACTAGAAGACTGCGGTTTAATTCCGTCAGAACTCGCAATCCAAAAATCAGTAGGAATACCAACACTCGAAGTTGTGATCAAACTTAAATATTGATATTGTTTATTGTAAGAAGCATAAAACGAATACTTTTCGTTTGCATAATAATTCAGTACCACTCGCGGTTGAAAATGCAGGTACGAATCAGATCCCGAAATATAGTAGTTCATTCGAAGTCCTAACTCGGCTATTAAATTCTCCAATAATTTAGGTTTGGCGCTCACAAAAATCGCGGCTTCGTTGGCATCAATTTTTCTTTGAGAATAATTGTCAATTGTTGCCAGATTTTCGACATTTATTTTTTGAGGTTGCAAGTCATGATAAACATATTGCAATCCAGATTCAAACGGAACATTATGGATTGAAAATCTTACTGAATTTGCAAATCCTAAATCCTTTACATAAGAAGAAACTCCAAACTCAATTGTTGCTTGCTCCATATTTAAGTCATTCAAATATTGGCTAAAATAAACTGTATTAGACATACTTACTTTAGACGAAAATGTGGTAGTTAAAGATGGTGATACTGTAAAATTACTCCATTTTAAATCGGTGTCAAGTGCAAAATTTTTATCTTTTATTTTGAGTTTATCGGCACTGTAAAAAGCATTTAAAGAAAATAAATTCTTTTCTGAGACTTGAGACAAAAAAGTAATATTGGCATCCGAAAAACCATATTTCATATCCTGAACATCATTCTTCGAATCAGATTTTAGCAACGGCCCGACGACTTCATCAATATAGGTTTTTCTCCCAGAAATATAGAATCCGGTTTTGCCATTTATAGGAACCGCTAAAGTTACCTGCGATGCCAGAATTCCAGCATTCCCTTGAATCGAAAACTCAGAAGGAAGTTTTTTATTGGCATTTAAAAGTGTTGTAGAACTCAAGCGTCCGCCATATTTTGCATTCGAACTCGATTTGTCAAATTCAACATCTTTAATATGATCTGTATTGTAAAAAGGAAATATCCCTAATAAATGCGACATTCCATAAATGGGAGTTTCATTATATAAAATCGCATTATGGCCAGGATCACCACCACGAACATACAAATAACCATTTGCGTCTCCAGAATTTTGTACTCCAGGCGTTAACTGCAAAAGTTTGATCACATCTGTTGTTCCCAAAAGTGTTGGAACAGCGTTTAATTCTTTCAAGTTAAAAGATAATCTTCCGCCAGATAAATTTTTAATTTGATTTTTCTTATCACTTGAAACAATCACCTCTTTTAACTGAGAAATATGTTTTTCTAAAACTACAGCAATCACAGTATCTTTTAGGATATCGAACTCAATAGTTTTTGAGATAAAATCAGAATGATTGACTTTTATAACAAGTCTGCCAGAAGAAATGTTTTCTGAAAAATTCCCTAAAACATCAGTAGCAACATTCCATTGTTTTTTATTTACTTCTAAAAAAACATTTGCGCCAACAAAATTTTGGCTGTCAGGAGATTTTATATTTCCAGATATCTTTACGGTCTGTGCAAAGAGGCCAGAAAAGGAAAACAAGAGAAAGAAAATAATAGATTTTGGCACTTCGTTTTAATAAGAAAAGTGCGAAAATAAACAATTATAACCCAAATGTATCAGGTTATAATTGTTTTGAGTAGAAAGTTTATTTCAATTTATTCAGATACATATTTACGGTATTATCCAATCCAAGATAAAGTGCCTCTGAAATTAAAGCGTGGCCTATAGAAACTTCTAATAAACCTGGAATATTTTCTTTGAAAAATTTGATATTGTCTAAACTTAAATCATGTCCAGCATTGATTCCTAAATCTAATTCGTTTGCCAATACTGCCGCTTTTGTGTAAGGATCAATTCCTTTTTCGTTTCCTAAACTATATTGATGCGCAAAAGATTCTGTGTATAATTCTATTCTATCTGTTCCTGTTTTTTTAGCGCCTTCAATCATTTCTAGAATTGGATCAACAAAAATCGAAGTTCTAATTCCGTTTCTTTGAAACTCCCCAATAACCTCTGTTAAATATTCTTGATTCTTGATGGTATCCCAGCCTGCAGATGATGTTATTGCTCCAATTGCATCTGGAACTAAGGTTACCTGATCTGGTTTGCATTCTAAAACCAAATCAATAAAATTATGCTGTGGATTTCCTTCAATATTATATTCTGTAGTAACAACTGCTTTTAAATCGCGTGCATCCTGATAACGAATATGACGCTCATCTGGACGCGGATGAATAGTGATTCCTTGCCCTCCAAATCGCTGAATATCTACAGCTACTTTTAATAAATCAGGAACATTTCCGCCGCGAGCATTTCGAAGCGTTGCTATTTTATTGATATTTACACTTAATTTTGTCATATAAATAGATATTAATTCTAGTAATCTTATATTTGTTACGACAAAAATACAAAGTAAAACAGAGCGGTTTTCGGTATTTTTTGATTATTTTGCATCAAATATCCTCAATTGATTTATGACAGAAATTACAAACTATATCACAAACGATTTCAGAGCGATTGACAGTCAGGAAACGATTGCTTCGATTCAGGACTTTTTTATCGATGTAAATTTTTCTCATTTTCCGATTTTAGAAGATGGTATTTTCATCGGAAGCATCTCTTCTGATGATGTTGAAACATTTGACATTGATAAAAAAGCAATTGATTACAAATATACTTTGGAACGTTTTTTTGCGCGAAAATCTATGATTTGGTTAGACGTTCTAGAAGTTTTTGCAAAAAACCATACCAATATTCTTCCTATTCTTGACGAAAACAATACTTACATAGGCTACTATGAAATGGAAGATATCATGAAGTTTTTTCAGGAAACTCCTTTTTTAAAAGAGCCAGGTGCAATTATTATTGTTCAGAAAGGGCTTTTGGATTATTCTATGAGCGAAGTAACCCAAATTGTAGAAAGCAATAATGGTAAGATTTTAGGCTGTTTTGTTTCTGAAGCTGATACCGAAAATGTTCAGATTACAGTAAAAATAGGCTTAGGAGCAATCAATGAAATTATCCAGACGTATAGAAGATATGGATACGAAATTATTTCAGAACATCAAGAGGACAACTATATTAACAGCTTAAAAGAGCGATCAGATTATTTAGACAAATATCTCAACATATAAATTATGAATGTGCCAATGGGAGAATTAGTTAATTAGATAATTTTCGCATTTTTCCAAATTATCTAATTGACACATTGACAAATTATCTAATTTACAAAGAATGAAAATAGCCATTTACGGACAATACTATCAGAATAGCACTGAACCTATCATAAAAGACATTTTCTCATTCTTCAATACCAATAATGTCGAAATGGTAATTGAAGAAAACTTCTTGAATATGCTTTATGAAAAACAGCTTGTAAAAAAAGAATACAAAACTTTTTCGCCAAGTACTGCTTTAGACAATAGTTTCGAAATGCTGATTAGTATTGGAGGTGATGGAACGATTTTAAGAGCCGCTGCTTTTGTTCGTAATTCTGGCGTCCCTTTATTAGGTATAAATGCTGGACGTTTAGGATTTCTTGCTAAAGTTCAGAAAGAAAATATCGAGAGTTTATTGCAATATGTAATAGATCAAAACTACACCACTTCTGAAAGAACTTTATTAGGAATTACATGCGAACCTTTTAATGAGGCCTTTAAAGAACTTAATTTCGCTATGAACGAAGTTACGGTGAGTAGAAAAGATACAACCTCGATGATTACAGTGGAGACTTATTTGAACAACGAATATTTAAACTCTTATTGGGCCGACGGATTAATCATTTCTACACCAACTGGTTCTACTGGATATTCTCTAAGCTGCGGCGGACCCATTTTAACCCCAGATGTAAAAAGTTTAGTCATTACGCCAATTGCCCCTCACAATTTAACTGCCAGACCGCTTGTTATTCCAGACGACACCGAAATTACACTTCGAGTAACAGGAAGAGAAGACCAATATTTGGTTTCTTTAGACTCGAGAATTTCTTCTGTAAAAAACGAGTCTATTTTAAAGATTAAAAAAACAGATTACAAAATTAAAATGGTTGAAATACCAGGCGAGACTTTCTTAAAGACCTTAAGAAATAAACTGCTCTGGGGAGAAGATAAAAGAAATTAAACTCTTTTCTGATTCTTCACTATACGATAATACCACATTTTCTCGTTCTGCATGTAGTGAATCATCATTAAATGGCTCTAAATCATATCGTAAATTGAAAAAAAAGCACATTTAACCAAAGGAACTTTGATTCGTATTGATAATTATTATATTTGCACGCAATTTTGAATTAAATGAAGAAAATTTTTAATTTATTGTTATGTTTTTTCCCCTTTATTACACTTAATGCTCAAATCAATGAGCTTGGTGTTTTTCTTGGCGGAAGCAACTTTGTAGGTGATGTTGGAAAAACAACTTACATAGCCCCAGAAAAGCTAGCTTTTGGAGTTCTTTACAAATGGAACAGAAGTCCGAGACATGCCTGGCGATTCTCTTATACACAATCAAACATTAGTGGAAACGATTATCAATCTGATGAAACTGGAAGAAATCAGAGAGGGTATCGTTTTGACAATGATATAAAAGAGCTTTCGGCTGGTTTAGAATTCAATTTTTTTGATTTTAATCTTCACGATTATCACACCAAAATAACACCTTATGTATTTACCGGTTTAAATTACTTTTTTTACAATAATTTATACCGATATACTTCAAGCCCAAACACCGTATACGAGCTAAAAAATCAAAGCTCGGTTGCTATACCTATTATATTAGGCATAAAATCAAATATATCACCACGTTTTGTTTTAGCCGCTGAAGTTGGTGCGCGCTACACCTTTACAGATAATCTTGACGGAAGTAATCCTAATACAAGCAGTCCAAATATCATGAAATTTGGAAATTTAAATAATAATGACTGGTATATTTTTTCAGGTATGACTTTAACGTATACCTTTGGAAAGAAACCATGCTATTGCGCATACTAAAAAATGAATTTACTAGAATCAATAGATCACACAAACTTACCTAAGCATCTGGCCATTATTATGGACGGTAACGGACGATGGGCAAAACAACAAGGTTTTTTGCGCGCATTTGGCCACGAAAACGGTACAAAATCTGTAAAAGAAATAATCAAAACTTCAGCTAAGCTTGGTATTGAATACCTAACCTTATATGCTTTTTCTACAGAAAATTGGAATCGTCCTAAATTGGAAGTTCAGGCATTGATGAAAATATTGATCAATTCATTAAAGAAAGAGCTTGTTACGCTTCAAGAAAACAATATTCGTCTCAACGCAATCGGAAATCTTGACAAATTACCCAAAACAGCCCAAAAAGAACTTTTGGATGTTATAGAAAAAACGAAAAACAATACTCGCTTAACTCTTACTCTTGCTTTAAGCTACGGCTCTAGAGAAGAATTAGTAAATGCCATAAAGTCAATTAGTGATAAAGTTAAAAATAATATAATTTCAATAGACACTATTGACGATTCAATTATAAATGAGCATCTTTACACGCAAAATTTACCAGACGTAGATTTATTAATACGAACAAGTGGAGAACATAGAATAAGTAATTTTTTACTGTGGCAGATTGCCTATGCAGAATTATATTTTACTAATGTCTTGTGGCCAGACTTTAAAGACCAAGATTTATATGAGGCTATTATTAGTTATCAAAAAAGAGAACGTAGATTTGGAAAAACCAGTGAACAAATTAAATAATTTTTTAGTGTTACAAAAAAGAATACCACAAATAATCTGTGCCCTTTTATTACTGGGTAGTTTTTCACAAGTCAAAGCACAAGAAAGAGTTCCTTTTGATCAAGGAAAAAAATATATTCTAGCTAAAGTTTCTGTTGTTGGTAAAATAAGCTTCAATGAGCAGACTGTTGTAACCTTTTCAGGACTTCAAAAAGGTCAAGAAATTACTGTACCCGGAGAAGAAATCAGTAGCGCAATTAAAAAATTAGGTAAGCTAGGACTTTTTGACGAAATCGCTTTCTATGTTAACAAAGTAGAAAACGACAGTATCTATTTAGACTTAGATATTGTGGAGCTTCCTAAATTAAACGAAGTTAAAATCGTTGGTGTCAAGAAAAGCAAAATCGAAGGATTAATTAAAGATAATAACCTGACAAAGAACAAAATTGTCAACGAAAACTTAATTACTACGACAAAAAATTACATCGAAAACAAATACAAAAAAGAAGGTTTTTATAATACGAAAGTTACTATAACAAACACTCCTGACACTATTAACGGACATCAAGTTAATATGCTTGTTAGAATAGACAAAGGAGACAAAGTTAAAATCAGCAGTATTGATTTCATAGGTAATAAACAGCTTACTGACAATCAATTGCGCGCTGCAATGAAAGACACGAAACAGAAAAATTTCATTCGTGTATTTAAAGCTTCTAAATTCATTCCAGAGAAATACAAAACTGACTTAGAAAAAGTAATTGCTGCTTACAAAGAAAAAGGATATCGTGACGCCCGTATTATTTACGATTCTGTTCAATACAGCAAGCAAAAAAATACCCTTGCAATTAAGATTAATGTAGAAGAAGGAAACAAATATTACTTCGGAAACATCAAATTCTTAGGAAATACTGTTTATTCAGATCAGCTTCTAAGCCGTTATTTAGGAATCAAAAAAGGAGAAACTTATAACGGAGTTTTACTAGAAAAAAGAATTGCTGATAAGACAAAACCAGACGCAGAAGACATTACGAATCTATACCAAAATAATGGTTATTTATTCTCTAACATCAACGCTGTAGAGGTAAAAACGGTTAATGATACTATCGATTTTGAGATTAGAGTTACAGAAGGTCCTATCGCTTATTTCAATAAGATCACTGTTGTTGGAAATGACAAAACAAACGACCACGTTATTTATCGTGAGTTAAGAACAAAACCAGGTGAAAAATACAGTAAAGAACAATTAGTTAGAACCATTCGTGAGATTGGACAATTAGGTTTCTTTGATCCTGAGGCCATTGATCCTAAATTTAAAAACGTAGATGCTGGAGCTGGAACTGTTGATATTGAGTATAATGTAGTAGAAAAAGGATCGAGCCAGGTCGAACTTCAAGGAGGTTATGGCGGTGGAGGTTTCATTGGTACATTGGGACTTTCGTTTAATAACTTCTCGGCACGAAAGCTCTTTGACAAAGAAGCTTATAAGCCTTTACCAATGGGAGACGGACAAAAAGTTGCGCTTCGTTTACAAGGAAGTACCTATTTCCAAACCTACAGTTTATCTTTCTCAGAGCCATGGTTTGGTGGGAAGAAACCAGTACAGTTTAGTTCATCTATTTCATACAGTAAGCAATTTCTTAACAATTACATCACTAGAACTGTTGATAGAAGCAAAAGTTTTAATATTTTTACAATCCAAGTTGGGTTAGCAAAAAGATTAACGGTGCCAGATGATTACTTCGTATTATCACAATCTGTAAGTTATCAGCACTATGACTTGAACAATTATAACACAGGTTTATTTACTTTTGGTAATGGTGCATCAAGAAACTTAGCGTATACAATCGGGCTTTCAAGAAGTAATAAAGGGGTAAACCCAATATTCCCTACTTATGGTTCTGAATTTAGTATTAGTGCTAAAGTTACACCTCCATATTCATTGTTTAACGGTGTTGACTATGGTAATTTACAAAATGAAAAGGAATACAAAACACAATATACAGGAACATCTGGAAGTGGTATAGACGGAAAACCACTTAACACTGGTGATTATGTTAAAACAGAAACTATTAATGGAACATCTGGTTATGTAAGTGTTGGATCTGATTTTGCAAGTGCTGATACAGATGTAGCGAAAGTCGATCAGAAAAAATACAACTGGTTAGAGTACTATAAAATTAAATTTAAAGGAGACTGGTATACTAAAGTTTATGGAAAATTAGTATTAAGAACACTTACTGAATTTGGTTTCTTAGGGGCTTATAACCAAGAAAGAGGTGTGATTCCGTTTGAGCGTTTTTACTTAGGAGGTGACGGTATGGCAAACTACTCAATGGATGGTAGAGAGACTATTCAGTTGAGAGGTTATCCAAACAACTCTTTAACTCCGGTAAATGCAAATGGTGATGCAATTGGAGCAACGATTTACAACAAATTCTCTATGGAATTACGTTACCCAATTACATTAAAAGCGTCGGCATCTATTTTTGCATTAACGTTCTTAGAAGCAGGTTCATCATACCCAACGTTCAAAGATTATAACCCATTTGACTTAAATCGTTCTGCTGGTGCTGGTTTACGTGTATTCATGCCTGCATTCGGATTATTGGGTATTGACTTTGGTTACGGGTTTGACGCTCTTCCAGGACAAACAAAAGCTAATGGTTGGGAAACACACTTTATCATTGGACAACAATTTTAAAGAAATAACGTTTGGTTAAAAATCATCAAATAAAGTTATGTTATGAGAAAACAATTTTTATTTATATTTTTAGCCTTGATTGTAGCAAATACAAGTCAGGCACAAGGTAAGACTACTCGAATTGGCTACATCGACATGGAATATATTTTAGAAAATGTTTCCGATTATAAAGAAGCTAAATCACAATTAGAGCAAAAGGCTCAAAAGTGGAAACAAGAGGTAGAGGCCAAAAAATTAAATATAAATAATTTGAAGGAAGGCTTAAAGACAGAAAAAGCTTTACTTACAAAAGAATTAATAGAAGAAAGAGAAACTGAAATTAAGTTTCTTGAACAAGAAATGATGGATTATCAGCAGAAACAATTTGGTTCTGATGGAAATCTAATGAGACAAAAAGCGGCTTTGGCAAAGCCAATACAGGATCAGGTTTTTACTGCTGTACAAGATATCGCAGAAGCAAAAAATTACGATTTTGTTTTTGACAAATCATCAGATCTTACCATGCTTTTTAGCAATAAAAGATTCGATATTAGCGATCAGGTTTTAAGAATCTTAAACCGTACCGAAAAACGTGAGCAGCTGACAAAAAAACAATTGAAAGAGCAAGAAGTTAAAGAAAATCTTGAGAATGCAATTGACGAAAATCCAGCAATGGCTGACCGTCAAAAAGCACTTGACGAGAAAAGAGCTGCTAGAGAAAAGCTTATTCAAGATCGAAAACTAGAGCAAGAAGCTAAGAGAAAAGAATACGACGATAGAAGAAAAGCCCTGCAAGAAGAGAGAGACGCGAAAAAAAATGGCACGGTTTCTGGAACAGCTACAACAACAGCCGTTCCTGCTGCAACGAGTGGTGCTGTTAATACAAACTCGACTGCAAAAACAGCAACGCCTGATGCCAACGGAGAGACACCTTCAGCTGAACAGTCTGGAATGACAAAAGCAGAAGAAAGACAATTACTTTACGAACAACGTAAAAAAGAATTGGAAGAAAGAAGAAAGAAAATTTTAGAAGAAAGAGAAGCGGCTAAAAAAGCAAAAGAAGCCGAATCGCAAAAAACAAATACGACCAATAATTAATTAATATTTTAAAAATGATGAAACAAATCAAAACTTTACTAATTGCTGCAATTCTTATTTTAGGAGCAAGTAACACAATGAACGCACAAGCGAAGGTAGCTCATGTTGATGTAAGCGAGATCATGTCGAAAATGCCTGCTATGCTAGATGCTCAAAATCAACTGCAAAAATTAAGTGGTACATATGATGCTGAATACAAAAAAATGGTTGACGAATATCAAGTAAAAATCAAAAAGTACGAAGCTGAAGCTGCAACTGTAACTGATGCTGTAAACGGTGAGCGTTCTAAAGAGGTTCAAGATATGCAAAAGAGAATTGTTGATTACAGAGACAATGCTCAAAAAGAATTACAACAAAAAGAAACTGACATCGTAAAACCATTAATGGAAAAAGTTAGAACTTCTATTCAAAAAGTAGGAAAAGCTAAAGGTTTCCAATATGTTTTAGACGGTTCTACTTTATTATTAGCTGATGGTCCAAACATCACTGCTGACGTGAAAAAAGATTTAGGATTCTAAGAAATTAAATCTCTATAATTAAACTGCTCAATTAGACAATTGAGCAGTTTTTTTTTACAAAAATTTAAAAGCAATCTTTGGAATTATTTCAAGATTTGACTTAACTTAGAATAACGAATTATAGTAAAAAATATTAAATTTGCTTTATGATAAACAATAATCCTATAGGCGTTTTTGATTCTGGTATTGGCGGAACTTCCATATGGAGCGCTATTCATGATCTTCTTCCAAACGAAAAAACCATTTATTTGGCTGACAGTAAAAATGCTCCTTACGGGCAAAGAACCAAAGAAGAGATTGTTGCATTAAGCAAAAAAAACGTAGAATTTCTACTAGAGAATAATTGCAAACTAATTGTTGTAGCGTGTAACACTGCAACTACAAATGCCATATTTGAACTTCGTGCAGATTATGATGTTCCATTTGTTGGAATTGAGCCCGCTATTAAACCTGCTGCAAACAATTCTCAAACACAGGTAATTGGAATTCTAGCTACAAAAGGAACGCTCAACAGCGAATTGTTTAATAAAACCGCTGAGATGTTTCAAAACACTAAAATCATTGAGCAAGTAGGACACGGACTTGTACAGCTAATTGAAGATGGCAATTTGTACTCGCCAGAAATGACTCAGTTATTGGAATCTTATCTACAACCTATGATTGAAGCTAATATTGATTATTTGGTTTTAGGATGCAGCCATTACCCTTATCTAATTCCTCAGATAAAAAAAATTCTCCCAGATCATATTAAAATAATAGATTCAGGAGAAGCTGTTGCACGTCAGACTAAAAATCTGCTGCGTGATAAAGTTGGTTTTTCTGAAAGTACAGATCACGACCCTATATTTTATGTTAACTCAGACCCAAAAGTTTTGGAGTCAATTTTGGAACATAAATATCCCGTAATCAAAAAAGACTTTTAGATTATTATTCAAACTTTCGCTTGACGAACCAAATTCCGTCCAGCGACAAATTGATTGATATTTTATGGTAATTTTCTTTTATTAAATCATTTGCAATTCGACCTTTCTGTCCGTAAGAATACGAAATGTTAAGTGACGAAAATGTATTTTCGATTGGCAAGTTTAATCCAATAGAAACAGATGCATTATTGACACGATGTTTATCAACTTCAAGATAGCCATTGTCAAAATTTACACCTGCAGAATACCCTACTCTATCCCAATATTTCCTAATATTCTTTTTAGCATTATAGGAAATTCCTAGTGCAAAACGGTCTTGATTTACAAATTCTCCATAAAGTTCAGATTGCTTTGTGCTATCCCAGAAACTCTTCTCATAATCTAAAGTTAGATTCAAATTATTTTTAAATCGTTTACTGACTCCAAAACCTAGCTCTAAAGGCATGTAATAATCGTCTGTATCTGTAGCTACATTGGTCTCTACAGCAGTCTCCACTTCATCTGCAATACTTGCTACCGACTGCACTTTGGACGCTTTTATTCTTGACGGAACTTTAACTGTCGTCCCGATTGTAAAAGTGGAATCTATTTTGAATTGCCCTCCTAATGTTGCGCGTACGCCATTATAATCTGTTTTTTTATGTATGGTCGTAATGGCATTCGAAATCAAAAAAGCACGATCGTCTACTGTGTTTCCAAAAAGAAACGTTCCTGTTGCTCCCAATGTTAATTTTTTTCCAAATCTATACCCGTATGAAAAATCCAAATTGTTCAAACCTCCAGATCCCTGTGCCGTCACATAATAATATTCCTGACTATCGGCAATTGGAAGTTTTAAATTTGAAATCTTAAACACCGAACTAGAATAAGGACGAAGTGCTAAACTAAAACCAGAATTTTTAGTAACTGGAAAAGCAAAAGCCATATGAGAAAATTGAAAATTATTTCGCTTTTCTGTACGAGTACTGCTCTGATAAGTTGTCGCAATGGCTTTCCCTCCAATATCAAAAAGAAAGTGATTCTGATACATAAATCCTAAAGATGCTGGATTTAGATTATTAATAAAAGTATCTGAAGGCAAAGCAATTCCAGAACCACCAATTGAAGGTAAATTACCAAAATCTGAATCATACAAGCTTCCAACACCATAAAGTGAGTATGGAGAACTTGAGATACTTTGAGAAAACGAAGTCAGCGACATTAAAAGGAAGCAACTCCATAAAACAATTTTATTTTTCATTTAATAAGAGATGTAATAAATTTTGAGCTGAATTTTGTTGTCGACATGTTTTTGATTCCCTAAAATAATTCGGTTAACCGATTTAGAAATTGAGGGTAATGTGAGAATAAGCGATGATCTAGCATCAGCTTGTTTAAGCATTTCTTTTTGAAGAAAAGCGCCAACCGGAATTGTATACCCAACATTTTCATTAAACTCGTCGCTCTTTTTATTCAATATTCCATAGACAGTGGTTCCTGCAGAATTCACCAATGTTCCGCTTATTCGATTTAAATTATCACCAATATAAACAGCCAAAGAATCTGCCAGAGGATATTTATCAGAATAAGAATTGTTGATTGGCTTCACGACTAATTCTGCATTTACAATAGCTCCATTAGTTGAGATATTTTTAAACTGCTTGATATTCGGAAATTCAACCCTACAAGCAACTCCTGTTCCTGACTGAATAAATCCTTGATTATTGGTTAACTTACTAGAAAGGTTACTGCTAGAAACGGGAAGATTTTGCAGTATGGTTCCCGTTTTATCCAGAGAAATAGAATTGAACTGTTTTGTGTTGTCAATAATTGTAAAATCGAGATAATAAGAAGCTTGATCTGCATCTCCTTTATATTTTGAATAATACAATCGAATTTTACTGTTTCCCCCACTAAATCCGATTACACTAGAAGAATTGGATGTGTCTGGAACCAAAACAAGTCCTTTTAAATATTCGGTAAAACTATCTAAATCTGTAACTTCTTTCTTTTTAAGTTTCTGAAAGAGAGCTTCTCCAAACTCATCATTCATTTTAATATTTATAGAGTCCTTTTGTGTTGGTCTTGGCATAAAGGATATCTTTCCCAAGCTTTCAGAACTATAATTAAATGCCGAATTGTTGTATAAATCACTCTCGCCAGTATTGGCCTTAATTTTTTGAAGTAAACGATGAATATCAAATGTTTGAACTTTTGTAGTATCTCCATAATAATACTTATCGTATTTAAGAATCATCGAAATAGAATCGAAAACATAATTTACAGCATCAGTATCAGAGCCTGCACTGTTTAAGGTATAAATATTGCTTGAAACCTGAAAATAGCTGTTTGATTTGACTTTCCCAAAAATAGGATCATCATAATTTCCAACCAAGATTCTGTTTTTAGCCGAAGTTACCAGCGAGTCAAAATTAATAGTTGACATTTCTACTGTCACAGTATCTATCATAATTACTTTATTGCTTAAAGCCAGATAATCTGAACCAACAGTAAATTCTCCAGTATCTGTATCTGTACCACATGAAAATAGGGTAAATACAAAAAGCAGTATCAATATAAACTTGTGCATAATTTAATTTTTGGGCAAATATAAATTGTGCACTTTGGCAACACACTATAACATATACTATCGCGCTTTTTTAAGCTACAAATTGTACAAAACGATCTATAATCTGAATTCTATTCTCAAATTCTAATTCGACCTTAAAAACAGCGATTTTGTCTATCAAAACACGTCATATATATATCTTCTTTTTTTTAAGGGCTTCATCCATCTAATTTTGAACCAATAAAATAAATAATGAAAGTAAGGTTTTTAGTTTGTTCTTTTTTTTTGATTTCGTTTTTAGGTTTAAAAGCTCAGGAAAACTTTGGCGCTACGGTAAATTTTAAAACTGAGCCAACAGAAAAGATAAATTTTAGCGAAACAGATGTTGCTATTTTTTATCAGAAGAAACTAGGAGCAAAAAACAAAATAACAAACACGTTAGAATATTCTAATTTGAAGGTGAATTACGAATTCAATCCCTATAATTTTTATGCGGATGAAGATAAATTCAATCAAGTTCAAAACAAATTCGAATATTCGTCTGAAATAACAGAAAAAACTAAATGGCAGTTTTCTATTATTCCGACAGCAAATTTCGAGAGCAAACTGGATTTTTCAGACCTGACAGTTCTAGGAAGTTTGGCAATAAGCCAGCAGTTGACTTCAAAAATAAATTTAATTGTCGGAGCTGGCAGAACATCGATTTTTGGAGCCCCAAAAATAACGCCGATTGTGGTTTTCGATTATAAAATGAATGAGCAAACCGATTTTAAAATTGGATTCCCAGATTCGAGAATTTCTTATTCTAATAATGATCGAAACCAATTCAGTATGACGAATAGTTTTAATGGAAATTTTTATCATTTGAACGAAACAAACACAGACAACAATGCCGAAAAAGCAGTTTTATCGCAAATGACATCGGCTCTAGAATATGAAAGAAATGTTACTGGCAATTGGTTTTTAAATTTTAAAACTGGTTACGATTTCAATAAAAAATACAATTTACTAGATAAAAGTGACCATAAAGTATATGACTACAATAGCGGAAATGGTTACGTTTTAGGAATAGGGATCAAATACAAACAATAAATATTAAATACACTATGATTAATCTAAAAAAAGGAATTTTATTCACCGCGCTTTTTTCAAGCCTCTTTTTGATAAGCTGCAGCAATGATAATGATGATGATGATTTGATGGGTAACTGGATTAAAAAATCAGCTTTTGACGGTCCTGCAAGATCTAGTGCAACAAGTTTCGTTATCGGAGATTATGCTTATGTAGTTGGTGGCTATACTGGCGATGTTTATTTAAAAGATTTATGGGTTTATAACTCAAACGGAGATTACTGGGAGCAAAAAGCAGATTTTGGAGGCGTAGGAAGAAGTTCTGCATCTAGTTTTGCATTAAATGAAAAAGGTTATGTTGGTCTTGGTTATGATGGAACGAACAAACTGAAAGACTTTTACCAATATGATCCTTCTGCAAATAGTTGGACACAAAAAACAGATTTTGCAGGAACAGCACGTTATGCTGCCGTAGGTTTTCAAGTTGGCGGTAAAGCCTATTTTGGAACAGGTTACGACGGAAACTATTTGAAAGATTTCTACCAATACGATGATCAGGCAAATACGTGGACTCTGGTAAATGGTTTTAGCGGTAACAAAAGACGAAATGCAACTGTTTTTACAATTGCAGACAAAGCATATTTGGTTACTGGTGTAAACAATGGAGTTTATCAGGAGGATTTCTGGGAATTTGATCCATCGACAGATGTCTGGACCAGAAAAAGAGACGTTGACAAAGATACAGATGACGACTACAGCTACAATGATGATTATGCTATTGTACGTTCTAATGCTTCAAGCTTTTCTATGAATGGATTAGGATACATTATTGGTGGTGAAAACATAAAAACAGTTTGGGAGTACAATCCGTCAACTGATTTATGGACAGAAAGAACTCCAATGGAAGGCGCTACAAGAACAGATGCTGTTGGTTTTGCCATCAACAACCGTGGGTTCTATATGTTAGGAAGAGTTGGTTCTACTTATTTTGATGATGCTTGGGAATTTAGCCCATTAGACGAACAAAGCGACGATGATAATTAATATTAAACAATTCTTCTGGAGTAACATCCAGAAGAGTTTTGTAGTTTTTACTATTCTTTTCTTCATCGCTTGTGCGAAAAAAGAAACTTTAACAACAGCTTCTTTTAAAACAAACTCCGGTTGGGGATACACCATTGCCTACAAGGAAAAAGTTTTAATTAAACAGTCTGTTATTCCCGTAATAAGCGACACTAAAAGTTTTGAAACAGAAACAGATGCTCTAAAAGTTGCAGATCTTGTTAAGCAGAAGCTCCAACAAAACTTATCTCCAACGGTAACTAAAAATGAATTAATTTTATTAAAAATAAAATTGTAAATGCAGATCGATACCATTAAAAATACAGGCTATAACAAAATATTATTCCATTCTATGATATGGATTTTCTTTATTTTAACTTCTTTGATTCAATTTTACGAAAGTCCATTTAAGCTCGACAACGATTTTTATGCCCAATGGCTTTCTGGAATTTTATTGTTTTATCTGAACTATTTTTATTTGGTGCCAAATTATTTACTGCAAAAAAAATATTGGCTGTATGGCGTATTTGCTATTGGACTGATTGGGCTATTTATGGTAATAAGATTTAATTATTTTGTTCCTGAATTTAGACATTTAAGACCCGAAAATATGATGCATTCTAAAACCATTATTCGGGATCCCCATTTTTTTCCGAGAGATGGCAGAATGCATCCCAGAATAGAAATGAGACAACCTCTTTTCTTTAAAATTGCCCCTTCATTTTTCTATATTTTAATTATTACTATAAGTGCCATTATCCGAACATTAACTGAGTTTTATAATAATCAGCAAAATAAACTGATTGCTGAAACACATAGAACAAATACAGAATTGATTTACCTGCGTAAACAAACCAATCCGCATTTTTTATTCAATTCTTTAAACAGTATTTATTCTTTGGCACACAAAAAATCTGATTTGGTCCCTGATGCCATCGTGACCTTGTCTGAACTGATGCGCTACATGCTGTATGAGACAGATAACAAAACGGTGGCTTTAGAAAAAGAAGTCAATTATATTCAGAATTATATAGAGTTGCAAAAACTGCGATTAAATAATATAGAAGACATTGTAATCAACGTACATGGGGATACTAAAAATAAATTTATTGAGCCTTTGTTACTGATTTCTTTTGTCGAAAATGCCTTTAAGTATGGAACAGATTATAAAGGCGCGGCTCATGTAAAAATTAAGATTCTAATTACAGATCATAATCTGGATTTTTGGATTGAAAACACCATTGAGAATTACGTCAAAGATCCTGAAAACTCAGGAATTGGATTAGTAAATATTCAAAGCCGTCTTGATCTTTTATATCCTAACGCACACGAACTAACCATTACTCAGGATAATGAATATTATCGAGTTCATTTGAATTTAAAGTTGGACGAAATTAAAACTGCAATACATTAAACAAAACTGATTATGGACAGAAAGAAATTTATCCGAAATGGTATTTTGGGCATTGCATCATTGGCAACAGCTTCAAAATTTTTAGAATCTTGTTCTAAAAGCGACAATGACGAAACTGACACGAGCAATTCTGGAGACGGAAGCTGTGCCGTTTCTCCTTCAGAAACAAAAGGTCCGTTCCCTATCAAAACGCCAAGTCAGCTAGTTTTAGAAAACATCAAATCTGATCGTGTTGGAATTGCGCTATTGATTAATTTAAAAATCGAAAATAAAAGCAACAATTGCGAACCTCTTTCGGGAGCTTTAGTAGATGTTTGGCATTGTGACAAAGACGGAAATTATTCCGAATACGGCGGCACGCAAATGCAGCAGACAGATTATACTTCTGTTCATTTCCTTAGAGGAAGACAAACTTCTAATGCTAGCGGAGAAGTTTCTTTTATTTCAATTTATCCTGGTTGGTACCAAGGAAGAGCGCCACATGTGCATGTAGAAGTTCTATCAAGCACTGGAACTTCTTTATTGGTAACGCAGATTGCTTTTCCTGAAACCATTTCAAGTGAAGTATATTCAAGCACCAATTATGCCGCACACGGGCAAGCAGATACTGCAAATACAAAAGACAATGTTTTTGCTGATAGTTTATCTGCCGAACTAGCTACCATAACAGGTAATTTGACAGATGGTTTCACATTGACTAAAACTATAACTGTTAACGCATAATTTTGATTTGTAAAAACCAGTATTTTATGAAAATTTTAAAACTTAATTTACTGGTTTCAAACTACTTTTGACTGCGAAATAAACTTTAAAAAATTAATCCCGAAAAAGATGAAATGTGTAATTATTGATGACGAACCTTTGGCTGTAGACTTATTGCAGGATTTTGTCAAAAAAGTAGATGCTCTAGAGCTGGTAAGCACTTTCAATAATGCTATTGACGCTGTTTCATTTATCAACCAGAATAATATTGATTTAATTTTTCTAGACATCCAGATGCCTCATTTTTCTGGAATTGATTTTTTAAATACAATTGAAAAAAAACCTCTTGTTATTTTTACAACTGCTTATTCTGATTATGCTGTAGAAGGTTTTAATTTGGGTGCTGTCGATTATTTAGTGAAGCCAATTCCGTTTCATCGATTTTTGAAAGCAGTCGTAAGAGCACAACAAGTCTTGCAACCTGTCGCCAATACTGCAATTGCAGAAAACAATAATGCACCCGAAATTGAGCAGGATTTTATGTTTGTTAGGGCCGAATATGAAAATGTAAAATTGAATTTTGCTGATATTCTTTTTATTGAAGGCTTAAAAGATTATGTCAAAATTTATACAACAGATAATAAATTTACACTGACATTAATTAGTTTGATCAAACTTGAAAATCTACTTTCAAGCAAAGGTTTTGCAAGAATTCATAGATCGTATATTATCAACATCAAACACGTAAAATCGATTCAGAAAAACAAGGTTTTAATTAGCGATAAAAGAATTCCAATCAGCGAAAGCTATAAAAATACTTTCTTCGAAAAAATCAACCTATAATTTTCTGAAATTCCAATAATAAAAAATTCCAAATTCCAAAAGAGTCGAACCTTGGAATTTGGAATTTTTATTTATTTGAATTTTCAGCTTTTATTTTTCTTCTTTAAACCAACTAGAATACATCACATAATTGTTTGAAATACGCCCTATTTCGCCTGCAAAATCAGATTGATCGATGTCTTTTACTTTTTTGGCAGGAACTCCAGCATAAATACTTCCAGAAGTAACAACGGTATTTTGAGTTACAACAGCCCCGGCAGCAACAATAGCATTGCTTTCTACTACACAGTTATCCATTACAATTGCTCCCATTCCAATTAAAACATTATCATGAATAGTACAGCCATGCACAATTGCATTGTGCCCAATTGAAACGTTATTTCCTATAATTGTTGGGTGTTTTTGATAAGTGCAGTGAATTACGGCACCATCCTGAATGTTAACCTTGTTTCCGATTTTAATGAAATGAACATCTCCCCTCACAACAGCATTAAACCAAACGCTACAAGATTCTCCAAAAGTAACATCTCCCACAATAGTCGCGTTTTCGGCAACATAACAGTCCTCTGGAATAAGAGGTGATTGTCCGTTTACAGATTTAATAAGCATAATAATAATTTTAGTTAACTGCAGGACAATTACAGTCGTAACGTGCTTTTCTGCAGAATAAATTAACTCCTAAAGTAATTTGATGAAAACCGCCTGTATCAAACTTAACATCTCCCATTAACTGAGTATAGGTGTAAGCAAACATAAAGTTCTTGAAATTAACTCCAACAATCGGTGTAAAGTATTGTAATTTTTGAGACGACACTCCAGTTCCCGAAATATATTGCGCACCATCAAAACCTCTTCTATAAGATAAAGCCGCCCATAGACTTCCAAAATCCATGTTTTTGTAGGCTTTCATATTCAAATCAAGCGTTTTTGCTTTTGTCTGATCAAATAGCTGAAAAAGAAAAGAAGGCTCCCAAGTCCAACTGCTATTTTTTCCAAATACATAACCAGCGCTCAATAAAAACTTTCTAAGATTATCCGATTCATAATCAGTATATAATTCTCTTCTAGTTTCTAACAATCCTTGAACTGTTGCGTGTGCATAGAAATCTAAATAATTATAAGACGCTCCAACGTCAAGATTGAAATAAGAATCTTTCTGAATTGACCCAAAAACAATTGGATCAAAAGTTCCGCCAAATTTAGTTTCGTCCAATTGGCTTTGTATTAAACCTCCGCTAATTCCAAAAGACAACTGATTCAAATCTAATTCATCTCTTGAAAACATAATATGGTGCGCGTAAGTCAATTTCACACCTTTTTGAGAATGATATCCGTTTTTATCATTAAAAAGAATTATACCAGCTCCAGAACGTTCTCCAACTCTTCCGTTAAAACTTAGAGTCTGTAAAGATGGAGCATCTTCTTCTCCAAACCATTGCTTTCTGGCCGTTAATCTTATTTTGGCACAGTTAGCCGCGCCAGCCATAGAAGGGTGAATTAAGTAATAATTATCAGACAAATAATCCGAATAAACAGGTAGTCCCTCTTGAGAGTAGGAATAAAAAGTAGTAATAAGAAAAATTAATAAAACCTTGATTTTAAATTCCATAAAGACAATTTTGTTTTCATATAATTTTCACTCTTGCAATTTAACACGATTTATTTGAAAAGAGTCTTAATTATTTCATTAAAAAATCAAATATAGCCATTAGTAGAAAATAACTTTAGTAAATTTGCAAAAAATATATTACCATGACTAAAATCACTATAAAAGAAACTCAAAATCCAACTATTTTAAAGTTCGAATTTGATGATTTCATTACTCAAAATCAAAACTTTGAATTCAAAAATATTGATGAGGCGCAAGCTTCTCCTCTAGCACAGCAATTATTCTATTTACCGTTTGTTAAAACAGTTTATATCTCAGGAAATTTTATCGCTATCGAAAGATATAGCATTGTAGATTGGGATGATGTAAAAGACGCGGTTGCAGAGCAAATTAGTGCTTTTGTAGACAAAGGTGGCGTTATCATTAAAATCGACGAAACAAAAGCAAAAAAACAGCCTATTACAGTTTACGGAGAAACAACTCCAAACCCTTCTGCATTAAAATTTGTTGTAAGCAGAATGTTAACTCGCAATGCTGTAGAATATAAAAATATTGACCAGACTGCTTCTTCTCCATTAGCTCAGGAATTATTTAAATTTCCTTATGTGAAAGAAATTTTTATTGACGAAAATTATATTTCGGTAACCAAATATGAAATCAATAATTGGGATGAAATCACTTTAGAATTAAGAACTTTCATTAAACAATTTATTGAAAATGGAGGAACGGTTTTAGACGAAAGTTTAATCGAAACTAAAGTCAAAAATGAAGCAACAAAAGATGAAGCTTTTGATAAATTGGATGTTACTTCACAGCAGATCATCAATATCTTAGAAGAGTATGTAAAACCAGCTGTAGCCGCTGATGGTGGAAACATTGCTTTTGAATCTTATAATGAAGATGACAAAACAGTAAAAGTACTATTGCAAGGCGCTTGCAGCGGTTGCCCTTCATCTACATTTACTTTAAAAAGCGGTATCGAAAATATGCTGAAAAGCATGCTGAATGATGACGCTATAAAAGTAGAGGCATCAAATGCATAGTTTGACTAAATTATTATTCAAAGCGTCTCATTGAGGCGCTTTTTTTATTATTAACCACTAGTTACCAATTATTTACCATTAAAAACACGAGTAATTCTATAAAATTAATTAATATTGTAATCTTAACCAATTAATTAACAACCATGGGATTATCTTCATTTTTTAAAAATCTATTTGGCTCAACCAAAGAGTCTGTAACAGAATTGGCAAATAATGCCGAAAGTACTTTTGAGCAAGCAAAAGAAGCTGCTGCGCCATACATCGAGAAAGCGGAAGCTTTTGCAGAAGAAGCAATTGAAAAAGTAAAAGAAGTTTCGGAACCTATTATTGACAACGCAGCCGAGTATGCTGAAAAAGCAAAAGATACCGTAAGCGAATATGCCGATAAAGCCGCTAAAGTAGTAAATGATGTAGTCGATTCTGTTAAAGAAAAAACAACTTCTGCAACAGTTAGCGAGACGCCAGAAACTATTTATGAAACTGTTGTTGATGTAAGCGAAAAATCGGCTTCAGAAGTAGAAGAAATCGCCGATGAAGCAGCCGACAAGGCCTAAACATACTTTTCTGATAATGTAAATATTTTTATATTTGCACTACTAATATACCTTCTCCTTTGAGAAGGTTTTTTTATTTCAAAATCATGAACATTAGCCCAGAACAAGTCAGTAAATACGTTGCTCGATTTATTGATATTTTAGTCGATTATTCACCAAAACTGATTTCTGCATTTTTAATCTTATTTGTTGGTTTATATGCCATCAGATTGATTAATCGAATTATTAGAAAAATAATGATTCAGCGAAATCTCGATCCAACATTAACAAAATTCTTAGCTGACATTTTATTATGGGCTTTAAGAATTTTATTATTTGTAACCTTTATTTCTAAATTAGGAATTGAAACTTCTTCATTTGTTGCCATTTTAGGAGCAATGGGACTAGCAGTTGGCTTATCATTACAAGGATCACTTTCTAATTTTGCTGGCGGAATGCTTATTATTGTTTTTAAACCATTTAAAGTTGGAGATACGATAGAAGCACAAGGCATTGTTGCTACGGTTGAAGAAATTCAAATTTTTGTAACAAAAATGATTACTGGAAACAATCAGACTGTTTTTGTTCCCAATGGTGCTTTGTCTAACGGAAATATCATTAATTATTCCATGAAGGGAGAAAGAAAAGCGGACTTGACATTTTCAGTTTCCTACGACTCTGATATTAAAAAAGCAAAAGAAGTTCTCTTAGATGTCTTGCTTAAAAACCCAAAGGTTCTTAAAAATCCTGCTCCAGAAGTTTTTGTAAAAAATTTATCTGCAAGTTCGGTGGATTTTGCAGTTCGCCCTTGGGCTAAAAATGCAAATTATGGAGCCGTTTTTTCTGAAACATTAGAAAACTGTAAAATAGCATTAGATGAAGCCGGAATATCGGTTCAACCCTACACTATACAAAAATAAATATTACTGTTTCTTTGGAGGAGCAATCATAAAATCTTTTAAATAATAAGGTTCAAAATAAGCGACATCTACAGTGTCGCTTTTTTGATACTTATCAAAACTGATTTTACTCATGGCTTTCGCTGAAGGATATTTTATGTCTTCTAAAAACACAAAATTGTCTTTAGTCAAAACAGATTTACATTTATCAGCACAATCGCCAACAAAATAAAGTTTCTCTGTATATTCTTGAAATGAATTTTCGTCAATAATTTCAGCTTGGATAGCCCTTTCGACTGTCAAATCTGAATTAAAAATAGCGCTGTAAACTTCCATACGGCGCGCATCTAACATCGGTATAATTTTTCCGTCTGTAACTCCAGCCTGAGAAGCTAGAGCCTGTAAAGTGTCGACAGCAATTAACGGAATATTTAAAGCATAACACAACCCTTTTGCTGCTGAAACCCCAATTCTTAAACCTGTGTAAGATCCTGGACCTTGACTAACCGCAACAGCATTTAAATCCTTTGCCGAAATGCCTGCTTTTGCTATTACTTCTTCAATAAAAACATGAAGTTTTTCGGCATGCGAATAGCCTTCATCTGCCAATTCATTGCAAACAATTGTTTCACCATCTTTTGCAATAGATACAGAACAATTTTTAGTAGCCGTTTCGATATTGAGAATAAAAGACAAAATATGTAGTTTTAAAAATTAATTATTGATGTCAGGCTGTGCGAAGTTGCAACTTCGAATTCGCTCAGCCTGACAATATGCTTATATTGTTATTTTTTTGGAGCTTCAGCTTTCTTAAGCTTTACCTTGTCTCCAGAATTAAGATCTTTAGAAACTGTTGTGTAAGGCCCTGTAATTACGACATCCCCAGGTTTAAGACCAGAAATTACTTCAATATTAGTATCATCCTGAATTCCAGTTTTAATAACTCTAATCTTGGCCTTATCTCCAACTTTCACAAAAACACATTCGAATTTTTTATCGTTTTTTGGAGCTGCTTTTTTATCTTCATTTGGATCTTCAACCTTAAAATCTTTTACAGCGGTAGTATCCGACTTTACGACAACAGAACTAATTGGCACTGCCAAAACATTATTTTTTGTTGTTGTAATAATATCTACAGTAGCAGTCATTCCTGGTCTAAAAGGAGAATAGGTACTTGGTTTTCCTTCTAACAAATCCTGATAGGAATCTTTTAGGATACGAACTTTAACTTTAAAATTTGTTACCTGATCTGAAGTTAATGTTGTGCTTGCAGAATTAGAAATACTGGTTACAACTCCTTTAAATTTCTTTTTTAAATAAGCATCAACTTCAACATTTGCTTCATCTCCAATTTTAATTTTCACAATGTCATTTTCATTTACATCAACTTCAACCTCCATATTGTTTAGGTTTGCTACACGCAAAAGCTCCGTTCCGGCCATTTGCTGTGTTCCTAAAACTCTTTCTCCCAATTCTACATTTAATACTGAAATGGTTCCGTCTGCAGGAGAATAAATTGTGGTGCGTCCTAAATTATCTCGAGCTTCAGTAACAGATGCAGAAGCACTCTGCACATTGTAATAGGCACTTTGTTTTGTGGCTTTGGCAACTTCAAAAGTAGAAATAGCTTTATCCCAATCTGATTTTGAGATTACGCCTTTATCATACAATATTTTATTACGCTCATAATTTGCTTTTGCCTCTTTAAAACTTGCGTCAGACTGAGTAAGACTTGCTTTTGTTCCGGCTAAATTTGCTACAGATCTATCCAATCCAGAGGTATATAAATCGGGATTTATTTTTACTAATAAATCACCTTTTTTTACAACCTGCCCTTCTTTTACATTTAATGCAATAATCTCTCCCGAAACCATTGAAGCAATTTTAACTTCAATTTCCGGCTGAATTTTACCTGTTGCCGAAACAGTTTCTACAATTGTTGAAGCGGTTACTTTTGCAATTTCTACTTCTTTTCCTTCGTCCTTATTTCCTATTACTCCAGCCTTAGAGAGACCGACCAAAGCAGCAATAATAACTATTGCACCACCTAATAAGAAATAAACAGTTTTTTTTGACATAATGAATTATTTTGTAATAATTGGAACAATTGGAATTCCGAAATAAAACTCTAATATTTTAATTTTAAACATGTAATCGTATTTTGTTCTGATAACATCAGACTGTGCATTAGTCAATAATGTTTGAGCTTGAGTGAAATCAAATGAATTCATTAAACCAACATCATATTTTTCTTTTGCATAATTGTAAGCCTGCTGTCTTGCCTCTAAAGTTACAGTAGAAGATTCGTATGTATTTAAAGCTCCTCTTGCATCTGTAAAAGCGGTGTAAACGTTACGTTGCAAATCTAAACTTTTTTGCTCTAAATCTATTTTAGATTTTTCTAAACTTACTTTATTACGCTCTACATTATTCTTAACTGAGAATCCATTGAAAATAGGAACATTTAACTGCAAACCAAAATTATGCCCTTTATTATCGCTAAACTGCTGGAATATAGGATCTGGACCTACAGTATATGGATTACCGCTTGCATCTAACCTAACTTGATCGCTATAACTTGCTCTGGTATTAAACCCATAGAAACCAGAAAGTGTTGGCTGATAAGCTCCTTTGGCTATAGCAACATTTTTTTCGGCAATCTCCAAATTGGTCTGTGCTAATTTTAACTCTGTTCTAGTTTCTTTCGCTTTATTGTAAATTTCAATTGGAGTCTGAGCTAGGATATTATTTTCATCCGCTACATTAGTATCGTCAACTACATCAAAATCTGCAAACTCTTTTAATTGTAAAAGCTGTGCTAAACTCAATTTAGAAATCAGTAAATTATTTTCAGAAACCGCAATGTTTTGTTTGTCTGTTGCAACAGTTGCTTTCAAATCGAACAAATCTCCACGCGGAATAGTTCCTGCATTTACCATTTCTTCAGAACGAGCATATCGTTTTTCATCAATTAACAATTGCTCTTTTTTAACCTTTAAATCTTCTTTATTAGATAAAATCTGCAAAAAGGCACTAGCAACATTCAACGAAATATCTTCCTGCATTTTTAACAGCTGATAATGTGAGGCAATAATACTTAATTTTGCCCTTCTCATCGTATTTTGATTCTGCAGACCTTTGTAGATGTCAACTCCTGCATTTATCCCAACTGAAGAATATTGCGTAGTTTGGTTACGTAAAATACCTGTTGTAACATCCTGGTTCAAACCGATATTCCAAGAGTGAGAAGCGGTTCCATTTACAGATGGAAGATAATTTCCTAAAGCTCCTCTTTTATCGATCTCAGCATTTTTTACATCTAATTCAGATAGTTTTACCGTGATATTATTTTCGAGTGCATATCTCACACACTCTTCCAAAGTCCATTGTTTTGATTGTGCCTGCCCAGTTAATCCGAATCCGAATAACACTGCAAAAATCAGACTATTATATTTATTTATTTTCATATACTTTTAATGAAGGCGCAGTAAACCGAACTACGCAAATTTAACATTTTTAAAACCAAAAAGATCCTTAACCTTTCAAATTAGCTTATTTTTTTTCTTTGTCTCCTTCGTTAATCAAGCCCTGATTCCAGATTTTAATTTTATCTGTATCACTTATACCGCTTTTAACTTGAACGTAGATTCCGTCACTTACCCCCAAAACCAAATCTCTTCTTTGAAATTTCTGTGGAGCATTTTCGACTTCTACATAAGGCTTTTGTGTTTTTTTGTCAAATTGAACCAAAGATTCTTTTATTGCTAAAACTTTCTCTGCTTTCTCCAAAATAATAGAAGCATTGGCACTTAAACCAGCTCTAATAAAAGTATCGTCTCTGTTGATCATTTGTGCTTTTATTTCAAATTGGATTGCGCCATTTTCTGTAACTCCTTTTGGAGCGATATAGTTTAAAACTGCATCAAATTTTTTATTTTCGATTGCACCAATTGTAATCTCGATTGGCATTTTTTCTTTAATTTTTCCAACCTCAGATTCATCAATTTTACCTATAAAAATCATTCTTCCAACATCAGCAACACTAGCAATTGTAGTTCCTTCGTTAAAGTTATTACTTTCGATAACTTGGTTTCCTACTTTTACTGGAACGTCTAATACCATCCCATTAACTGTAGAACGAATTAATGTATTAGCATAATTTCCTAAAGATGAAGTTGTTCCTGTCTTAACAATATCCAAACCTTGTTTTGCAGCCAGATAATTTTGTTTTGCCTGATTGTAAGCCAGCTGTGCAGCATCATAATCATTTGCAGAAATTACATCTTTCTCAAATAATGTTTTCTGTCTTTTATAAATTTTTTCCTGATTATCTAATGCTATTTTAGCAGTCTGTACCTGATTCTGAGAACTACTTACATTCGAAACGTTTGCTACAACTCTAATCTTAGCAATCATATCGCCAGCTTTAATTTTTTCACCAGCTTTGATGTACACTTCTTCAATAATACCTGAAATATTTGGTTTGATTAAAACTTCTTCATCAGGCTGAATATTTCCTGTCGCAATAGTATTTTTTACGATAGTTTTTATTTCTGCTTTTTCCGTTTTAAATACAATCGGTGACTCTTGGTTTTTCGCATACAAATAGTAAAGCGCGCCAAAAAAAACAACTGCAATAAATATTAAAATGGTTACGGTTACTCCTTTTTTCATTTGTTCTTGGTTTAATCGATTTATTTTGATTGATAATTTATTCTGTCCTTAATGCATCTACGGGTTTCACATTGATGGCGGTCTGTGCCGGTATAAATCCAGCGAGCAAACCAGATCCGACCAATATAATTAATGCTACAAATACAACTCCTAAATCTACAGTTGGATTGGCAAACATAGTATTTTGATCAGGAGGCATCGAATCTAGTACCATATTTAAAAGTGCTATAATTCCTGTTGCAACAGCAATTCCGAGCATACCCGAAATAATGGTTAAAAATATGGACTCAGATAGTATCTGCCCTCTAATTGCGCCAGGAGTAGCGCCCAAAGCTCTTCTAATTCCGATTTCTTTTGTGCGTTCTTTTACCACAATCAACATGATGTTCGAAATTCCGATTACGCCCGAAATCAAAACTAATGTTCCTACGAAATACGCAATTACTTTTAAGATATTAAATAAGCTTTGTACTTTATTAAACTGCTCATACAAATCAAAATTTCCAACCGCTCTTTCATCTGTCGGGTTTATAGAATGCAATGCTTTTATAATCTCTAAAATTTTAGGTTTTAAATCGGTTATAGAAGTTTCATCTTTTGCGGTAAGCGCCATCCATCCTACTTTATCTCCATAATTAAAGGCTTGCTGAAAAGTTGTAAAAGGAATAAAAATATTCTTTTGTTCCTGTTCTGCATTTCCTCCCTGCTGTTTCGATTTATAAACCCCAACAACCATAAAATTAATGCTGTTAATTTTTATATAAGTTCCAATCGCTTCCTCCTCTTTACCATAAAGCTCACTGATAACTCCTTTACCAATTACGCAAACTTTTCTTCTCTGCTCAATATCCTGCTGATTTACAAATCTTCCTTTAATAATATCCATCGGCTGTTGTTTAATCAGCTCTGGGTAATCTCCATAAATTGTAAATGCAGAAGTTTTTGTGCCTCTTACCACGTTATTTGTTCCGTTAAAATCACCTAATTGATTTCTCGGAGAAACATATAATAAATCTGGCAATGCTGCTTTTAAAGCTGTTACATCACTATTTCTAAAGTCATAACGTCTTGTTTTTGGCAAACCTTTATACGCCTTAGAAGTAGTCTGGCTCCACATAAACATGGTATTGGTCGCAATTCCGTCAAAACCTTTTTTGATCCCATTTTCCAAACCATTACCTGCAGCAAGTAAAATTACCAAGATAAAAATACCCCAAAAAACACCAAAAGCTGTTAGGATAGTCCTAAAAGGATTGGCGGTTAAGGCCTGTAAAATCTCGTCCCAATTATCTTTTTTAAACATAATTATTCGTCTCTAAGTGCTACAATAGGTTTAATTTTGGCTGCTCTGTAGGCTGGGAAAAATCCTGCCATTGCTCCGGCAAAAACAAGTAATACCAAAGTAGTTAAAGCTACACTAAAATCTACTTCAGGATTTCTGAAATACTCACTCTGAACCATCGGACCAACGAACTCCAATAAAGCAAGACTGGCCAATAACCCCACAAAACCAGCAATGGTTGTAATGAAAATTGATTCATGAAGAATCATCGTGATAATAGAAAAAGGCGAAGCTCCCAGTGCTTTTCTAATTCCGATTTCTTTTGTACGTTCTTTTACAATAATAAGCATGATATTACTTACTCCAACAACTCCTGCTATAATGGTACAGATACCAACCCACCAGAAAAAGAGTCTGATATATAAATTTAAATCGTAAAACTGTTTAGCGTCTTTAACCGAGTTATAAACTCCTACACCACCATCATCTTCTGGAGCTACTACGTTTTTACTTTTTAATAAGTTTTTTAAATCTTGGGTAAATTTTTCAGACTGAGCCAATGCTTCATCATAATCGCTTGTCTTTTTAAGGGTAAAAAACAAGTTGCTAATTTTATCGCCACCTCCAAATGTTTTCTGAACTGTAGTTAAAGGCAAATAAGCACGAGTTTCTTCTCTTTCTCCTCCTGGATCTGTAAAGACTCCGACAACTTTAAAGTTAATGTTGTTAATTAGGATTTCTTCTCCTATTGCTTCTTTATCTTTAAGCAAATCGGTTTTTAATTTCATACCGATAACCGCCACTTTTGCATTACTTTCTAAATCTTTTGCGTTTACATAACGGCCTTGAACTATGGTTAAATTCTCAATTCCTCCATAATCTGGATTTACTCCTCTAAACTGATAACTACCAGATTCTTTCCCATAAGCAAAAGACTGCCCCCAATAATTATTTGTTGAGGCTCTCAAATCTAATTTATCTTCGAATTTCTGTACCGATTGATTATAATCGCTATTGCGAAATTGAATCTGTCTCCCCGGATTTAATCCCTTATATTCTTTAGTAGTAGTTCCAGACCAAACCTCTATAATTCCAGCCGCATCGCGTTCGAATTGTTTTTCAATTCCGTTCTGAAGACCTTTTCCTGCACCAAGCAAGATTACCAAAATAAAAATTCCCGAAGCCACAGAGACTCCCGTTAAGAATGTTCTTAAACGGTTTTTAGAAATGGCCTCAAATATTTCCTGCCAACGTTCAATATTAAACATAAGACGAAGCTCTAACTTGTTCTACTCTTTTATCATCGATAATTAATCCATCTTTTAGGACTACATTTCTTTTGCACATTGCTGCAATATCGGGTTCGTGTGTCACAATCAAAATTGTTTTTCCCTCGTCATTAATGCCTTGAATAAGTTCCATAACTTCATAAGAAGTTTTGGTGTCAAGAGCTCCCGTTGGTTCATCTGCAAGTAATACTTTCGGATTCGAAGCTAATGCTCTTGCAATAGCAACACGCTGTTTTTGACCTCCAGAAAGTTCATTTGGCAAGTGGTTAACATGAGAACCCAAACCTACTTTCTCCAAATACTTCATCGCTATCTCGTAACGTTCCTTCCTTTTAACACCTTGATAATACAAGGGCATCGCTACATTGTCTAATGCTGTTTTGTAATTTATTAAGTTAAAAGACTGAAAAACAAAACCTAAAAATTTGTTACGATATTTTGAAGCAATTGTTTCGTTTAATTTCTTAATTGGTGTTTTGTCTAAAATATAACTTCCTGAATCGGCTTCATCCAGAATTCCTAAAATGTTAAGAAGTGTTGATTTACCCGAACCAGACGATCCCATGATTGCAACCAATTCTCCTTCCTCTATATTAAAATTAATCCCTTTTAATACATGTAATTGTGAACTTCCCATTTTATAGGATTTGTGTAAATCTTTAATTTCAATCATGGTATTGTTAAATTTTTTAGACAATAATAACGTATTTATTAAGTAATTTATGATAATAAAAAGTTAATACTTAAGTTACCTATTTTATATTAGACTACCTTTTTTGGTTATTGTTACACTTTTTTCAGAAAATATGATTGTTTTTGTAATTTTACCTTGTCTAAAAATTCATACTAAAATGAAGCTTACTTCTATTATTACAATGTTTTCGGTGCTTGCCGTATTAACAAGCTGTTCTTCAACTTCAAAATTAGAAACATTAAAACCTGAACCCGATGATGCCAGCCCGCTAGTTTATGATAGCAGTCCGTCTTTTATCAATCTTCCTATTACGATTAAATTAAGTGATATCGAAAATCAGACAAACACGCTCCTTAACGGATTGATTTATGAGGATAATAACATCCAAGATGATGATATTGAAATGAAAATCTGGAAACAGGCTCCGATCAAAATTCAAAATGATCCATCAAATCCGAATAAAAAAATTAGAACGATTTTACCGCTTAAAGCGAATATCAAATATCGAATCGGAACAAAAAAAATGGGGATAGAGCTCTACGACGTTAGAGAATTTAACCTAAACGGAGTGATAACTTTATCTAGCGAAACCACTCTTACCAATTGGAAACTAACAACAAAAACAGAGTTCAAGTCTCTAAATTGGAACGAAAGCCCAACAATGACTGTATTTGGCAAAAACATGCCGATTACTTATTTAATAAATCCAGCTATTTCTATTTTTAAAAACCAGCTAGAAAAGGAAATTGATGGAGCAATTGAAAAATCAATGGATTTTAAACCAAACGTTCTTCAGGCTGTTGAAAAAATTTCTACTCCTTTTCAAATGAGTGATACCTATGAAAGCTGGCTGCGAATTGTTCCAATTGAAATTTACTCTACAAATGCAAAACTGAAAAACGATTCTTTCTTGCTCGATATGGGAATGAAATGCAACATGGAAACCATCGTTGGAAAACAGCCAGAATCAAAATATAATGCTAGCAAAATTGCTCTAAAACCTGTTGCTAAAATCCCAAATCAGATTTCTGCTAATATTGCTGCCATTTCGAGTTATGTAGATGCATCCAAGATTATGACCAAAAATTTTGCAGGTCAGGAGTTTGGTTCTGGAAGCAAAAAAATAACTGTAAAAAATGTTTCTATTTGGCATAAAGACGGAAAAATGGTCATTGCTTTAGACGTTTTAGGATCTATAAACGGAACACTTTATTTAAATGGATTTCCTTCATACAACGCACAAACTAAAGAGATTTATTTTGAAAAGCTAGATTACGTCTTAGACACCAAAAGCAAATTAATGCGCACCGCAAACTGGCTTGCACAAGGATATATTCTTAGAAAAATGGAAGAAAGCTGCCGTTATTCCATCCAACCGAATTTGGAAGAAGGCAAAAAAAGTATGGCAGGCTACTTAAAGAACTATTCACCGATGCCTGGAGTATTTGTTAACGGAAAAATGGAAGACATTCAGTTTGATAAAATACAGTTAACCAATCAAGCCATTATAGCCTTCATCAAAATAAACGGAACGGTAAATGTCTCCGTAAACGGACTTAAATAAAAACAAAAAAAGCAGTGTAAATTACACTGCTTTTTTCTTTTTAGAATACATTCGATAAATCAAATATCCAATTATTAATACAAGCAAATAAGGAATTACCATTAAGTAAACAATTCCATCATTTACAGCTTCAGCCTTTTTGATATTAGAATCTCCTCCTAAAGCCGCACGGCACATTGCACATTGCGCATTAGCAGAAATTCCAATAAAGAAAAAACAAATTCCAAAAAACAGCGCTTGAAATTTGAATTTCATGATTTGAATATTATTTTTTTTAGTGTACATAATATGGAGAAATCATTAAGTAAACCACTACTCCCGTTACTGCTACATATAACCAAAGCGGGAAAGTGATTTTAGCTATTCTTCTATGTCTGTCAAAACGTTTTGCAAGCGCTCTTACATAAGTAATCAAAACAAGCGGAATAATAGCAATTGACAATAAAATATGCGTTACAAGAATAAAGAAATACACATAACGCAATACTCCTTCTCCTCCGTATTTTGTAGAATCTGAAGTCATATGATACGCTACATACATAACCAAAAATGCAACCGACAATGCAATAGCAAAAGTCATTAATCTTTCGTGTAATTTTTGATTTCCTTTCTTAATTGCCATAACAGCCAAAATTAGCACAACAGCAGTAATACCATTTGTAGTTGCATAAATTGGAGGTAAAAATGATAAAGGTTCTACATTAAAACCAAAATCTTTTAATTTAACACCAAATAAAATTGCCACGACAACTGGAATTACAATTGAAACCGCAATAATAAACTTGTTATATTTTTTCTCTAAAGTATTATCTTCCATTTTTATTCTTCTAATAAAATTTTAATGTCTTGCTGAATATCTCTAACTCCTTTTTTGTCTAAACCGTCGTAATAAATACTCGGATTTCCGAATTCATCTTTTCTGCATCGAATGTTTCCGTCTTTGTCAATTAAAGCAAACAAACCAGAATGCTCAAATCCGCCGCTTACTTTATCATTTTCTCCTGCATAAAGATTAAATCCTTTATTAGACAAATCCATAATTACGTTTCTGTCTCCAGTTAAGAAATTCCAGTTTGAAGATTTCACACCTAACAATTTAGCATGGTCTTTTAAAACTTGTGGAGTATCGTGTTTCGGATCGATTGTAATAGAAACAATTCCAAAATTAGGATTCCCAAAAAAAGTCTTTTCAATCTCCAGCATGCTCATGTTCATCTTTGGACAAATAGAAGGACAAGTTGTAAAGAAGAATTCCAAAACATAAACTTTTCCTTTATACGTTTCATTCGAAATTTTCACATTGTCTTGATTCGTCAATTCGAATTTTGGAGCTGGACCAATTGTCAAAAGCTTCGCATCTTTTGAAGATTTAGCCTCTACATTGTCCAAACGGTTTCCTTTTACAACGTCACCGTTTTTAACTCGATCGACAATTTTAGGAATGGCATAAATCCCGAAGATTAGAATCACAAAAGAGATTCCGATATATGATTTGTTTTTAAACATTATAAATGATTTTTTAAAGTTGCTTTGTAGCGTTATGATTCTTCTTTAAAGCTGCACGATATTCGTAAAGAATAATCTTGAAGTCATCAAGCATTTCATTACTCAACTCAGACGGATGAAAAGTATCATAACCTTCTTTGTATTCTTTCTGATCTTTTCTTCCTCTCAGATTGCGTTCTTTATCGACAATATACACATTAGAAGTTCCAAGGTTTTCATTCAGTTTTTCTTTTAAATGCAGTCCGTCATAAAATTTCTGTATCTCTTCTTTTGAAGCAAAAACAAAATTCCAATTCTTAACATCTGTGAAAGGAGATAAAGCATCAACAATTTTTTGAGCTTCTTTTTCAGTTCCTATAGGACACAACACTACAAACTGAAGATCTTCAAAACCGTTATAACGTTTATAGATCTTTTCATTTAGATTAAAATAATTACCTCTATTTTCTAAAATATTTGTACCAGCAAAACCTAGCACGGTAATCTTTTTATCAAGGGAGATTTTTTTTCCGTTTAATGAATTCCAATTTCCAAAATCGGCCACTTTTGGTGTTATTACAGGAAGTGTTGTAAAACTATTTACACCTGAAGCGAAAAACAAATACGCTACAATTGGCAATACAAAAAGTACAAAGAGAACTATATTTTTTTTCATTGTATAAACGGAGAATTATTGAGGTACAAAAATAAAAAAAGCTCCGTAAATCGGAGCTTCTTTTCGAATTAATATCATGTTAAAAATTCCATTTAATAGTAGAATCTTTAAAAACCCCATAAATATAATGTCCTTCTGTCAATAGAATAAACAATAAATATAAAACTAGGAAGATAACAGGAGAAACTACAGACCATCTAAGGCTGCTTTTTTCACCTTCCATGTGCATAAATGCCCATACAATATAGTATGCTTTGAAAATTGTAAGGATATAGAAAATCCAGTTTAACAAATTCAAACCAATAAAATGAGTAAATTCTAATGATGCAGGTTTGTAGATACCCAAAATAACTTCAACTGTAGTTACTACTGAAAGTAATGCGAAAACAAACCAGATTCTTTTTGTATTTGATACGTGCTCGTGTGACATAATAATTAAATGCTAAAATTAAACTAGGTAGAAAACTGTAAATACAAATACCCAAACTAAATCTACGAAGTGCCAGTATAAACCAACTTTCTCTACCATTTCGTAGCTTCTTCTCTTCTCGTAAGTACCTAATAATACATTAAAGAAAATAATGATATTGATAATAACTCCAGAGAATACGTGGAATCCATGGAAACCTGTAATAAAGAAGAAGAAATCAGCAAATAATTTATTACCGTACTCGTTTCTGATCAAGTTAGCACCTTCTACCACATATTTAGCTGTTGCTAAATGTTTTTCAGATTCTTCTCTTGATAAGATTGTCTTTTTCTTTTTATCTGTAAGTTTTTCTGTTCTGATTAAAACTTCAGGGTGTGCCTTAAAACCAGCCTGAACTTCAGCAACTGTGTAAGTTGGAAGAGACTGAGCGTCTTCCATAAACCAAGTTGAGTGGCTTCTTGTTAAAGCTTCTCTTTGTTCTGGCAATTTAACAGCAAAATCAGCTAAAGCTACTCTTTTACCATCTTTATCCACAAACTGAAGTAAACTACCTCCAGCAGTTTCAACTGCACCATATTCTCCTTTAATGAAGTTTTTCCATTCCCAAGCTTGAGAACCAACGAAAATTAAACCTCCAATAATAGTTAAGAACATGTAAACAGCAACTTTTGTCTTTTTCAATTGGTGTCCTGCATCAACAGCTAATACCATTGTTACAGAAGAAAAGATCAAAATAAAAGTCATTAATGCTACATAATACATTGGAGCCGCAACACCATGCATAAATGGGAAGTGAGTGAACACTTCATCAGCCAAAGGCCAAGTTTCAATAAATTTGAATCTAGAAAAACCATAAGCTCCTAGAAATCCAGAGAATGTTAAGGCATCTGATACGATAAAAAACCACATCATCATTTTACCATAACTTGCTCCTAAAGGCTCATTGTGACCGCCTCCCCAAGTTTTTTCGTCGTTGTTTGCAGTAGTAACTGTCGCTCCCATAAAAGATATTCGTTAAAAAGTTCCCAAATTTACGTTTTTTTCTTATTTAAAGAAATATAAAAATAAAAATAAATATACCCATAATAAATCCAAAAAGTGCCAATACATCGCACCTAGCTCTATCCCAAGAGTTTGAGTCGAATTGTATTTTTGTTTAAAATGATTATAAATTATAATTAAAAGTGAAATTAATCCGCCAGCTAAGTGTAACAAGTGTGTAACTGTTACCACATAAAGAAAAGTTGTAGTAATTGAACTACCTTCTCCTGTAAAGTAATACCCTTCTGAAACGATTTGTCCAAATCCTTTGAATTGTAATACCACAAATAAAATCCCTAAAGCTAAAGTTCCAAGAAGCAATCCTGTAACCGCACTTCTATTGTCTTTTTGAATGGCTTTTTTTGCCAAGTAAAAAGTAACACTGCAGGCAATAATTACTGCCGTACTCCAATAGAAAGCTGAAGGAAGTTCAAAATTCTTCAACCAGTCTGCTCTTGATTTACTAACTACAAATGCACTCGTTAAACCAGCAAACATCATGGTCATACTAACCATCGCGAAAAGCAGAATCAGTTTTGCCGATTTTGATTTCCTTGCTTGCTCTTCATTTGTTTTCAATGTCATTTCCATAACAACTATCTTAAAAATTTATCTACTATAAATACAATTTGCAAAAGCGAGATATAAGAAACACTCACGAGCATTAATGTTCTCGCTGCCTTTGCAGTTCTTAACTTATACAAACGAACCGCATAAAAAAGCATCCAAATCCCTAAAAGAAACACTAAAACTGCCGCAATTGGAGAAATAAACAACTGCCCCGTAAAACCTAACATAGGTAATAACGATGCTATAATAAGCCAAATTGTATACAATATTATCTGTAATGCTGTTCCTTTATCTTTTTTACCTGTCGGAAGCATAAAAATTCCTGCTTTCTCATAGTCTTCATATAAAAACCATCCAATAGACCAAAAATGCGGGAACTGCCAAAAAAATTGAATTAAGAATAAAGTCCCTGCCTCGATGCCAAATTCGCCAGTTGCTGCTACCCAGCCCAACATAAACGGAATCGCTCCTGGAAATGCCCCAACAAAAACAGACAACGAAGTTACTGTTTTTAATGGTGTATAAACACTTGTATACAGAAATATAGAAATCGCGGCAAACATTGCTGACTTTGCATTTATCGTATAAAGAAGTGCAATACCAATAATAGTAAGCAAACTTGCTACTAATAAAGCGACTTTAGGAGACATACGCCCTGAAGGAACTGGACGGTTTTTGGTACGATCCATTAAAGAATCGATATCTTTTTCTATTACTTGATTAAAAGCATTCGAAGCTCCAACCATGCAATAACCTCCAACTGCCAAAACAGCCAAAACACTCCATTTGAAGGGATGTTCAGAATCTACTCCTAATAAATATCCAGCGATTGAAGAGAACAATACACTAATAGCTAAACCAGCTTTAGTAATCTCTTTAAAATCCAGAAATATTGATTTGATTGATAATGTATTTTTTGCAGCGTTCAATACCGTTGTATTTTGTGTATTTTTTTTGAGTGGTGCAAATGTACAAATTAGATTGTAGAATTTAAGCCTATAAAAATAGATTTTTTTCAATAAAACCTTTGCAAATTAAGATCTCAGCATTCTTTAACACTATTATTTCGAAAAATCTTATTAAAAACTAGTAATCAAAATACCAATTAAAAATATCTGAACGTAATCCGATACTAAACCAAGTTGTACTTTGCTTAAAAGTTGCTGCCGTTTCTTGAGTCGGATCAAAATTTCTATAGATCAAACTTCCAAATAATTTCAAGTTTGTCATTGGATTAATTAAATATCCTCCTTGAACATCTGCAATAAAAACACTAGTTTTATTTCCTTGCCCGATTTTGACACCTGTATCATAAGGGCGTTTTACATCGTAACTTTTATAGATATTTCCTCCGTAGTTATAAGAGTCTGCTGCGGTATCAAAATCCAAACCTCTTGTTCCAACTGTCAATTTCGCATCGGCAAGCCAACGTCCTTTATGGTATCTCGCAATTGCAATAAGTTCTTTAAAATTGCCTCCCCATTGATGCCCTACACTCTGATTGTTGTGTCCGTAGTTTGTAATAACAGCGCTGTGCGAGTACACATAAGGACGTACACTGTTCAATTCTACCTGCAACAAAAGATCTTTTACATTAAATGCGTTGAAATATTTTGCTCCAAATTGAAATCCGAATTTATTTTTCCAGCTTTGATTTCCCGCTCCAACATCTGAAACAGAAAACTCATCAATCAAAAACTGCGAATACAGATTTATGTTATTATTCCATTTGTATTTACCTGTAATCCCCAAAAGCGCATTCCCACTTCTAGATGAAGATCCAAATTCTACTGCACGATAAAAAATAATCGGATTAACAAAATTAGCATCAAAACCTCTATTGTTGGTGTCTGTCCAAACTACAGATTCAAAAAATCCTAAGTTTACTCTATTCGAAACGTTCCAGCTTAAATAATGGTTCGCCATAAATTTTGTTGCATACGTCTTTTCGGCTGTTACTTCTGGACGAACATCTTTCATCCACATATACGTATTGGTATATTTAATTTTCCAAAATTTAGTATTGATTTTAAAGTACGGGTACGGACTTGCTCCATCGCTTTCCAATAAAGAGCGATAACCATCACCTATGAAATTTCTTCCATAACCCAATTGAAAATCAAATATTTTTCCTGGTGCGAAAGTGATATTCGCTTCCGCTAAAGGAAAATCATAGGCATCGGTTTTGAATCTTTTTGCAATTCCAACTCCTGGAATTATTGCTGGATTTCCTCCAGATGGTTTAAGAGATTCCGCATAATCGTTAAAATACCCTGCAAATCTTCCCTGACTTTCAAAAAATGTAGTCGTAAAGTTAATTTGTTTCCCTAAACCTCCTCTAAAGTTTAGCGCTCTAGTATTCACATAAGTGTAAGATGCATCAAGATCTGAAGCCTTACCCATTTGTAAATCTACAATCGGGTTTAAAGAAAACCAGTAATCCTCTCCTTGAATCTGTACTAAGTTCTCATTCCACCATTTTCTTCCCAGCCAAGTCGATGTTTTTTTCTGCAACGATTCATTGACCGCTCTTAAATTATAATATTTTGAAACCTCAGCGTAAGTATAAGGCTTAGATGCCGTGTGGTTATTAATTCCAACTTGATTCATTTCTGCATCAAACTGCGCATAATAACTATGTGAAAAAGGAATATTTAAATGACTATCAAATTCTGGATTATTATATTTTTTGTATACAATACTATCCAGCTCAGTCATTGGTTTTTGTGTTGGCTTTAAGATTTCTGCCGCTGCCTGAGCTTCTGCTGCAAGCTGCGATGCACTTTTTAACGGTATATCAATAGAAATCGTATATTTAGAATAAGTTGGTTTTCCGTTGTAAGTTGAAGGTTTTATTTTTGGAAATGTGCTAAAAACTCTTTTTGCTTCTTCAGACAATTCTTCAGTTTCTGCAGAAACATAAATTACTTTAAATTCGCCTTCTGCATTTACCTCAAAAAGTACTTTTACCACTCCTTTATAATTGTTTTCTTTTAATTTTTGAGGGACTTGAAAATTGCCAAACACAAAATCTTGAACTTCTTTATAAAAACAATTTTCTAATTTTTTACCTTCTAAATTTTCGCAGTTAGGAAAAACTGGAAACATTTCTGCCGCAAAACCTGGCTGAACAGAAGAATTACCATTTTGCTGAGCAGAAACAATAAAGAACGAAGAAATTAAAACAAGGGACAAAAAAAACTTATTCACTTAAAATTTGGGTATTTATTTAATATTGATTTGGGGAAATTTCTCCATTTACAATTGCTTTTGCTGCCGAAGTTCCGATACGTTTTACTCCTAAACGAATCATTTCTGCAGCTTCTTCAAATGAACGGACTCCACCAGCTGCCTTTACTGAAAGCGGCGAAGCATTTTCGAGCATCATAATTATTGCTGGAACTGTTGCTCCATTTGGAAGATCATTCTCTGTTTTATAAAAACCTGTAGAGGATTTCACAAAAACAGAATCAAAATCTTCTTCTTTAAAATTAGATACTACAACATGTTTTATTAAAGAAGATAACTGGATAATTTCTTTATCTGTTAAGGCCGCAACTTCAATAATCCATTTTACTGTTTTATCATTTGCCAATCCAATCTGCGTTCCAATTAAGATTTCTTTTTTAACCAAATCGAGATCTCCATTCTTGAACGCTTCATAATTACAAACAAAATCTAAATCGTCAGCTCCATTTGCAATTGCTTCGTTTGCTTCTTTAATTTTGGTTTCCAAACTTGACTTTCCTTCTGGAAAATCAATTACAGTTCCAACCAACAAAACAGAATTGGCTTCAACAATCATGTTTTTTGCCAAAGAAACATACTCTGGACGAATCATAATTAGCTTAAAACCTTCTTGAATTGCTTCGGCAATGGCATTTTTGACCACAACAGTATTTTCTGCTTCCGAAAGACCAGCTTGCGATGCAGTTTTCAAATACGTGGAGTCTAAATATTGCTTTACATTCATTTTGATTGAAGTTGCAGGAAACCAGCACAAAAGTACATTTTATATTGAAAAAACATAGCTTTTAACTGCTTGATTTTCTTGTAATAAAAAACCCACCGAAGTGGGTTTTGAAATTATATTTTATCGATTTGACTTTTAAAAGCTATTGCAGAAAAAACTGCCACAACCGCTCCTAGTGCATTTGCTAAAACATCTGTAACATCTGAAGCTCTCGTTACTGTAAGAGCGCTTTGGAGAATTTCAATTGTAATTCCAAAAAAAACAGAGAATATAAAAGAAATCAAATACGCTTTATAAGCGTCTGCATCTTTTCCTTTTAACTCTTTTTTGAAAAACAAAATCCATGAAATTGTAAATCCAAAATGAAAACAGAAATGTACTATTTTATCAATGCTTGGAAAATTAACCGCTGGTATATTACTAGAATCTGTAAGACAAAAATAAGTAATGATTCCAGAGCAGATAATTGCCCAAATTAGTAATAGTTGTTTAGGCACCGATTAATTCTTTATAAGCTTGATCAGACAATAAAGTGTCAATTTCTGAAGCATCAGCAATTTTTATTTTAATCATCCACCCAGCTCCATAAGGATCTGAATTTACAGTTTCTGGAGCACTTTCTAAGTCTTCATTAAAAGCAATGATCTCACCTGTTAATGGTAAAAATAAATCAGAAACTGTTTTTACAGCCTCAACAGTTCCAAAAACTTCATCTTTTGAAAGTGTCTGATCTAAAGTTTCTACCTCAACATACACGATATCTCCTAACTCTTTTTGTGCAAAATGAGTAATTCCTACAGTTGCAACATCTCCTTCGATGCTAACCCATTCGTGATCTTTTGTGTACTTTAAATTTGCTGGTATGCTCATAATCGTTGTGTTTGAAAATTGATTGTTTAAAATTTAAGCCACAAATGTAATAATCTTCTAATAAAATCTAGTTTAGAAACTAAAATTTAATTTCCAAAATTATAACGAAGTGTGAAACCTGATCTGATATTCGTTAAAGGGAAAGAAGTCGAAATAACTGCTTTCGAGAACGAATGATCGTAATAAAATATTGCTGTTAAGTTTTTACTGAAAGCATAATCGGCCGTTAATTTTAAAGTCCAGATGTTCTGTCCCGCTGCCAGCTGATTATTATCGTAATCTAAATATCGAACTAAAGTCTCATTATTTCTATATGAAAAATCAGCTTTTATATTAATGTCACTCTTAATAATTCCAGTTGGATTATCAGCCAATCTTGAAGAAATAATCACGTCTTTAAAACGATATCCTATCCCAACAACATACTCAACTCCTCTTACCTCTGTCAATAAATTATTATCAAAACTCATAGACAAAGCACGGTCTTTTTTAACTTCTGTCAATAAACGGAATGAATTTTTCAACTCAAAATCAATTCTCATCAGTGGACTAAATTGCTCTACTAAGTTAACATTAGACATGATTGTTTTATTGAAGAAGTTCGTATTTACGTCTTGTCCTCCAGGGGTTTCCAAATAATCAAAATTTGACCTAAACTGACTTATTGTATACGATGCTCTGTAATTATGTTGTAACGAAAAACGTCTAAAATGATCTTTGAAATACTTATAACGCATTAAACCGTTATACTTCACATTCCAGTTCGGGATAGGGAAACTTCTAAAAATACCTGTTGAACTCTTTGAAGCATCTGCTCCTGTATACGCCGCCATAAATGAAGGCAACAATACCGCTTGATTACTTTTTGAGAAACCAATAGGATAACCTTGATTGGCTACATAAATTTTGTAATTCGGATCTGATTCATCTGGAATAGGATTATTTGCATCTCCGTATCTCGGAATTTCCCCTCCTCCATAATGCTGTTCTGCCAAACGATTTGCAATAACTAAACGATTGCTTCTAAAATCATCAAACGCCGAAGACTCCGTTTCTGTACTTGTTGAGAAAGCAGTCTTAATCAATACAGTAGAAATTGAAAACATTCCGTAACTGTATGGTGACAATGCTATATACTCTCCTGTATTTTGGTCTACACTATATTGCTCTGATGAATTTTCAGAATAAGCGCGATCCATAGCCAGATCGATTTTCAAATCGGGCAATAAATCTACGTTTGCCATTACTTTCAAAAGCTTATTACTTACTTGCGTATAGTTTTGATTAAAGTTCTGGTAACTAGTCAACCATCCATTTTTAGCAGCTTCAAAACGCACATCATCCTGACTACCAAAAACAAACCCTAACGAAGGTTTAGATGTACCAAAAAAACCAACTCCTGGAATATATCCTGGTAAAACGGTTCCGCTGTTTTTTGTATAGTTGATCTGAACATTTTTAACACTTGTCAAAACTCCAATCAAACCATCATAAAAAGGATTACTGCTGGTAACTGGTTTAGCCGTATTTACAATTTTCTCTCCTGGTTTTGGCGGTGCAGCAGGTTTTGCTTTTGCTGGCTTACCTCCTGGTGTCAAACCTAAATATTTATACAGTGTATTCATATTTAATGTCGTAGAGAAAGTATTCGAATTGGCATTTTGAACCGTATTTCCTAAATCCCAAGACACTCCACTATCATCAACGTATTGAGAAAGTGCTGTAGACGATCTTTGCCAATTGTAATCTGCCGTATAAGAATAGTTTGCTTTTATGAAACTAAATATTGGAATTTTGTTAATTGGAATGTCATAGTTTAAAACCAATTGTTGTAAATGCTGATTTGGTATACCAATATCAAAATAATCATCCCAGATATTAAAATCTTCTTTTGGCGTATTATCGTCGTTCAAAAAGTTTCTTACGATATTGTTAGACGCTGCTGTGTAATTTAACTTTAACGATTTTGTCAAATTAAATCCGAAACCATATTGATAATTAAACGCAAAGTTTCTTCTGTAAAGAGGATCTAATCCAATACCTTCTACATCAACTTGTCTGTATTGCTGGCGATTACTTTGTCTTAAAATATTGGTATTAAATGAAACGTTCGAAGGAAGATAATTGATATTAAAGTCGCTTAGCAATTTCCAATATTCACTTGTTTTCATGAATTTGGTTTGCTTAAACGGAACTACTTCTTTAGGCTGAAAAGTATAAGCATAATTGACCGAAGTATTAGACTGCTCATCATTATAACTTTCAACTTCATAATCATGTCGCTCTACCTGATTATAAGACTGCGAGAACGTAAAGTTTTCTACATCATAAACATGCGGTTTCTGTTCTGGCGCTCTATCTTTTCTTACCCCAATAAAATTGATGCTTTTACGCTTTGTATAATCAACCGCACGAGTTCTAATATTTTCTTTTTCTGCCGGATCTGTCGTTTCTTTAATCAATTGATCTAACTTAATATCCTGATTAAACGGATCGTATTCTGGCGTAATAACTTCTTCTCCAATAGCATAATTGAATGGAAGATTAATACCCCATTTCGGTGGCAATAACTTTCCTAAATTTATATTGGTTACAATGTTGTACTGCTGAATATCTTCACGATCTCTCTCGTTGGCTCCTTGCTCAAGAGAACCAAAACCGATTGTGCTCTTTTTACCAGAAGCCGATAATGTCATTAAATCGGCCATATTAGTATCAACATTAAGCAATGCAGCCATACCGCCTTTGTTTTCCAAATCGGACATACGAAGTTCGTTAAACCACACTTCTCCCATAATATCCTTATGGTTTGCCGCGCTTTTTACCCCGACCATTAAATTTCGCACTAAACCGAAATTCGGATTTCCTTTAATACCTAAAGTCAATTTACCATCCTGGTCACCACCGTCCACATCTGGATCTCGGTCTGGATAATAAATACCATTTATATCTCTTTTTGGCGAATTAATATCGATATTCATTCCCAAGATTTTCATTCTAGTAAGTAATGAAAGTGCTACATCAATATTATTTTCTTCAAGCCACACTTGATCTGGACTTATAGTACAACTTCCTCCAGTTCTCGTTACTTTTAATGGAATCTCAATTTGATAAAAGTTCTGTGTAAAGTCATTACCAAAACGAATAAATCCGATCATCTCATCGTCTAAAAGCTGAGTTTCATTTGGAAGAGATTCTGCGTGAAGGAACATTTTAAGTTTTTTGTACTGACGCATATCAACACTTACATTTTTGAAAACCGCTCTAGAATCTTGGTATTCTAATCCTGAACCAGCAATTCTCAATGCTAAAGACTGTTCGTTCTGATTGATAATTGTATTGTTGTTGTACAATTGCTCTCTTTGAACTCCTGGCGGAATAACATAGTTTACAGGACATTTAGTTCCGTTTTCCTGAATATTTACAGCTGCAACATCAAATTGAGTTCCGTCATCATCAGGGTTTGTATCATTTGCATCAAGTGTTCCTGTATACTTTCTCCATTCTCCTCTAACTAAATCTAATGCTCCAAAACGAACGGTCATTTGATCATTAAACCCAGTCATAAACATACGCATGAAACGAATAGATCTAAAATCGGTAATATTTCCAATAGTATTTTGAGGTTTCGAAACCGGAATTTTAAACTGAATCCATCTTGCATTGGTAGTACTACCATTAGGAAGATCTACATTTTGAACCTCTCTAATATCCGTAATATAATTTTCTCCAACTTGCATTCCTGGTCTTACATCAATACTATACTCATAATACGCATTGATTGTACTCATGGTATTATCACGATTGATATCTTCGACATCTGGAAGAGTGGTTGAACCACGATTTGGATCATCAACGCTCACAGCAGAGTTCCCTTCTGTTCCATTGTATCTTTTATAACGCTGCAAAATGCCTCCTTCTGTATTTAAGAAGTACTTATAGTTATCTGCCGCTGGATCTTCTTCTCCTGCATAGTTGGTATAAATTGATCCCTCTTTTGCATCTGGCAAACCATCTAAACCAACATCCTGATTTTTACGATTGTCTGGATTAGTATCAAATGCATAAATCAATGATTGAGATGCTGGCACGTCTCCCCAAATCGGCTGTGGATTTACCATAATCTGATCTGGCCCTAAACCATTTTCATATTGTTTTCTTCCATCTTTCAGAACATCCTCTGAAACTTCTCCTAAATTGAAGTAAATTTTTCCATTATTAGTTCCCTGAGCCTGCCCCGTACCCACATAAGGATCCAATACCCAGAACTGAATGTATTCAACATTTCCTTGCTCAAAGTTTGTAGAATTCAGCGCACGCATAATTCCACCAAAATTAGATGAAGGGCTACTTGAACTAAAATTAGGGTTATTATTGTAAGGTCCTCTATCTGATGGATAATACGTTAAGTCTAATGTATTAACAACCTGAATCTGCCCTTGTGCAATATCTGTATTTGGATAAAGCTCTCTGCTATAAATTCTTCTTGTTGAGTTTAATGATAAATCATCATTTGAAACTCCAGATGGTTTTGAGGTGTAGAAAATTGGATCGATAGTATACCAAGCCAATTTTGCACGTTTAAAACCATACTCAAGCGTATTGGAGTTGGCATTAAAAGTATTGTCTGTAGCAGAAGTAATAAATGGTGTAGAAGCCAAACTCCATGCATAAGCAGATCTCATATCGATTGTGGTCTGAGTACCTTCAAAATCATCAATATAAATAGTTGCTTCGCCTTCAAAATCACTTGCCTTTGGAGCATCTGGTTTCAAAAATGCTACTTCTCCACGAATCGAAAGATTAGACGGAACGTCTGTATCTATGTTAGGCAATTTATTAGCCAATCTTGTCAAAAAGGGAACTTCTGTCGCATAATTTCCATTAAAACCAAAAATGGTATTATTTACAGATTCTTGTCCGTAGCTTGATTTTTGAGTAAAAGGACGTTCTGTCATTTTCAAAAATGTACCTCCAACAACAAACTTTTCAGAAATTTTATGTTCAACATTGAATCCCATAAATCTTCTTGTCTGCTGCCCGAAGATTGAATTGTTCTCCAACGAAACTTCAATAGGCGTATTAGAAGCTTGAAGCGAAGGATCCAATATCTGTACACGTCCTAATTGATAATCGACACTATAATCAATACCCTCTACTAAAACACGTCCTGCAGCAGTTACCACAACAGACCCTTGCGGAACATTAAAGGCTCCAATAGGAATACCATTGCTTCCCGAAGATTTATATTTTCCTCTTAATAAGAATTTGTTTTTATCACTATCCTGCAATGCACCAGCCTGAGTATTCTTGTACATGTTTCTAAAGACATACTTTCTCTGATTTGCATTATAGGTAGCCGGATCATCATAACTTTCTCCAGAGTTGGTATTCAATTTTCTAAATAAAAGTTCTCCAAAAGGCTCTTTAGTGGTGAAAATAATTCGGGCATTCTGCACATCAACCGTAACTCCTGGAACATAATCGAAGAATCCGTCTCCTCCCGTTTGCGGATCGTTATTGTAATTTAAACGGTCAAGATTAAAAACATTCAATAATGGCGTTTGGTCAACTTTATCGTCTGGTGCTGGATTTGCTGGAAAAGTACTTCCTGTTACTGGCGTAATATAATTTATTGGTGAAGGATCGGTATAAAGAATATTAAGTCTAAAATCTTCTTGTTTGATTTGGTAGGCTTGAGGAATTTGATAAACGTTTTTCATCATCAAGTTCCAAACCGGATTTTGAACGTTTGTCAAACTACTTTTCAGCATTTTTAAAACCAAACTCTGTGTTACAATTGCTTGATTGGCATTGTTGTTTCCTGTAACTACAGTTGCATCTACACCATCACTACCAAACTCCCCTACTTGGTATGTTTTTCCTCCAACTGTATATTCAAACGCAACCGCTAGAATTTCGTCATTGGCCAATCGCTGCTGTAACGAGATGTAACCCAACTGTGCATTAAAAGTATATTCGTTTGTAGTTAATTTTCTAGCATTTTCCAGAACAGAATAATCAGTTCCCTCGTTTACGTTGGTATTATTAAATCCAGATTTTGCTGTTACAATTTCTCTAATATTAGAGTTTAAATAACTTCCTGCTTTTCCAATTGATGCCGGATCGTATTTGTTATTTGTATTATCTGTAGGTGAATCTATTGGGTTATTAAAGAATCCCACAGGATTTGTAATTACAACAACCTGGTTATCTGGCACACCAGAAACTTGTCCTTCCCCTAAATCCTGAAGTGCAATAACGTTTCTTAAGTTGTTACTGGTTGTTGTTACCCTATTCTGTTTATTCGTTACCCATACTTCGATTCTTGTAACTTGAACACGGCTGTCAATTAACGGATAGTTTTTAAGAGAAGAATCGTATTTATTTCTAAAGTATTGTGATAAGAAGAAATGTCGGTCATTATCATAATCTAAGGCAAATAAATCGAAGTTTTGTACGGTACCGCCACCCTCTGCGACTATACTTTTGGTTTGAGACTTTTGTTCTGAGAAAACTCCCGTAACAGTTGTCTTACCAAATTGCAGTTGCGCTTTAACCCCAAATAAACTTTGTGCGCCTCGAATTAAAGTACTATTTAAAGGCATACTAACGTTACCGACCTCAACTTTCTGAACAATATCATCTTCCGAAGGCGTGTAAGCTAGTTTAAATAAATTCTGAAATGCAAATGTAGATTGTGTATCGTAGTTGGCATTTACCTCCAAACGAGTTCCAATTTTCCCCATTAAACTCATACTGATTCTTTGGTCGAAATCAAAAGTTAGAGAGGATCTGTTTCTTGGCGAAAATGACGGGTTGTCTTGTTTGGTATAACGCATACCCAAGTCCATTTCTACTGACCCTGTGGGCTTTACATCTATAGTATTACTTCCAAAAATGCTTTCGAACAAACTCGAGTTGATATAATATCTTGGCAATAAATCTTTTTTGGCTGCCTCAGCTCCTGCTTTTTTACCATCAATAGCATCGGATTTTTTTCTAAAATAATCTCTTCTTGCTTCTTTGAGAACTAAATCTTCGTATTCTTTTGGAGTTAGAATTAAAGGGTAATTAATGGAGAAACCATCTACCGAATTGGTATAGATATAACGATCTGTAATAGGATCGTATCTATATGCCGAAAGTACGCTCGGAGGATCTTCGAGCTCTATCTTACCTACTGAAAACTGAGTTTTAGTTGTATCTTGTGCCGCCGGTGTAACCTGTGCCCGTAAAACATTACCGCAGAGCAATACCAGCAACAAAATACAAATTTTACGCATAGAATTCTTTTATATAAAATGAAATTTATAAGCTTTTTAAAGCCTTTTTGATAATTGTTTCAACGGTAGCTTCTGGATCTTCTTTTACGATTCTTTCTACCGCTTTTTCGGAAGCTTTTCGGACAAAACCTAACACTTCTAGAGCAGATAACGCTTCATCTCGATTTCTATTGTTTTGAACAGCAAAAACTTCGTCAATATCGTACAATTTAACAACTTTTTCCTTTAAATCAAGTATAACTCTTTGTGCTGTTTTGTTTCCAATCCCTTTGATAGACTGGATTACGCCAACATCTCCTGATGCAATAGCGTTTATAATTTGCTTTGGTTCTATAGACGAAAGCATTGTTCTCGCGATTCCAGCACCGATTCCTGAAACAGAAAGCAGCATTCTAAAAATTTCGCGTTCTGATTTTTCGGCAAAACCATATAAAGTATGCGCATCTTCTTTAATTTGAAGATGCGTATACAATTTTATATTTTCAGAATTTGGAATTAAGGAGAAGGTATGCAATGATATATTTACCTGATAACCAACCCCTCCACAATCAATTACAACCTCTGTAGGATTCTTTTCTACTAATCTTCCCTGCAAATGTGCTATCATAAATGTAATTTATTAGTATCAAATATAACAAAAATGCCATAAAACTACGACAAATTTGTTCAATCCTTGTTAGAACGTTTATTGTGTTATTTTATTCTTTTTACTTTCTTTTTCCTGTGCATCAATAACAGCAATAGCTGCCATATTTACCATTTCTTCAACGCTAGCACCCAATTGGAAAATGTGAACTGGTTTGCCCATACCCATCATAATTGGTCCTATTGAATTCACTTTATACAATTCTTTCAATAATTTGTAAGTGATATTTGCTGACTCTAAGTTAGGGAAAACCAATGTATTCACTTTTTTTCCTGCTAATTTAGAGAATGGGAATTTCTCTTGAAGCATTTCTGGATTTAATGCAAAATCTGCTTGAATTTCTCCATCAACAATTAATTCTGGATGATTTTTATGTAAGTAAGCTACAGCTTCTCTAACTTTTGAAGCGCTTTCGCTAGTTGAAGAACCAAAGTTTGAGAATGAAACCATTGCTATAACTGGCTCAATACCAAACATTTTTGCCGTTTTTGCGGTCATAATGGCAATGTTAATCAAATCTTGTGCAGACGGATTAATGTTTATTGCTGTATCCGATAAGAACATTGGCCCACGAGATGTAAGCATCATATTTGCAGTTGCTACCAAAGAAGCATTAGGCGCTTTTTCGATTAACTGAAGCATTGGCTTAACTACTGAAGGATAGCTTCTAGAATGTCCTGTTACCACTGCATCTGCCTCTCCTTCGTTAACCATCATAGCGGCAAAGTAGTTTCTCTCGCGCATGAATTTTTCAGCATCTAATTTAGAAACACCTCTTCTTCCTCTAGTTTCCCAGAATGATTTTGCAAACTTATTACGTCTTACGGCTTCCTCATCTGTTTTTGGATCGATAATTTCTAAATCGGCATCAAAACCTAATTCTGCTTTTAATTCCAAAATCTGCTCTTTGTTCCCTAATAAGATAGGGAATCCGATTCCGTCTTCGTAAACAATTTGAGCTGCTTTTAAAACGTTTAATTGATCTGCTTCAGCAAAAACAATTTTCTTTGGATTTAATTTCGCACGGTTTGTAATCAAACGCACCATTTTGTTATCGTTACCCATACGTTCGCGAAGAACATCTTCGTAAGCTGCCCAATCTGTAATAGGATTTTTTGCTACTCCAGATTCCATTGCTGCTTTTGCAACCGCTGGAGCCACCACTGTAATCAATCTAGGATCGAATGGTTTAGGAATGATATATTCTTGACCAAAACCAAGTTTTGTTGCGCCGTATGCTACGTTAACTTGTTCCGGAACTGGTTCTTTTGCCAAAATAGCTAAAGCTTTTACAGCCGCCATTTTCATTTCTTCGTTAATTTTTGTCGCTCTTACGTCTAGCGCTCCTCTAAAGATATAAGGAAAACCTAAAACGTTATTTACCTGATTAGGAAAATCTGAACGTCCAGTAGCCATAATAACATCTTTACGAGTTTCTGTAGCCAAATTATAATCGATTTCCGGGTTCGGATTTGCCATTGCAAAAACGATCGGATTTTTTGCCATTGTTAATAACATTTCTGGCGAAAGAATATCTCCAGAAGATAATCCGATGAAAACGTCAGCGTCTTTTACCGCTTCAGCCAAAGGAATCTGAGGTCCGTCAATCGCATATTTTAATTGTAAATCTGAAAGTGCAGGATTGTCTTTAGTTAAAAGTCCTTTACTGTTGTACATTAAAACATTTTCTACTTTTACTCCAAGTAAAACATATAAATCTGTACACGCAATCGCCGCAGATCCTGCTCCAGAAACTACTACTTTTACGTCTTCAGCTTTTTTACCTGCCAATTCAAGTGCGTTGATTAAAGCTGCAGAAGAGATAATTGCTGTTCCGTGCTGGTCGTCGTGCATTACCGGAATATCCAATTCTTCGATCAATCTTCTTTCGATTTCAAAAGATTCTGGAGCTTTAATATCTTCCAAATTGATACCTCCAAAAGTTGGAGCAATATTTTTTACCGTTTGAATAAATTCTTCCACATTTTCAGTATCGATTTCGATATCAAAAACGTCTATATCAGAAAATATTTTAAATAATAAACCTTTTCCTTCCATTACAGGTTTTCCTGCTTCTGGACCAATATTTCCAAGACCTAAAACAGCTGTACCGTTTGAGATTACGGCTACTAAATTTCCTTTGGCTGTATATTTATAAACGTCTTCTTTGTTTGCTGCGATTTCTAAACATGGTTCTGCAACTCCTGGCGAATAAGCCAATGATAAGTCTCTCTGGGTTGCATATTTTTTTGTTGGAACTACCTGAATTTTTCCTGGAGTTGGTTCTGCATGGTACAGTAACGCCTCTCTTCTTTTACTCTCTTTGTTCATTTTTTTAGCATTTATTCTAGCTTACAAAGATATAAGTCTTGTTTTAAAATGGCGTCTTTTTAGCGTTTTCTTTTCTTAAAATCTATTCGAATAAATAAAAAAAGTCCAATAGAAATTGGACTCGTTTGAATTTTTATCGTTTTTAGTTACTGTTTATTGAGAAATATAAGAATTCAAATGGTTGATTGTATCTTTTTGAATTTCTATAATTGCCTTCACCACATCACTGATTGAAATTACTCCAACCACTGTTCCTTCTTCTAAAACAGGCAGGTGTCTTATTCTTTTTTCGCTCATAAGTTCCATACAATCTTCAAGATTATCTGAAAGTTTTACCGTAAAAACATTACTTTCCATAATCTCATGAACAAAAGTTTCTTTAGAAGATTTATCCTTCAGAACAATTTTTCTAGCATAATCCCTTTCCGATAATATTCCTTTTAAAATATTATCATCCATAACTAAAATTGCTCCAATGTTTTTTTCTCCCATAACTTTTAACGCATCATAAACCGTTAAATTGGAGAAAATAGAATACACATTTCTTCCTTTTGCTTTAAGTATTTGATCTACAGTCATAATGAAAAATTTTTAGGTTTATAAAGTTAAAACAAAAACCAACACAATCTACAGCGAAATCGATTTTTTAAAGACATAAATAATTCATTTTAAACATAATACATCAAAATTTATATTTTCAAAATTATAGTGCAAAGAATGAATTTGTTTAGAATTGTTTTTTGAAGAAAATTAGATTTTTTAACGTTTACCGACCAGTCTACCGATCATAAACTCCTAACGGAGTTTTTCTTTTTATGACTATTAAAAACAATGCTTCAGAGAAGCATAATATTTATAGCCAAAAATTATGGTAAAAGAAAAAAGCTCCTGAGGAGCTTAATATCACCCCGGCTGGGGCTCTTAAATTGATTTAATAATATCGTATAAATATTTCGTCCCGCTAGGACTAAGGAAACAATAATTTTAGTTATGAATTCTCTGAAAATATTTTACTAATTAAAACTGCCGACTCTATCTTTAATGCATCTGCTATTGAAAAAAGCAAACTGATTGAAATATTTTGTTCTCCTTTTTCAATTCGTTGAATAGTCCGCACATCAACATTGCATAATGTTGATAATTGTTCTTGTGTAATGCTATCTTTTTGTCTGAGTTCTTTGATTAATATACCTAATCTAACAATTTCTAACTCGTATTTATTCTTTTCCACAAATCAAATCTATCAAACTGTGTCAAAAAACAACACGACATATATGTCATGTTAAAATTTAATATTATTTTTGTTTAAAAAAAATCTTACATGGAAGCAAATAAAATTAAAAATTTAGATCATCTAAGAAAACTTACTTCTTTATATTTCAACACCTTAAAACCTATTAGCGACAAAACTGAAGATAATGTCGCTCAAATTAAATTTCAAAATTATTCTGAAATGGGTTATTTTATTTCCGATATGCTGAAACTATGCATTTTGGCTTTAGATCAAAACGCCCATATATTTTTAGAGAATAATAAAAAACAGTCTATAAATGTGAGTTTAATATTAGAAACTGTATTGCAACTAATTCCTTTGGATGAATTTGAATTTTTAAGTGAAATTAATGAAATAGTAATGACAGATTAATTTATAAACAAAAACCCTTTTCTGAATTCTAGAAAAGGGTTTTTAAATTTTATATAAAGGTTCTTTTACATCGATACAATAATAAACTCGCTTCGTCTATTTTGCATGTGCTGTTTTTCTGTACATTTCACTCCGTCTGCACATTTGTTTACTAATTGCGTTTCGCCATAACCTTTTGCAGTTAATCGATCTTCGCTGATTCCTTTTTGAATTAACCAGTTTTTTGTCGATTGCGCTCTTTTTTCTGAAAGAATCTGATTGCTTTCTGAAGAAGAACGACTGTCGGTATGCGAACGAATATCTAGTCTCATGTTTGGATAATCATTTAAAAGATTTACCACTTTCATTAATTGTGGTTCTGATGTCTTTTTAATAGTTGCTTTACCCAAATCAAAGAAGTTCATAGGAAGGTTTAACAGTTTTGCAATGTCTACTCCTACACGCATAGAACTCAATTTTACTGGACTAATTGCCACTTTTTTGATCGCTACCGTTTTTGCTGCAAGTGGTTTAAATACTTTATTTAATGCAATCATTTCTGTAGTTTCTCCTTTTTCTTTAAGGATTGTTACTACAACTTCTTTGGCATTATAATCGTTTTTAGCAGTTCTAATAGTGTATTTTTTGCCACATCTTAGATCGGGAAAGATGTAATTTCCTTTTTCGTCTGTGGTGATTGTTCCAACTGGATCAAATTTTTCATTAAACAAAGTCAGAGAAGTATTGGACAATATTTCGTTTGTTTCTGCATCTGTTACTGTTCCTGATAAGTTTTGTTCGCAGATTAATCTTCTTGTTTCTGTAAATCTATAAATATCATCCATCCCTAGTCCGTTTTCTCTGTTTGAAGAAAAGTAACCGCTTCTGCTTTTGCTGTCAATACTGAAGGCAAAATCGTCTTGTTTACTATTTACAGGTTCTCCAACATTTAGGACATCATCATAAGTTCCGTTTGCTTTAATACGAGAAGCAAAAATGTCTAATCCTCCTAAACCTGGACGTCCGTCTGTAGCAAAATACAATTCGTTTTCTCCAGAAATAAAAGGAAAAGTTTCTCTTCCTTCTGTATTAATAGTTGAGCCTAAGTTTTCTGGTGTACCAAAAGTTCCATCATTATTAATTGCAACTTTATAAATATCAGATTGTCCCAAAGTTCCCGGCATATCTGATGCAAAATAAAGTGTTTTTTCGTCTACGCTTAAAGCGGGATGCGCCGTACTGTATTGATCGCTATTGAACGGGAGTTCTGCAACATTTTTCCATTCGTTATCTATCAATTCTGCTTTGTACAATTTTAATAGCGTTACATTTTTGTCGTTGCTGCGTCTTTTACCATCTGTAAAATTATTTCGAGTAAAATACATCGTTCGTCCATCTTTAGTAAAAATCGGACTTGACTCATTGAAATTATCTTTTTTTCTTTTTACTAAAAGTTCTGGTTTTCCAACGCTTCCGTCTGGAAGTAGATCAGCTGTGTATAATCTAGAGAATGATCTGTTTGTCCATTGAAAATTAGCTTTAACAACTCCGCCTGTATCGCGTGCAGAAGTAAAAATGATTTTATTATTGTAAACAACGCTTCCGTAATCTGAATATCGAGAATTAACGCCAGCATCGGCAATTTGGAATCGACCCGAATTTTCTTTAATGTCTTCTAAATAATTTTTGTCGCTTCTAATAAGATCTGCTCTCTTTTCTGCAGTTGCTTTTTGATTGAATTTCTGCAAAATCTCATCAGATCTACGATAGTCTCCTCCCGATTTTAATGATTGTGCGTATCGATACAAATATTCAGCTTCTTGGTTTTCGTTTATCACAAATAACTGTTCGTACCATTTTAAGGCTTTCTTTAATTCACCATTAAAATAGTATGAATTTGCCAAACGCTGAATTACACCTTCGTTGGCAGTTTCAGCATTTACTAAAGTCTCGTATACTTTTATGGCATCCGCGTAAGCGTACTCTTCGTATTTTTTATCTGCATATTTTATATTCATCGTAGTAAATGGATTTTGTGCATTTACATTTGAAAAAAAACAAAACAGTAAAATGATCAATATTAAATTTCTAGCTTTCATAGGTTGTATTAAAAGAATCTTGGGGATATCATTTTATTGTAATTATTAAAGAATTCGAATCTTAAGAAAATCTCATGAGATCCAGAATTGTATTTTCTTAATCGTGTCGTTTCATGATCATAACCATAACCTATGTACATTCCTTTTGTAACTTGAAATCCTGCCATTGCACTAACAGATGCACTCCACCGATAAGCAAGTCCTAAAACAAATTTGTCATTAAACATAAAATTTCCTGAAACATCAACCTGCAAAGGAGCTCCTTCTACCATTTTGGTCATTAATGCTGGTTTGAATTTTATGTACTCTAAACGATCTAGATTAAATACATAACCTGCTATTAAATAATAATTGATTTTTTCTTTGAAAATAGCCACATCGTCTGAGTCATAACGATTTGTTTCTATAAAATTAGGAACCGATAACCCGATATATGCTCTGTCTGAATGAAAATAAAGTCCCGCTCCAACATTGGGCGAAAATTTATTCTTAAGGTTCTGAAACTGCGGATCATCTTGATCTTCATAACTCAATTTATTGATATCGATATTAAAAAGATTGGCTGTTCCTTTTATTCCGAAAGACAAATTCCATGTATCTGAAGTTGGAATTGTATAAGACAAATCTGCCGATAAAGTATTCTCTACAGTTGGTCCGATTTTATCATTTACCAAAGAAACTCCAAGTCCTAAATCAGTATTATTCAAAGGTGTATTAACAGAAAATGTACTCGTTTCTGGCGCTCCATCTAATCCAATCCATTGTGTACGATATAAACCAAAAACGCTTAGTGCTCCACGTGAGCCTGCATAGGCTGGATTGACTTCGATTGTGTTATACATGTATTGTGTATATTGCGCATCTTGTTGCGCATTTGACACAATCGAAAAAAACATAAAAACTAAAATTAATTTTTTCATTTATTAAGTTTTAGAACGGCCTAGGGTTAACTAAGCCGTAATCCCATTTATTTATTAAGGTATAAGTAACCAGATTCTTGGTGAGATTTCTGAGCACTGTCTTTGTATTTTAAGATATAGAAATACGTTCCAACTGGAAGACCATCTGTTTGTTTGATTGTAGAACGTCCGTTAGAATATCCTTCAAAAACTCGATCGTTATTATTGTACTGATCTATACTGAAAACCAAAACTCCCCAACGGTTATAAATTTCAACCGTGTTATCTGGATAACATTCAATTCCTCTAATGTAGAATCTTGCATTCTTGCTGTCTCCATTTGGAGAGAAAGCATTCATTACTTTAATTGAACATCCGTTTAGGTCTAAGACTGTTGGACTATCTCCGCTATTGCTTGCATCGTCTGACTGATCTTCAACTACAACTCCTCTTACACTGCTTCCTTTAACTGTTGCCTGATTAATCACACTGCCACGGTTAATATCTTCTTGAGTGATTTTGTAAACCGCTGTAAAATTAGTTTCGTTCGATTCGTTGACACCCAAATTGATTGCTGATCCAGAAACTACTACTCCTGGCAACGGATCGTTAATTGTGATTCCAACAAGTGGTACATTTCCTGTATTGGTTACAGTAAATTTGTACGTAATTGTTTCTCCTGCATTTGCAAAACCGCTCTTATTTTCGTCATTGAAAACTGCTGTTTTGATCACAGAAATAGCAGGCACTTCTACAAAAACATTTAATGTCGCAGTAGAACAATTTGACGAATTTGCCTTTTCGCAAACCTGATAAGTCAACGGATAATTTCCTCCTGGCGTGTTTGGCTTAACATTTACCGTTCCGTCAGCATTCCATTCAAAATACGGACTTTCTGTTAAAGGCTTAATTGTAACATCTGCAGGATTTATTGGTTTTCCGTTTATTAAATCATTTTCTAAAACATTTACAAATTCTAATGAACCATTAATTCCATCTGCACTAACATCATTATCATTATTTAAAGTAATTTGATTTTCTGTTGGCGGAGCTGGATCTGCAACATTATCAACTGTAATTTTAATTACCGCTTGACTGCAATTTGATGTATTTGCAGCTTCACAGATCTGATAAGTCAATTCGTAAATTCCATCTGGCGTATTTGCAGCAATATTGACTGAACCATTTTCATTTAATGAGAAGTTTGGATTTACTACAGGTATTGATAAAATAACATCTGAAGGCTTAATTTGCGCTCCATTCAATAAGTCATTTAGAAAAATATTAACCGTAGCGTTTGCTCCTTTTTTCACATTTACAGGTCCCGTTTCATCATTATTTGCTTTTATTGAGAATGTTGGACGTGCATTACAATCTGGCGTAGCTGGCGGATAAGCAACAGAAACTGTAACCGTTGGATTTAATGAAAACTCAATTTTCACTCCATTTCTGGTAGCTTCAAATCCGTCGGCACCTTCTGACCATATTCCGTTATTTAAAATCCATCCTGGCCAATCTGTTCCATTTTTGTTACTATCAACCTCTGCTCCAGGCCATAAAATATTTCCGCTTAATGGCAGATTGGTTTGAGTTGCCACTACATTATTATTACTATCAATCCATTTTACTGTTAATAGATTATTTGTTGTGAAATTTTCTGGTGAAACCGAATAGTTAACATAAGGAACATTGTTTGAACAATAACTATTTGCAGTTACTGCCATTTTTGGTTCTGTTACCGTAACTTTTACAACATTTGAATCACAATTATTCGGATTTAATTTCTCGCATATTGTGTATGTCAATTCATATTCTCCCGCAGGTGCATTAGGAGCTAGTACAACATTTCCGTCTGCATCCACCGTTAAATATCCTTTTGGATCTTCTTGCGTTACTTGAAGATCTACCTCTGATGGTACTAATTTATTTCCGTCTTTAGTATCGTTCTCAAAAACGTTGATTAGTTTCTGCGGAATGTTTACTCCTACTGCTAATGGCATAAGATCTTCATTTGCTACAAGATTTCCTCCCGTAACTGGTACAGTTATAATAACTGAATCGCAATTTGTTGGATTCGTGTTTTCGCAGATTTTGTACTCTACCTTATAATCTCCTTTTGGAGTATTTGGCGCAACACTTATGGTGTAATCTGAATTAAGCGTCAATCCTGTTGGAAGCGTTCCGATAATTTCAAACTTAACTTCTCCTGCTGCCGTTCCAACTGTGATTGGACTTCCGTTTAATTTATCGTTTGCAGTCAATGAAATTGTTTTTCCGCCAATGTTTCCGTTTATCGAAGCGATCACGTCTTCAACTGCATCAATTACTGGCGTTCCAACAGTTACTTTCACAGTATTTGAACTGCAGTTGTCTGGATTTAATTTCTCGCAGATTTCATACGTCAGCTCATAATCTCCCGCTAGAGGATTCGCTCCCAAGATAATTTTCCCGTCTGCATCTATAGTCAGATATCCTTTTGGATCTGCCGCTGTAGTTTTCAGCGTAACATCTGAAGGATCTAATGGCTGTGCATTTTTAGTGTCATTGTCAAATACATTTTTCCCTAATGTCTGAGGAACATTCGATCCTAAAACTGATGGAATTTCATCAGCATTTGCCACAAGGTTTCCTGCTGTTACCAGTACGGTAATAGTAACCGAGTCGCAGTTTAGTGGATTCGTGTTTTCGCAGATTTTATATTCTACCTTATAATCTCCTTTTGGAGTATTTGGCGCAACGCTTATGGTGTAATCTGAATTAAGCGTCAATCCTGTTGGAAGCGTTCCGATAATTTCAAACTTAACTTCTCCTGCTGCCGTTCCAACTGTGATTGGATTTCCGTTTAGTTTATCGTTTGCAGTTAATGAAATTGTTTTTCCGCCGATATTTCCGTTTATCGAAGCGATTACGTCTTCAACAGCATCAATTACTGGCAATCCAACTGTTACCTTCACAGTGTTTGAACTGCAGTTGTCCAGATTTAATTTCTCGCAGATTTCATACGTTAGCTCATAATCTCCTGCCGGAGGATTTGCGCCTAAAATAATTTTTCCGTCTGCATCTACACTCAGATATCCTTTCGGATCTGCCGATGTAGTTTTCAGCGTAACATCTGCTGGGTCTAATGGCTGCGCGTTTTTAGTGTCATTGTCAAATACATTTCTCCCTAATGTCTGAGGAACATTCGATCCTAAAACTGACGGAATTTCATCTGCATTTGCCACAAGGTTTCCTGCTGTTACCGGTACGGTAATAGTTACCGAGTCGCAGTTTGCAGGGACTGCACCTACTTCACATATTGTATATTCTACTTTATAATCTCCTTTTGGAGTTCCTGAAGCTACTGTAATAGTTCCATTTGTATTTAATGTCAATCCTGATGGTAAAGTGCCTACAATACTTATTGTAACTTCTCCTGAATTGATTCCAATTACTGCTTTGTCTCCATTTAGCGTATCGTTTCCTATTAGAGATACTGTTATTCCGCCAATGTTTCCATTAATTGGAGTAATAATATCTAGTACTGCGTCAATTGTATTTTCAACTTTAACCTCTGCTGTCGCTGTCTTGCAGTTTGAAGGATTTGCGTTTTTCTCGCAGATCTCGTATGTAATGCTGTAGCTTCCGCTTGGCGTGTTGGCTGCCAGAGTAACATCTCCGTTTGCATCAACGCTTAATGGTCCGTCGCTGTCAATCGTCACAATCGTGTTTGCAGACGTAACAGACGCGCCGTCTAAAGTGTCGTTTGATTTTACGTTTCCGACAATTGCCGATGCTGATCCTGAAGTTTTTGTTCCGAAATCATCTTTAACCGCAATTAAGCCATTTTCAACTTTAACCTCTGCTATAGCTGTCTTGCAGTTTGATGGATTCGCACCCTTCTCGCAGATTTCGTATGTAATGCTGTACGTTCCGCTTGGCGTGTTTGCTGCCAGAGTAACGTCTCCGTCGGCGTCAACGCTTAATGGTCCGTTGCTGTCAATTGTAACAACCGTATTTCCAGACGTAACAGATGCTCCGTCTAAAGTGTCGTTTGATTTAACATTGCCAATAACTGCAGCTGTAGATCCAGAAGTTTTTGTTCCGAAATCATCTTTAACCGCAATTAAGCCATTTTCAACTTTAACCTCTGCTGTAGCTGTCTTGCAGTTTGATGGATTCGCACCCTTCTCGCAGATTTCGTATATAATGCTGTAGCTTCCGCTTGGCGTGCTGGCTGCCAAAGTAACGTCTCCGTCGGCATCAACGCTTAATGGTCCGTTGCTGTCAATTGTAACAACCGTGTTTGCAGACGTAACAGATGCTCCGTCTAAAGTGTCGTTTGATTTAACATTTCCGACAATTGCAGCTGCTGATCCAGAAGTTTTTGTTCCGAAATCATCTTTAACCGCAACTAAGCCATTTTCAACTTTAACCTCTGCTGTAGCTGTCTTGCAGTTTGATGGATTCGCACCCTTCTCGCAGATTTCGTATGTGATGCTGTAGCTTCCGCTTGGCGTGTTTGCCGCAAGAGTAACGTCTCCGTCTGCATCAACGCTTAATGGTCCGTCGCTGTCAATTGTAACAACAGTATTTACAGACGTAACAGATGCTCCGTCTAAAGTGTCGTTTGATTTAACATTTCCGACAATTGCAGCTGTTGATCCAGAAGTTTTTGTTCCGAAATCATCTTTAACCGCAATTAAGCCATTTTCAACTTTAACCTCTGCTGTAGCTGTCTTGCAGTTTGATGGATTCGCACCCTTCTCGCAGATTTCGTATGTGATGCTGTAGCTTCCGCTTGGCGTGTTGGCTGCCAGAGTAACATCTCCGTCTGCATCAACGCTTAATGGTCCGTTGCTGTCAATTGTAACAACTGTATTTCCAGACGTAACAGATGCCCCGTCTAAAGTGTCGTTTGATTTAACATTGCCAATAACTGCAGCTGTAGATCCAGAAGTTTTTGTTCCGAAATCATCTTTAACCGCAATTAAGCCGTTTTCAACTTTAACCTCTGCTGTCGCTGTCTTGCAGTTTGAAGGATTCGCATCTTTCTCGCAGATTTCATATGTAATGCTGTAGCTTCCGCTTGGCGTGTTTGCCGCAAGAGTAACATCTCCGTCGGCATCAACGCTTAATGGCCCGTCGCTTCCAGCTGTAACAACAGTATTTGCAGACGTAACAGATGCGCCGTCTAAAGTGTCGTTTGATTTTACGTTTCCGACAATTGCCGATGATGATCCTGAAGTTTTTGTTCCGAAATCATCTTTAACCGCTACTAAATCATTTACAATTTCAACTTTAACTGTAGCTGTATTGCAATTTCCACTATTAGCAATTTCACAAATTGAATAATCAAAAGTATAAGTACCTGTTGGTGTATTCGGTTTTACTGAAAGAGCACCATTTGCAGTATTAAAAATTAACACTGAAGGTACAGTACCATTTACTGTAACATCAACATCTCCTCTATTTACTTTATTACAATTTAAAACATCATTATCAAAAACATTAGTAATAACTACTCCTCCAGCTACTCCATTTGATGAAGAAACACTATCATCATTTGCTATAATTTCACCGATTACTTTAACGATTTGCGTACAAGTCTCTGTATTTCCTCCTGCATCTGTTGCTGTCCATGTCACCATTGTGTTTCCGATTGGGAAACTTGAAGGTGCATCATTTGTCACTGTTATAGTTCCAGAGCAATTATCTGATACTGTCGGAGTACCTAAAACAACTCCAGTTGCAGTGCATGAATTCGCATCTGTCGAAACTGAAACTCCCAACGGACAAGTGATTGACGGCTTCTGGGTGTCTTTAACAATTACTTTTTGAGTCGCAGTTTCTACGTTTCCGTTTCCGTCGCTAAAACTCCAGTTAATGGTATAAGTTCCCTGAGTGTTATAGGTCAATGGATCTGTCGTTGTTCCAGTCACCGTTCCTTTACAATTATCCGTCGTTGTCGGAGCAGTTGCTGTTGCAGAACATTCTCCCGTAATATCAGCCAATGTTGGTTTTACAGGTTTCTGAGTGTCTTTAATAATAACTTTTTGACTCGCAGTTTCTACGTTTCCATTTCCATCGCTAAAACTCCAGTTAATGGTATAAGTTCCCTGAGCATTATAAGTTAGCGGATCTGTCGTTGTTCCAGTCACCGTTCCTTTACAATTATCTGTCGTTGTCGGAGCTGTTGCTGTTGCAGAGCATTCTCCCGTAATGTCAGCCAATGTTGGTTTTACAGGTTTCTGCGTGTCTTTAATAATTACTTTCTGAGTTGCGGTTTCTACGTTTCCGTTCCCGTCGCTAAAACTCCAGTTAATGGTATAAGTTCCCTGAGCGTTATATGTCAATGGATCTGTCGTTGTTCCAGTCACTGTTCCTGCACAGTTGTCTGTGGTTGTCGGAGCAGTTGCTGTTGCAGAACATTCTCCCGTAATATCAGCCAATGTTGGTTTTACAGGTTTTTGAGTGTCCTTAATAATTACTTTTTGAGCTGCAGTTTCTACGTTTCCGTTCCCGTCGCTAAAACTCCAGTTAATGGTATAAGTTCCCTGAGCGTTATATGTCAATGGATCTGTCGTTGTTCCAGCTACCGTTCCTTTACAATTATCCGTCGTTGTCGGAGCTGTTGCTGTTGCAGAACATTCTCCCGTAATATCCGCCAATGTTGGTTTTACAGGTTTCTGAGTGTCCTTAATAATTACTTTTTGAGCTGCAGTTTCTACGTTTCCGTTCCCGTCGCTAAAACTCCAGTTAATGGT